>NZ_CP107964.1:2502666-2815500 GCF_041434935.1 Kitasatospora sp. NBC_00374 | reverse complement strand
TTCACGCCGCCCTCGGGGACGTGCCGGTCGATGAACTCCCCGTACACCTCGTTCATCGGCCCGAAGTCCTCCCGCCTGGTGAGGTAGACCCGGAACATCAGCACGTCCTCGACGGTCGCGCCGCCCGCCTCCAGCACCGCCCGGACGTTCTCCAGGGTGCGCAGGGTCTGCGCCTTCACGTCACCCGGGTACAGGTACGCGGAGGTGGCGGGATCCTGCGGCCCCTGCCCGGAGACCTGCAGCAGCGGGCCCTTGCGCACCCCCTGGGAGAACACCCAGGCGGGGGCGGGGGCGCCGTCGGTACGGACCTCGGTCTTCATCCAGCACTCCTTGTCGGTTCGGCTCCGAGCGGTCGGGCTCCGAGCGGTTCGGTCGGACTCGGGCCGGTCAGCCGGGGGCGGGGTGGCCGCAGTCGGCGGAGACGGCGGCGGCGGTGGCCAGCAGCCGCGGGAGCAGCGCCAGGACCTGTTCGTGGGTCAGCAGGACGTCCGGCACCGACACCGAGACGGCCGCGGCCACCCGGCCGGTGGCGTCCCGGACGGGCGCGGCGACACAGTTGATGAACGGCTCGTGCTCGGCGTGGTCCTGTGCCCAGCCCTGCCGGGCGACCTGCTCCAGCTCGGCCAGCAGCGCCTCGGGCGTGGTCAGCGTGTTCGCGGTGAACGGGGTGAACTCGACCCCCGCCACCACCTCGCGCCGCTCGGCCGGCGGCAGGTCGGCCAGCAGCACCTTGGACACGGCGGCGCTGTGCAGCGCCGCGCGCAGCCCGATCCGGGAGTACATCCGCACCGGGTGCCGGGAGTCGTACTTGTCGATGTAGACCACCTCGCCGCCCTCGTACGCGGCCAGGTGCACGGTCTGGCCGGTGACCGCGTTCAGCTCGCGCAGGTGCGGCGCCGCGACGGCCCGTACTCCGCGCTGCTCCAGCGCCTGCCCGGCCAGCGCGAACAGCTGCGGGCCGAGCCGGTAGCGGTGCGCGGCGTCGCGCTGCACCACCCGGGCCTCCTCCATCGGGCGCAGCAGCCGCAGCGCGGTGCTCTTGTGCGCGTCCAGGACGGCCGCCAACTGCTCCAGGGTCCGCTCGCCGCGGCCGAGTTCGGCCAGCAGCAGCATCGCCCGGGCCACCGTCGAGCTGCTCACCGGGCGGCCGCCGGGTGGAAGCCGTCGGCGTCGACCCGGGTGGCGGCCCACCCGGCCGGGTCGGCGGCCAGCAGCCGCTCGACGACGTCGGCCGGCGGGGCCGCGCCCAGGTCGCCCCGGACGGTCAGCGCCGAGGCGGCCGACAGGTGGCCGAGCCGCAGGCACCCCGCCTGCGGCAGTCCGCGCACCACGCCCGCCAGGTAGCCGGCCGCGAAGGCGTCGCCGGCGCCGGTCGGCTCGACCACCTCGACCCGCAGCGCGGGCTCGGCGAGGACCGAGCCGTCCCGGGCGATCGCGGTGGAGCGGCGCCCGTCGTCCTTGAGCACCAGCACCTCCGGGCGGGGCAGCAGCCTGCGCAGTCCCTCGGGGTCGTCGGTGCCGAGGACCTCCCGGGCCTCGTCGGCGCCGAGCAGCACGATCTGCGATCCGTTCATCAGGAACCGCAGTGCCTGCCGGTCCCGGCCCGCCCACAGTGCGGGCCGCCAGTTGAGGTCGAAGCTGATCCGCCGGCCCGGCACCGCCAGCAGCGAGCGGACCAGCCGGTGGCAGCTGTCGGAGAGGGCGGGGGTGATGCCGGTCAGGTGGATCAGGCTCGCGCCGTCCAGCAGGGGCGCGGCGGCCGGGTCGGCGAGCACCTCGGGGCCCATCGCGGAGGCGGCGGAGCCGCGCCGGTAGTAGTGCAGGCGGCTGCGGCCCGCGCCCAGGTCGTGCGGGTGGTCGCCGCCCGCGCCGGTCTCCTTGAGGTAGAGCCCGGTCGGGCGGTCCGGGTCGACGGCGACCGCCGAGGTGTCCACGCCGTGCGCGGCGATCTGCGCGACCAGGCTGCGGCCCAGTCCGTCCGCGCCGACCCGGCTGATCCAGGCGGCCGGGACGCCCAGTCCGGCCAGCGCGCAGGCGACGTTGGACTCCGCGCCGCCGAAGCCCCGGCGGAAGGTCTCGGCGTGTTCCAGCGGCCCGGTGCGCTCCGGCAGCAGCACGGCCATCGACTCGCCGATGCACACGGCGGCAGGGGTGGTCACCGGCAGGCTCCTGGCGGGGTGGTGGGGGCGGTCGTTGACCAGTGGTCTGGACCTGAGGTTAGATCACCTGCACAGCCGATGCAATGATCGTTGCAGATAATGCAACAGGAGGGCGGTCCCGGTGGAGACCATCGACCGTGCCAGGGTGGCGGAGCTCGCCGAGGAGCGGTTGGACTGGCGCTTCAAAGCCGTCCCCACCGCCGCCTGGGGCCGCACCGTCGCCGAGTACCTGGCCGGCGGCCCCACCCTGGACGACCTCGGCACCCCGCTGGTCACCCTCGACGCGGGCGCGCTCGACCACAACCTGCGCACCATGGCGGACTGGTGCGCCCGCGCCGGGGTCGAGCTCGCCCCGCACGGCAAGACCTCGATGGCCCCCGCGCTGTGGCAGCGCCACCTGGACGCCGGCGCCGTCGCGATCACCCTGGCCAACCTGCCGCAACTGCGCGTCGGCCGGGCCTTCGGCGTGCGCCGTATCCACCTCGCCAACACCCTGCTCGACCCGGCCGGCCTGCGCTGGCTCTCCGGCGAACTGGCCGCCGACCCGGAGTTCCGGTTCGCCTCCTGGGTCGACTCCACCGACTCCGTCGCACTGATGGACCGGGCCCTGCGCGGCGCCCCGGCCCCGGTGGACGTCTGCGTGGAACTCGGCGCCCCCGGCGGCCGGACCGGCGCCCGCACCGTCGCCGAGGCCGTCGAGGTGGCCCGCGCCGTGCACGCGGCCCCCGGCCTGCGGCTGGCCGGGGTCAGCGGCTACGAGGGCCCGCTCGGCCCGGACGGCTCGGACGCCTCGGTCGCCACCGTCATCCGCTACCTGGCGCACCTCGCGGAGCTGCACCACGAGCTGGCCGGCCTGTTCGAGACCGAGGAGGTCTGGGTCACGGCCGGCGGCAGCGCCTTCTTCGACACCGTCGCCGACCACCTCGCGCCGCTGGCCGGGCCGCGGACCAGGGTGGTGCTGCGCTCCGGCGCGTACGCCGCCCACGACGACGGCTTCTACCGCGGCATCTCGCCGTTCGGCCGGACACCGGGCGCCGAGCCCTTCCGGGCCGCACTGCACGGCTGGTCCCGGGTGGTCTCGCGGCCCGAGCCCGGCCTCGCCCTGCTGGACGGCGGCCGCCGCGACTTCCCGTACGACCTGGGCCTGCCGCAGCCCCAACTGGTCCGCGGCCGGGGCCCGGTGGCCGGCACCGTGACCGCGCTCAACGACCAGCACGCCTTCCTGCGCGACGCCGAGGTCCGGATCGGCGAGATCGTCCGGCTCGGCGTCTCGCACCCCTGCACCGCCTTCGACAAGTGGAACCTGATCCCCGTCCTGGACGACTCGGACGCCGAACTGCCGCGCGTGGTCGATCTGGTGAGGACCTTCTTCTGATGCCCGACCTCCTGGTCCGGGGCGCCTGGATCATCGACGGCACCGGGGCCGAACGGCGCCGCGGCGACCTCGCGGTCACCGGCGGCGTCATCGCCGAGGCCGACGGCGCCCCGGCCGCCCGCACGATCGACGCCGACGGACTCGTCCTCGCCCCCGGCTTCATCGACATGCACGCCCACTCCGACCTGGCCGTGCTCACCGAGCCCGAGCACCTCGCCAAGGTCAGCCAGGGCGTCACCTGCGAGGTGCTCGGCCAGGACGGCCTGTCCTACGCGCCCGTCGACGGGCCCACCCTGGCCCGGCTGCGCCGCCAGCTCGCGGGCTGGAACGGCGACCCGGACGGCTTCGCCTGGGACTGGCGCACCGTCGGCGGGTACCTGGACCGGCTGGACCGCTCGGGCCTGGCCGCCAACGCCTGCTACCTGGTGCCGCACGGCACCCTGCGCGCCCTGGTGGTCGGCTGGGAGGACCGCCCCGCGACCGGAGCCGAACTCTCCCGGATGCGCGAACTCCTCGCCCAGGGGCTGCGCGAGGGCGCCGTCGGTCTCTCCAGCGGTCTCACCTACACCCCCGGCATGTACGCCCCCACCGCCGAACTCGTCGAACTCTGCCGGGTGGTGGCCGCACACGGCGGCTACCACGGTCCGCACACCCGCTCCTACGGCGCCGGCGCGCTGGACGCGTACGCCGAGATGATCGAGGTCTCCCGGCGCAGCGGCTGCCCGCTGCACCTCACCCACGCCACCATGAACTTCGGCGTCAACCGGGGCCGGGCCGAGGAGCTCCTCGCCCTGCTGGACGCCGCCCTGGCCGACGGGCTCGACCTCACCCTGGACAGCTACCCCTACCTGCCCGGCTCCACCACGCTGGCCGCCCTGCTGCCCTCCTGGGCCACCGAGGGCGGTCCGGACCGCACCCTGGAGCGGCTGCGCGACCCGGCCGCCCGGGAGCGGATCCGGGCCGCCATGGAGGAGCACGGCAGCGACGGCTGCCACGGCGTGGTGGCCGACTGGTCCACCGTGCAGATCTCCGGCGTCCGCGACCCCCGGCTCGCCGACCGGGTCGGCCGCACGGTGGCCCAACTCGCCGCCGACGGCGGCGGGACGGAGGCCTTCCTCGACCTGCTGCTCGCCGACGGCCTGGGCACCACCGTCCTGCAGCACGTCGGCCACGAGCCCAACGTCCGTGCCATCATGCGGCACCCGGCCCACACCGTCGGCAGCGACGGCCTGCTCACCGGGGACCGGCCGCACCCCCGCGCCTGGGGCACCTTCCCGCGCTATCTCGGCCACTACAGCCGGGAGTTGGGCGTGCTCGGCCTGGAGGAGACGGTGGCCCGGATGACCGGCCGGCCGGCCCGTCGGCTCGGCCTGCACCGGCGCGGAGTGATCCGCCCCGGCTACGCCGCCGACCTGGTCCTGTTCGACCCGCGGACCGTCCGCGACACCGCCACCTTCGACCGGCCGCGCAGCCCCGCCGCCGGCATCCCGTACGTCTTCGTCGGCGGCACCGCCGTGATCGACGACTCCCGACCGACCGGGGCCCGCCCGGGCCGCGCGCTGCGCCGCCGCACCACCGGAGAGACCCGATGACCCTGCCCCAGGAGCTGGCCGCCGACCGGGTGATCGCGGTGGTCCGCGCCCCCGCCGTCCCCGACCCCGCCGCCCTGTGCGCGGCGCTCGCCGAAGGCGGCATCCGCTGGGTGGAGTTCACCTTCACCACCCCGGACGTCACCGCGCTGCTGCGCCGCGCGACCGCCGCCGGGACCGGCAGCCGGATCGGCGTCGGCACCGTGCTGACCGCCGAGCAGGCCGGGCGGGCCGTCGACGCGGGGGCCGAGTACCTGGTCACCCCGGGGGTGCGTCCGGCGGTGGCCGCCGCCCCGGTGCCGGTGATCCTGGGCGCGCTGACGCCGAGCGAGGTCGCCGAGGCGCTCGACCTGGGCGCCGCCGCCGTCAAGGTCTTCCCCGCCCGCGCCTTCGGCCCCGGCTACCTGAAGGATCTGCACGGTCCGTTCCCCGGCGCCCCGCTGGTCGCCTCCGGCGGCGTCGACGCGGGCAACGCCGCCGCGTTCCTCGACGCCGGCGCCCTCGCGGTCTGCGCGGGCAGCGAGGTGGTCACCCCGTCGCTGGTGGCCGCCGCCGACTGGCCGGAGATCACCCGCCGGGCCCGGGCCTTCACCGCCGCCCTGGGCTGACCGCCGTTCCGCAGCAGGTCGGAGCAGGCCTGAGGGCCTTACGAGCGCACGTCGAGGACCGCCCCGGCCGGCCGGGGCGGTCCTTGTCGATCTGGACCATACCGGGTATACATACCGAGTATGCGCTTCGGGTCGAGGGGATCTCGGCTGCGCGACCGGCGCCCAGGGGGCGGTCGCGAGCGGCGCCAGTACGAGAGAGAGCCGGGAATGACCACAGATCACAGGGAGACCGGGGGCGCGGTCCTGCAGTTGCAGAACGTGTCCCGGGTGCACGGCCGCGGAGCCGCGGAGGTCCACGCGCTGCGCGGAGTCGACCTCGCCGTGCGGGCGGGGGAGTTCGTGGCCGTCATGGGGCCGAGCGGCTCCGGCAAGTCGACGCTGCTCACCCTCGCGGGCGGGCTGGACCGCGCCAGCTCGGGCGAGGTGGTGATCGAGGGCCGGCCGCTGGGCGGGCTCTCCCGCAACGCCGTCGCCGCCGTCCGCCGACGCGCGATCGGCTATGTGTTCCAGGACTACAACCTGGTCCCCGCGCTGACCGCGGCCGAGAACGTGGCGATCCCCCGCGAACTGGACGGCGTCGCCGGACGGCGGGCCCGCACCGAGGCACTGGCCGCACTGGAGGAGCTCGGCATCGCCGAACTCGCCGACCGCTTCCCGGACGAGATGTCCGGCGGCCAGCAGCAGCGCGTCGCGATCGCCCGCGCACTCATCGGCGAGCGGCGCCTGGTCCTCGCCGACGAGCCCACCGGGGCCCTGGACTCCACCACCGGTGAGGCCGTCCTCGCCACGCTCCGGGCCCGCTGCGACGCGGGCGCGGCCGCCGTCATGGTCACCCACGAGGCCCGCCACGCGGCCTGGGTGGACCGGGTGGTGGTGCTGCGCGACGGCCGGACGGTGGACCCCGGCACCGACGTCGCCGGGCTCCTCGCCGGCACCGACGGCGGCGACGCCCGGTGAAGCTCTCCGCCTGGCGGGCCGCCCTGCGCATCGCCCGCCGCGACGCCCTGCGGGCCAAGGGGCGCAGCGCCCTGGTCGTCGCGATGATCGCACTCCCGGTCCTCGGCGTCACCGCCGCCGACGTCACCGCCCGCAGCGGCCAACCGACCCCGCAGGAGCGCGCCACCCGGGTGATGGGCGCCGCCGACGCGTACGTCGTCGCGCAGCGGCCCGGCTGGCGCCTGCAGCAGGCCCCGGACCCGGACGCCGCCGTCTCGATCGTCTCGCAGCAGGGCGCGAAGCCCGTCCCCACCGAGGAGGAGGCGGCCCGCGCCGCCCAGCCGCTGGACCGGCTGATCACGCAGGCGCTGCCGCCCGGGGCCCGGGTGGTGCCGGTGCAGACGCCGTCCGCCTTCGTCGGCGCCTCCACCGCCCACGGCCAACTCCCGGTGCAGGCCTACGGCGTGGACCTGACCGACCCCGACACCAAGGGCCTGGTGACGCTCCACGAGGGCAGCTGGCCCCGTGACCAGTACGAGGTCGCGGCGACCACCGCCTTCCTCGCCGAGGCCGGGCTGGCGGTCGGCCGGACCACCACCCTGGCGGGCACCGACCGCCCGCTGCGGATCACCGCCGCCGTCGAGTACCCGGGCGAGCTGGACGCCGTGCGCCTGGTCGGCCGGCCGGGCGAGCTGGCCGGCCTGCTGGCGACCGCCGGGCGGACGCCGGAGTCCGAGGACCCGCGCGGGCACGGCTGGCTGGTCTCGCTCCCCGGCAGCGCCTCCTTCGGCTGGGAGGACGTCAAGCGCACCAACGCCTACGGCTTCTCGGTGACCTCCCGGGCGGTGCTCGCCGACCCGCCGCCGGACAGTGCCGTGCCGCTGTACCGGGACAACCCCGACCGCCTCGGTACGGCCGAGACGGACGGCCTCAACCGGTCGACCGTGGTCACCACCGTGGTCGGCATGGCCCTGCTGGAGATCGTCCTGCTGGCCGGCCCGGCCTTCGCGGTCGGCGCGCGCCGCTCCCGGCGCCAGCTCGGACTGGTCGCCGCGGGGGGTGGCGACCGTACCCACGTCCGCGGGGTGGTGCTGGCCGGCGGTGTCGTGCTGGGCGGCGCCGGAGCCCTGGCCGGCACCGCGCTCGGCGCCCTCGCGGTGGCGCTCGGCCGGTCCTGGCTGGAGACGAGGTCCGGGGCGCGCTTCGGTCACCTCGCACTCGAGCCCGCCGACCTGCTCGCGATCCTCGCCATCGGCGTGCTGACCGGGGTGCTGGCCGCGATCGTCCCCGCCGTCCAGGCGTCGCGGCAGCCCGTGGTGGACGCCCTCACCGGCCGCGGCACCACCCGCCCGCCCGCGAAGTGGTTCACCCTGCTCGGCGCGGCCGGCGTGCTGGCCGGCACGGCCCTCGCCCTGCTCGGTGCCACCAGCGGCGCGCGGACCAGGGTCGTCACGGCGGGCTCGATGCTCGCGGAGCTCGGCCTGGTCGCCTGCACCCCGTTCCTGGTCGGCCAGGTCGGCCGGCTCGGCCGCTTCCTCCCGCTCGGCCCGCGGCTGGCGCTGCGCGACGCGACCCGCCACCGCGGCCGGACCGCACCCGCGGTCGCGGCCGTCATGGCCGCCGTGGCCGGTGCGGTCGCCGTGCTGACCTTCCAGAGCACCGGGGACGCCGCGGCCCGGTCGGACTACGTCGCGGCGGCGCCGGTGGGCACCGTCACCCTGCCGTCGGCCGGCCCCGGCGTCGACCGGCTGCGGGCCGCGGTCGAGCAGGCCGTCCCCGACCTCGGGCCGCGCGCCGACCTCCGGCGGGTCGCCTACGGGGTCTGCGACGGGAGCAGCGGCAGCTTCTGCGGCCGGATCGCCCTGAAGGCGGTGCCGGAGCACACCTGCCCGCCGGTGGCCGGCCAGCCCGGCTCGGCGCACGGCGCCAGGATCGCCCCGGGCGAGGCGGAGCGGCTGCTCGCGACCGACCCGCGCTGCCACCCGGGCAAGGAGCGGAACTACCAGTACGGCGAGCTGATCTCCGGCGACGCCACGCTGCTGCACAACCTGCTGGCCGCCGACGGACCCGAGGCCGCCCGGGCCCTCGCGGACGGGAAGGTGGCGGTGTTCGACCCGAGCCTGGTCAAGGACGGCACGCTGACGCTGGAACTCACCCGTTTCGGCGCCACCGGTCCGGACGGCAACACGGCGAGCACGCTCACCCTTCCCGCGGTGCTGGTCAAGGCCGAGGTGCCGGCCGCCCGGGCGGTGATCCCGCCGGCCACGGCCGAACGGGCCGGGCTGAAGCTGGCCGAGTCGGGCTCGGTCTGGCGGCCCGCCCGGGCGCCGTCCGAGGTGGCCGAGCAGCGGGCGGACGCGGCGGTCACCGCGGCCGGCGGCCGCGGCGGGATCGGCGTCGAGCGCGGCTACCAGGAGGGCTCCGAGAGCGTCGTGGTGCTCGGCCTCGCGGTCGCGGCGACCGCGGTGGCGGTCGCCGCGGCGGGGATCGCCACCGGGCTGGCCGCGGCGGACTCCCAGCGGGACCTCTCCACGCTGGCCGCCGTCGGTGCGGCCCCGGGGATCCGGCGCAGGCTCTCGGGCTTCCAGTGCGCCGTGGTCGCGCTGATCGGCGCGGTCCTCGGCGCGGCAGCCGGACTGGTGCCCGCGGCGGCGATCCAGCGGGTGCAGAACCTGGGCCGCACGCCGGAGGTCGACGCGACCGGCGCGATCTGGATGGGCACCCATGCGCTGGCGGTGCCGTGGACGTACCTGGCGGTCGTGCTGGTCGGACTGCCGGTCCTCTCCTGGGCGCTCGCCGCCGGGTTCACCCGCTCCCGGGTCGCGCCGACCCGGCGGACGGACTGACCCGGGGCGGGGCGGCCCCGGGGGGCGGCGGGGGCGGGTCGGCACGGGCCGGCCCGCCCCCGCTCAGTCGAGCCGCACCGTCACCCCGCCCTCGCGCAGCACCGCGACGATCTCCTCGAAGTAGCTGCGCTCCCGGCCGCCGGCCGGCCTGCGGGTGAGCCGGTGCCGGGCGACGGAGGCGTCCCGCCAGACCAGGGTGAACGGCGGCTCGGGGCCGAAACCGCCGCGCAGACAGTCGGCGAGTGCGTCCAGATTGCGGCCGTAGTAGCCGTCCGGTGCGCCCACGGCCCGGCCGAGCGCGGTCCAGAACGACCCCTCGTCGGTGATGCCGGCGCCCGGCAGTTCGTACACGGGCGGGGACGCTGCTCCCATCGCTCTCCCTCGGCCGGCGGATTAGCCCGGATGGCGTTCCCGGGTCGAGCCGGTGGGCCCACTGGGCTGGGATTGAGGTCGAGTGCGGCGTCAGCCGTGCCACCGGACCCAGGGGCGTCACCATGACCAGTCTGCACCGCAAGGACCTCGGCCTGCTGGCCCTGCGCACCGCCGTCGGCGGGGTGCTGTTCGCCCACGGCGCCCAGAAGCTGTTCGGCTGGTTCGGCGGGGGTGGCCTGGAGGGCACCGCCCAGGCGATGGAACACATGGGCTTCGAACCGGGCCACCGGAGCGCCGTCGCCTCCGGCCTCGGCGAGGCGGGCGGCGGTGCGCTGCTGGCCCTCGGCCTGGCCACCCCGGTCGCCGGGTCGATCGTCGCCGGCACCATGGCGGGTGCCATCTCGGTGCACGCCCCGGCGGGCTTCTTCGCCACCGGCGGCGGCTTCGAGTACCCGGCCCTGCTGGGTGCCTGCGGCCTGTCGCTGGGCGTGGCCGGGGCGGGACGCTACTCCCTGGACCACGCGCTCGGCCACGTGGTGGACCGCCCGTGGCACGGGGTGATCGCGTTCACCGCGGCGGCGCTCGGTGCGGTCGCCGTGGTGACCCGCCGTCAGGACGTGGTCCGCCGCCGTGAGGCCCGCGCCGCCGACGAGGCCGCCGAACAGGCCGGGCGCGGCCTGTCCTGACCGCGCGCTGACCGGTGGCTGACCGGCCGCGCCACCCGACGGGGCTCCCGGGTTAGCCGGGGGTCCCGTTGGGCATGATCGGTCCGGCGCGGCTGCAGGGCCATGCCAACGAGCGTACGAGGAGAGCGGCATGGCGAAGATCCAGGGCCAGGTCAAGTGGTTCAACGAGTCGAAGGGCTTCGGCTTCATCAGCCCGGCGGACGGCAGCAAGGACGTGTTCGTCCACTTCTCGGCGATCGTGGGCAACGGGTTCAAGACCCTCGCCGAGGGCCAGAACGTCGAGTTCGAGATCGAGGCCGGCCAGAAGGGCCCGAGCGCGGTCAACGTCACGGCCGTCTGACGCACCTCCCGGCCGCGGGGCCGCCCGCCGTCAGTAGCGGACGGCCCCCGCGTACGGCATCACGTCGACGCCGACGATCTCCACGGTCTTGCCGGTGCGCGGGGCGTGCAGGAGCCTGCCGTCGCCCAGGTAGATGCCGACGTGGTGCAGGTCGGCGTAGTAGAACACCAGGTCGCCGGGCTGGAGTTGACTCTTGGCGATCTTCTGCCCGGCGGCGAACTGGGCCTGCGAGGTGCGGGGGAGGGCGACGCCGCCGGCCGCGAAGGCCTTCAGGGTGAGGCCGGAGCAGTCGTACGAGCCGGGCCCGGTGGCGCCGTAGACGTACGGCTTGCCGAGCTGCGCGTGGGCGAAGTCCAGGATGTCCCTGGTCCGCCCGGTGGCCGGACCGGTGTACGGGGTGCGGGCCGCGCCGCGGGAGGCGGCGGGCTGGTCGCCGGCCAGGACCTGGGCGCGTTCGGCCGCCTTGAGGCCGCCCAGGATGCGCTGCACCTCGGCGAGCCGGCTCTGCACCTCGGCCTTCTTGGCGGCGGCGGCCCGGCGGGCGTCGTCGAGTTCGGTCAGCCGGCCGGCTGCCTCGGCGCGGAGTCGGTCGAGTCGGCGCTGCTGGTTCTGCAAACGCTGGAGAGCGCCGACCTGGGTGGCGGCGGCGGTGTCCTGACGGCCGGCGCTGTCCAGGTAGCCGTCCGCGTCGGAGGTCAGCATCAGCCGGATCGCCGGGTCGATGCCGCCGTCCCGGTACTGGGCGGCCGCGACCGCGCCGAGGGTCTCCCGCAGGGCGTTGAACTGCTCCTGCTGGAGGGCGAGTTCCTGCTGCAGGCCGCCCGTGCGGGTCTGCAGCTGCTGCCGGCGCTCCTGGAGGCCGTTGTACTGCTCGGTGGCGGCTTCGGCGTCCTCGTAGAGCGCGTCGACCTGGCGCTGCACCTGGTCCAGCGAGGGCTTGGGCTCGGCGTGCGCGGCGGCCGCGGGCAGCAGCAGGGCGCCTCCCGCGCCGAGGGCGAGTACGGTGCGGCGGCGCCGGGTGCCGGAGGGGGAGGGGAGGCGGTGCTGACCCATGGTGTTGCTGCTCCCTCGCGGTTCGGCCGGCAGGTGCTACTACTAATCTCCTAAGCAAATTAGTAGAAAGCCGGTCCGAAAGGCAAGCCGCCCGAGGCCCGGGCCCGGGTGGCCCGCTCAGACGAGGTGCGGCACGCAGACCAGCGCGAGCGGGACGGCGGCCAGCGCCCCGGCCGCCGCCGGGCCGAGCAGCACGGCCGCGCGCGGCAGCCGGGGCGGCCGGCGGCGAGCCGGGAGACCCGGGCCGCGGCGTGGTGGCCGGCGGCCAGCGCGGTGGACGGCGCCGGGCCGGCCGCCACCACGCCCATCGCGCCGGCCAGGGCGCGGGCGGAGTGGTGCCGCAGGGCGCGGTCGTCGGCGGCCATCTCCAGCAGGGCCCGGGTCTCGTCCCGTACCAGCCGCCCGAGGGGCAGCCCCGCGAACGTCCGGGCGAAGGCCTCGGCCGCGCAGGCGGCCAGGTGGTGGCGGCCGGTCAGGTGGCCGTGCTCGTGGGCGAGGGCGGCGGCCAACTGCTCCGGGGTCAGGGCGTCCAGCGCGCCCCGGCTGACCACCACCCGCCGGGACCGCCCGGGCAGGCAGTAGACGGCCGGGGCGGGGTGCTCCAGGACCAGTGCGCCGGGCACCAGCCCGCGCCGCCCGGCCAGGTCGAGCAGCCTCCGGTGCCGCGCGCGGCCCCGCGCGGCCGCCGCGAGCCGGACGGCGAACAGGCCGACCGGCACCAGGGCCACCGCCGCGGCCGCGGCCAGCGCGACCCGCGACACGGCCTCCGCTGGGGCGGACAGCCCGCACAGGTGCAGCAGCCGGTCATGGTGGTGCGGCGCCGGGTCCAGGAGCTGCCGGACGGCCAGGGCCACCGCGGCGACCGCCGAGACGCCGAGCGCCTGCCAGGCCAGCACGCCGAGCGCCGGCGCCCGCCGCACCCAGCCCGCCCGGGCCAGCCGCGGCGGCAGCAGGACGGCCACGGCCGCGGCCCAGCCGGCCAGCAGCAGGACGGCGGTCATGCCGGCCCGCCCGGCTCGCCGCCCTCCAGGCCGGCCAGTGCCCGGCGTAGCGCGGCCAGCTCCTCGGGGGAGATCTGCTCCACGAAGCGGGCCAGCGCGGCCGGCGCGTCGGTGCTCGCGCCGAGCGCCTCGCGCATCAGCTCGGCCGTGTAGGACTCGCGGCTGCGGGTCGGCGCGTACACCCAGGCGCGGCCGGACTTCTCGCGGCTCAACAGGCCCTTGGTGTGCAGGATGTCCGCGACGGTGAGCACCGTGGTGTACGCGACCGGGCGGTGCCGGTTGAGGTCGTCCACCACCTCGCGGACGGTGGCCGGACGGCCCCAGCCCCAGAGCCGGTCCATGATCTCCGCCTCCAGCTCGCCGAGCTTGCGCACCACCGCCGTACCTCTTCCGTCGCCCCTCCGGCCGTCCGCGCCATGGTATGCGGCCGGGCGCCGGCCGCGGCGGCCGCGGCCCGGTCACCCGAACCGCTCTGCCGGGTGGCCGGGCGGGTGGGGCGGGCCAAGGGTGGTGGGGTGGGGGCAGCCGAGCGAGGAGTGGTCATGGAGCGTCGGGTCGTGCCGGGTCGTCAGGTCGGTTCAGGGCGTCGGGTCAGGGTGGCCGCGGTGGCCGTCGCGGCGGCCATGCTGGGCGGCGGCGGGCTGGCGGCCTGCTCGTCGGACGGCTCGCCCTCGCCCGCGGTCTCCTCGGCGCTCGAGTCCGGTCTGTCGGCCGCGGCCTCGGCGGCCGGGAGCCTGGCCTCCAACGCCACCTCCGCGGTGGGTTCGGCGGCCGAGAGCCTGGCCTCCGACGCCACCTCCGCGCTGGGTTCGGCGGCCTCGTCCGCGCAGGCGGCGGCGTCCTCGGCGCTGGCCAGCGTGAAGGGCGGGCTGGACGCGAAGAGCGACATCTCGCTGGGCTCGGTGTCGTCCGCGTCCGACGGGAAGGTGAAGGTGCCGGTCACCGTGAAGAACGGCGGCTCCAAGGGCTACCAGTACACGATCCAGGTGAACTTCACCGACCAGAGCGGCAACGTGCTGGACGTGGTCGTGCTGAGCGTGCCGGAGGTGACCGCCGGGGGCACCGCGCAGGCCACCGCGACCAGCAACCGGAGCCTGTCCGGGACGGTGAAGGCGGACGTCGCGGCGGCGCTCCGGTACTGATCGGAGTGGTGCGGCGGGCCGGGCCGAACCTTAACGATGGCTCAAGGGGCAAGTGGGGCTCTTGACGGGGGAGTTGGTCTAGTCCATTTTTGTGCCCAGGTGCAGGGAGCCCCTGGACCGGCGCCGGAGGTCTCGACCTGCGGCGCCGGTTCGGCCTATCCGGGCACCTGACCCACCGGTTACGCACCACCGAAGGCCCCGCTCGATTCCACTGTCATGCCCCTGACGTCCGGCCCCACCCCGGACGTTGCACCCGGGGGGTGTGGCGGGATCCCCCACGACCAGGAGTCACGCAGCCATGCTTCGTTCCGTCCCCGCGTCCCGGCCGGCGCACCGGCGGCGCCCCAAGAGCCTGACGGCTCTGGTGGCCGGCACCGCCGCCTCCGCGCTGATCGGCACCGCCCTCGCGCTGACCTCGGGCGTCTCCGCCCAGGCCGCGCCCACCAACTCCACCGGCGCCCCCGCGACCAGCGGCGGCATCAAGGTCGCCTACTTCGACCAGTGGTCGATCTACGGCAACACGTACTACCCGAAGACCGTCCAGGACACCGGCGTGGCCGGGAAACTGGACTACCTGATCTACGACTTCGCCAACATCAACCCCACCACCCTCTCCTGTTTCGAGGCGACCAAGGCCGCCTCACAGGACGAGAACAACCCCAGCGCGGGTGACGGTGCGGCCGACGCGTTCGCCGACTACCAGAAGAGCTTCGGCGCGGACATCTCGGTCGACGGTGTGGCGGATGTCTGGGGCCAGCCGATCGCGGGCAACTTCAACCAGCTGAAGAAGCTGAAGGCGAAGAACCCCAACCTCAAGGTGCTGCTGTCGATCGGCGGTTGGACCTACTCCAAGTACTTCTCCGACGCGGCGGCCACCGACGCCTCGCGCAAGAAGCTGGTCTCCTCCTGCATCGACATGTTCATCAAGGGCAACCTGCCCGTCGACGCCGGCTACGGCGGCACCGGCGCGGCCGCGGGCGTCTTCGACGGCATCGACATCGACTGGGAGTACCCGGGCGGCGGCGGCCACCTCGGCAACCACGAGAGCCCGAGCGACAAGCAGAACTTCACCAAGCTGCTCGCCGAGTTCCGCACCCAGCTGGACGCCCAGGGCACCGCCGACCACAAGACCTACGCGCTGGCCGCGGCGGTCGGGGCCGGCCAGGACAAGATCAAGAACATCGAGACCGACAAGGTCGGCCAGTACCTGACCTTCCTCGATGTCATGACCTACGACATGCACGGCGGCTGGGAGGCGCAGGGCCCGACCAACCACCAGGCCCCGCTCTACTCCGGCCCGAACGACCCGATGACCCCGATCCCCGGCGGCACCGGCAAGTACTCGATCGACGCCTCGATCAAGGCGTGGACCGTCGGCGACCCGCAGTACGGCATCGTGGGCGGCTTCCCCGCCAAGAAGATCAACATGGGTGTCCCGTTCTACTACCGCGGCTGGACCGGCGTGCCGAACAACGGCAAGAACGGCCTGTTCCAGAGCGCGACCGGCCCCGCCGCCGGTGCGGCGATGTCCGGCAATGTCCCCGGCATCCAGATGTACAAGGAGCTCGCGGGCTTCGTCGACAACCCGGCCAAGACCTTCTGGGACGACACGGCGAAGACCACGTACTTCTACGACGGCACCACCTTCTGGAGCGGTGAGGACGCCCGGTCGATCCAGGCCAAGGTCGACTACGCGCACTGCAACGGCCTCGGCGGCTCCTTCGCCTTCTCGCTGTACGACATGGGCACCAAGACCGCCCTGTTCGACAAGATGGTGAGCGCCACCAACGGCTCCGCGGCCGACTGCCCGGCGGCTCCGTCCCCGTCGCCGACCTCGGCCTCGCCGTCCCCGTCGTCCTCGGCCTCGCCCAGCAGCTCGGCCTCGCCGTCCCCGTCCTCCTCGCCGTCCACCTCGGCCTCCCCGACCGTGCCGGGCTGCACCGTGCCGAGCTGGAACGCCGCCACCGTCTACGCCACGGCCGGCACCAAGGTCAGCTGGAAGGGCCACACCTACACCAACAAGTGGTGGACCACCAACGAGGACCCGTCGACCTCCGGCCAGTGGGGCGTGTGGACCGACAACGGCGCCTGCTGAACCGGCACCACCCCTGACGGCCCGACCGGGCCGCCGCGAGCATGACGCAGGGCCCCGGACGCGATGTCCGGGGCCCTGCGGTCGTTCGGCGGCCGGAGGTGCCGTGGCCGCGCCCCGGGGGTGGTGGCCGTCCGCTCAGTCCAGGTCCGCGGTCCGGCCCAGCGCGTCCGGCTGGGTCACCTCGATCCGGCGCAGCATCCGGCCGAGCATCGCGGAGAGCGCGGGGCGCTCCTCGGCGGTGATGTCCTGCAGCAGGTCCGCCTCGAAGACGGCGGCCATCCGCATCAGCTCCAGCCACTTGTCGCGGCCGTCCTCGGTGAGCTCGATGATCACCCGGACCCGGTTGGCCTCGTCCCGCTCCCGGGTGACCAGGCCGTCGGTGACCATCCGGTCGATCCGGTGGGTCATCGCGGCGGGCGTCAGCCCGAGGCGCTTGGCGAGCTCGCCGGGGCCGAGCCGGTACGGGCTGCCGGCGATCACCAGCGCCTTGAGCACCTCCCACTCCGCGGATGTGATTCCCAGCACGGCGAGCTGCCGGCTGTAGGCCACGTTCATCCGCCGGGCGAGGCGGGACAGGGTGGACACGATGGTCTCCACCTGAGGGTCCACCGTGGGGAATTCCCGCTGGTAGACGGCCACCTGCTCGGCGATGCCCAGCTCGCCGTCGTCCGGCGGCGCGGGTCTGCGTGCGCTCATGCGGACCAGTGTCCCACGCAACCCTGCAGGCGTTAAGCCTTTGACGTCTCAAGCTTTCGAGCCTTAGAGTTCAGGCCTAAAGTTTAGCTCTTAAATCTTCCGGCCTAAACACGACAGGTCTGAAGTCTCAAGCAAAGGGGTGTGCACGGTGACCGGCACGGTGAAGCAGCAGAGGCAGCAGCGTTACGGGGCGGGCGGCCCGCTGCGCCGCGTCCAGATCGGCAACGCGCTCAGCGCGTTCGGCAGCGGCTTCACGATGCCGTACATGTTCGTCTACGTGGACCAGGTGCGGGGCCTGGGCTCGCTCGCCGCCGGGATGGTCTTCACCGTCTTCGCCCTGGCCGCGCTCGCCGTGCTGCCGTTCACCGGCCGTGGCATCGACCGCTACGGCCCGCGCCCGGTGCTGCTGGCCGGCGCCGCGCTGGCCGCCGTCGGCGCGTTCTCGTTCGGGCAGGCCGGCACCACGCCGACCCTGCTGATCGCCTCGTTCCTGTTCGGCGCCGGCGTCACCACCTGCCAGCCCGCCCTCGCCACGATGATCGTCCGCAGCTCGCCCAAGGCCACCCGGCACCGCGCCTTCGCGCTCCAGTTCACCCTGGTCAACCTGGGTATGGGCATCGGCGCGCTGGTCGGCGGGCAGATCGTCGACATCGCCGAGCCGGCCAGCCTCACCAGGCTGTTCACCATCGAGGCGATGACCTTCCTCGGCCTCGCCGCCGTCACCGGCAGCGCCCGGATCCCGGCCGCCACCACCGAGCCGGACGGGCCCGCCGCCCGCCGTGGCGGCCCCACCGGGCTGCGGGCGCTGGTCGCCGACAAGGCGATGCTGCGGCTCTGCCTGCTGGCCGGCCTGATCTTCTTCACCTGCTACGGCCAGTTCGAGTCCGGGGTGGCGGCCTTCGCCACCGACACCGTCGGCACCGCGCCGTCCACCCTGGGCCTCGCCATCGGCGCCAACGCGCTGACCATCGTGGTGCTGCAGATGTTCGTGGTGCGGATCACCGAGCGCCGCCGCCGCACCACCGCGATGGCCGCCGCCGGCGCGGTCTGGCTGGCCGCCTGGGCGATGGCCCTGATCGCCGGACTGATCCGGACCGAGGCGCTGGCCGCCACGGTCGCGATCGTCGCCATCTACGCGCTGTTCGGCGTCGGCGAGTCGCTGCTCGCGCCCACCCTCGGCCCGATCGTCGCGGACCTCGCGCCGAGCCGGCTGCTCGGCACCTACAACGCCGGGTACGCGCTGGTGAAGCAGATCGCCGTCGCGGTCGGCCCCGCCGTCGGTGTCCTGCTGGTCGGCTCCGGCACCTGGCCGATCTACCTGGCCGCGATGGCCGGCTGCACCCTGCTGATCATCGCGCTCGCGGTCCGGCTGCGCGGCCACCTCACCCCCGCGCAGGACAACGTCCACCATCTGACGGTGGCTCAGCAGCCCGTCCGGGAACTGCAGACCGCGGCCTGACGCGAGGCCCCGGCCCGGCCGCCCGCCCTCGTCCGCTCCGGATGCGGGCGGGCGCGGGCCGGAGCTACGCTCGGTACCGTCGGAGTGTCCCCGTCCCGGAGAGGGGCGAATCAGCATGACGTCCGACCTGCTCGATTCCGGCACGCTGGCAGGCCTGCGGTCAGGCCTGCTCGGGGAGGCGATCGTCCCGGGGGACACCGCCTACGACGAGGCCCGGACCGTGTTCAACGGCATGATCGACCGACGGCCCCGGGTGATCGCGCAGTGCCTCAACCACCAGGACGTGGCCTCCGCCATCGCCTTCGCCCGGTCCCACGGGCTGGAGATCTCGGTGCGCGGCGGCGGGCACGGGGTCACCGGGGCCGCGGTGGCCGACGGTGGCCTGGTGGTCGATCTGCGCCGGATGAACGCCGTCGACGTCGACCCGCAGACCAAGATCGCCAGGGTCGGCGGCGGCGCGACCGTCTCCGACCTCGACCGGGCCACCCAGCCGCACGCCCTCGCCACCACCGGCGGCCGGGCCTCCACCACCGGAGTCGGCGGCCTCACCCTGGGCGGCGGATCGGGCTGGCTGGAGCGCAGATTCGGGCTGATGTGCGACAACCTGCTGGCCGCCGAACTGGTCACCGCCGACGGCCGCCGGGTGCGCACCGGCGAACAGGAGAACCCCGAGCTGTTCTGGGCCCTGCACGGCGGCGGCGGGAACTTCGGCGTGGTCACCGAGTTCACCTTCGGCCTGCACCCGCTGCCCGCCTTCGCGATCACACTGCTGCTGTGGCCGGCCGAGGCCGGACCGGAGGTCCTGCGCCGCTACCGGGACTACATGGACGAGGCCCCGGGCGAGGTCGGCGGCGCCCTGATCTACCTCACCGGCCCGCCGGAACCGTTCGTCCCGCCGGAGCTCGTCGGCCGGCTCGCGGTCGGGGTCCTGCTCACCTACACCGGCAGCCTCGGCCAGGCCCGCCCGGTCTTCGAACCGATGCTGGCGAACGGCCACCGCGGCGAGGTGATCGCCGAAATGCCCTACGCCGAGGTGCAGTGCATGCTCGACGACCCGCCGGGGTACCGGAACTACTGGTCGGCGGAGTACCTGGCAGGCTTCCCCGACCAGGCGGCGGACCTGTTCTGCGCGCGAGCCCGGGACATGGTCACGCCGTCGCCCTCCCAGCACGTCGTCTTCCCCCTCGGCGGTGCGGTCGCCGCCGGCCGGGACGACTTCCCGGTCCCCTGGCGGGTCGCCCCCTGGGCCGTCCACCCCTTCGGCCTGTGGGAGGACCCGGCGGACGACGAACGCGGCCGCGCCTGGGCCCGCGCCGTCTGCTCGGACCTGAAGCCGTGGTCGATCGGCGCCGTCTACCTCAACTTCATCGGCGACGAGGGCGAGGAACGCACCCGGGCCGGCCTCGGCGAGCAGAACACCCGCCGCCTCGCGGCCGTCAAGGGCGAGTACGACCCGGACAACGTCTTCCACCGGAACCACAACATCGTTCCCGCCTGACGCGAGGCCGCTCCCGCTGCGGGTCCCGAGCCGCGCCCCTGTCGGAGGTTCGCAGCCACCTGGCGGACGTCCTCGACCGGGCACGTCGGGACGAGACCCCGGACGATCATTACTCGACGGGGCAAGCAGGAAGCCGTCGTGATCGACATCCGTGAGTACCAGCGCCTGACCGATGCCTCAGGGGCGTCAACGGGGTCTATGTGCGGCGACGAGGCGGGGACGCAGGCTGAGGAGCTCTTGATCGTCAGGCGGTCGAGTTCCCCCAGACCCTGAGTGCCGCGCCGTTAGCCTGAACCCCTCCGCTGTCAGTTGTCGCGTCCAGTCCACGGTGTCAACCTGGCGGCCCGCAGTCCACCCGGCAAGAGCCCTCTCCGTCCTCTCAATCCGCGCCTGTTGACCGAAGTCTGCCGCACACCAGCCCAGCAGCATTCCGGACTGCCGTCCACGCGGGCACGGAGATCACTTACGGGAGAGCCCTCGGTTGATCTGTCGGGAGGTGTCCAGCGGCTCTTCCTGCCTGATCTCTCCGCATCGCGGTCATGGAGAGTTCGGCGAGGCGGGGGAGGAACGTGACGTGGAGCCGCTCGACCGGGTGGAGCAAGCCGCGCTCGCAGGTCTCCGCTACCCATACCTGGTAACAGGCGCACGGGTAGGCGGGGTTGATGCCGATCTCGCCCTTGGGGATCGTGCCGTTGAAGGGCGTCGGGATGCCTTCGGTGTTCCAGTAGTCCCATGCCTCCAGGGCCTTGGCCTGCTCGAAGGCGAGGTAGAGCTGCGGGTACCGGTCGATGGTGCGCATCTCGCGGAAGATGAGCTGGCCCAGCAGGTGTGGTGCGGTCGCGGCGAGGGCGTCGAAGTCCGCGTCTCGGAAGGTGAACGACGCCGCATCTTGGCCAGGCGCGAGTGCCACGTTGGCGAACAGGTGCGACAGGCGTCGCCTGGTGGAGCAGGCTACCCCGGCGGTCAGGCGGGCCTCGATCTGTCCGACGAGCTGGAGGAGGCGTTCGTGTCCCGGGTTGAAGCGGGACAGGTCGAAGAGCTGGTCCATGCCCTCGACCGCTGAGAAGGCCAGCTGCTTGTAGAGGCGGTTGTTCATCTCTCCGAGCTGGGCGTACGCCCTGGTCTCGGGGGTCGTGGAGTTGAGCATCAGGTACTCGGACAACACCTCGAAGTAGAGGTAGCCGAGGAACGGGAAGGCCGGCACGGTGGCGGCGAGCCGGTCGATGAACTCGGCGTCCGGTGTCGGCTTCCCGGCGGCGTTGGCGAGGATGGCGTCGAGGAATGGCGCCGCTGCACGGAGCCGGTCCAGTACCGCTCGGCGGAGCTGGGTGTCCTCGGGGCCGGTGAGGAAGCTGCGGTGGGTGAGGTAGGTGCGCAGGTGGATGGCGCCCAGCCGGAGGTAGTCGATGCCCTTGGGCGGCACGGGGGTGTCTGGGGTGATCTCGAAGACCAGGGTGCGGGTGTGCTTCTTGGTCTCCAGCAGGTAGGTGCCCAGGTTGTGGGGGCGCAGGCCGGCGGGTTCGGGGGTGAGGGGCGCGCAGTAGAGGGCTGCGGCGAGGCAGCCGGTGGAGGCGTAGAGGTGTCCGCTGGCGCGGATAGCGTCCAGGGCCACGGTGGTGTGCATCAGGTGGATGGGGCGTCCGGACGCCAGCGTCTTGGTCATGGAGTTTCCGCGGAGCAGCCAGCTGCTCGTCGGCCGTGTCCGGGATCGTCGCGGTCGTCGTGCCGCCGGCAGTCGTGGACCGCTGCGGCGGCACACAGGGCCGCGGTGTGATCGCGGTCGAGTCCGTACTCCTGGGCGAGCAGACCGGCGAGCAGGCACACACGGGCGTTGTGCCGGATGCCGTGGATGGAGTCGACGAGCTGGGGCTGCGCGAACCAGGTGACGTCCGGTACCAGGGTGAGCGGCGGATGTGGCAGGGTGGGCGGCGCGGCTGAGGCTTCGGGCCGGTTCCTGGCGATCCAGGCGAGTGTGTCCCGGTCCATGACCTGATGGTCTGGAAGACTTCGGTTCTCGGCGAGTTCTCTGAGCGACGCGGTGCTGGGCTCCGGCGTTCGTGAGGTCATCTCTGGCTCCTCGAAGGGAAGAGGTTCGGTGGGCGTCAAGCTGGGTGTGGCGATCCTGACCATGGGCACGCGGCCGAAGGAGCTGGCCGAGCTGCTGGCCTCCGTGGAGATGCAGACGGTCAAGGCCACGAAGGTCGTGCTGGTTGGCCAGGGGTGCGTGCTGCCGGAACTGCCGTCGTGGGTGGAGGGCGTGGAGCTGGCAGAGAACCTCGGGGTGACCGGCGGCCGGAACGTTGCCCTGGACCACTTGCGGGACGTGGACGTGGTGATCGACCTGGACGACGACGGCCTGCTGGTCGCGGACGACGTCCTCGCGCGGATCGCCGCCCTGTACGGAGGTGACCCCGGGCTGGGGATCGTCGGTTTCCGGATCGCAGACGAGACCGGAGTCACTCAGCGGCGCCACGTCCCCCGGCTGCGGGCAGGTGATCCGATGCGTGGCGGTGAGGTGACCGGCTTCCTCGGCGGCGGCCACGCGCTGTCCTCGAAGATGCTGGAGCAGATCGGGGGCTGGCCGGACTCCTTCTTCTTCGCGCACGAGGAGACCGACATGGCCTGGCGGGCGCTGGATGCCGGATGGCGAGTGCTGTACGTTCCCGAGCTGCTGCTCCAGCACCCGCGCACCAGCCCGACGCGACACTCCTTCTTCTACCGGGTGAACGCCCGAAACCGGGTGTACCTGGCGCGCCGGCACCTGCCTGCTCTGCTGCTGCCGGTCTACGTCGGGGTGTGGGTGGCGCTCACCGTCGCCAGGACCCGGGACGCGGCCGGGCTGAAGGCGTGGTTCGCGGGCTTCGCCGAGGGCTGGCGCACACCGTGCGGCCGACGCAAGCCGATGCGCTGGCGCACGGTGTGGACCATGACCCGGCTGGGTCGGCCGCCGATCATCTAGGCCGCTGCCGCCTGGCGCATCCACTCGGGGATGGCGCCGGGAGTGGCCCTGAGCCAGGCCACGTACCGGGCGACGCCTTCTGCCACCGTGATGGCCGGCCGCCAGCCCAGCAGGTCCTCCATCCGCTGGACGGAGGCGTATCCGCCCTCGGGGTCGCCGGGCGGCATGGGCGTCTCGACCAACGGCACGTCCGGGAAGTGGCTGCGGACGAGTTCGGCGATTTGCCGGATCGAAGTTCCGCTTCCGGTACCGATGTTGATGGTCTCGTTGTGCGCGCGGGGTGCGACGAGCGTGCGCAGCGTGCCGGTGGCGATGTCGTCGACGTGGACCATGTCGCGGATCTGGTGGCCGCCGCCGTTGAGGTGCAGCGGCAGGCCGAGCGCGGCCCGCATGGCGAACCAGGCGACCACCCAGGAGTGGCTCCGCTCCTTGACGACCTGCGGCTCACCGTAGACCGAGAAGTACCGCACCACGGCGTACGAGATTCCGGCGCCGCCGAGCACGGCGGCGGTCTGGTACTCGCCCCACGCCTTGCTGTTGCCGTACACCGACACCGGCTGGACCGCCGCGCCCTCAACGAACTGTGGGCTGCCGTTGCCGTAGACGCTGGCGGAGGAGACGAACACCATCCTGTGCACCCGGTCCGAGGCGGCGACGGCGTCTAGGACGCGCTGGGTGCCGGTGATGTTGGTGTCGATGGCGTCAAGCGGTCGGCGGGTGCAGGCTGCCACGTCGGCCAGGGCGGCGGCGTGGATCACGTAGTCGCAGCCGGAGATCACCTTGCGCATCAGGTCCGGCTCGGCGATGTCGCCGACGATGAAGTCCGGGTCGGAGGCGTCGATGCCGAACCGCTCGCGGTACACCTCGTGCGGGTAGGCGTCGAGCTTGCACACCGAGATGGGGCGGGCGCCGAGCTGGCGGAGCTGGGACGTGATGCGGCTGCCGATGAGGCCACCGGCTCCGGTGACCAGCACGGTCTTTCCTGACAGCTGTTCGAGGGACAAGAGGTTCTTCCTCTCACACGCGGGATTGGTGGGGGTGCAGGGGCGCGGTAGCCCGCTGGCGATGGTCTTGTCAGTTGTCGCGGTGCTGCGGGCAGCGGCAGGCGGGCCAGGTGGCCGAGGGGTGGTAGGCGTAGGCGTCGGCTTCCGGCTCCACGGTGATGACACCGGAGTCGTCGTACCGGGTGCCGTCCTTCGCAATCTTGAACGTGCGGATGTACAGGCCCTGGTGGCGGTCCTCGGGGAGCTTGAAGTCCGGGGCGTTCTCGGTGCTCACGCCGCCGACTCCCGGTGCTGTTTGCGGCGGCGATGACCGGCAGCGAGCTGACGCAGGACCAGGGCGCGTCGGCGGGCGCGTTCCCGGTTCGGGAGGAAGATGACGGTCCGGTCGTCGGCCTGGATGTGGAGCTCGATGCTGTTCACGCGGCGCTCCCGAAGCGGATGCTCCTGGTCACGTCGCAGGGCCAGGGGCTCTCGCACCGGACGCACAGCCCGTCCCTTCTACGGCGCTCGTCCAGCAGCATGCGATTGCTCACGGCGGCGCCCTCCCGCGTCGGACTCGTGGATCGGCGTGGGCTTGGCTGGTTGGAGTCCACGAGCGCCGAGGTGCCGTTGAGGCTCCACGGGTGCGGTGTGCGGTGTGCGGTCGGCAGTCGTCATCAGCGTCTCCGGGGTCGCGAGTTGGCGGGGCGGCTCTCCTGCCGATGCATGGCTGGAGCCGCCGCAGGCCGCCGGTCCGCAGGGGTCCAGGACCCGAATCGGCTCCACTCTGCGGAGCGGCATGCAGTTAGTGAACCGCCTAATCGCTACTGGGAGTACGGTGTTGGGCACGCTATGCGATTTAAGCGGTTTAACGGCCCGTCAGGGAGGTGCGCTTTGGCGCCGACGAGGGAACCGAACGAGCGGCTGCGGAAGGTCATCGACGAGACGAAGCTCTCCGGCGATGCGATCGCGCGCCTGGTCAGGCGGGTGGCGGCCGAGCATGACGAGCTCTTGGAGACCAACAAGTCGAGCATCACGCACTGGAAGAACGGCGGTCAGCCGGCCGGGAACGTCGGTGCCTTCCTGGCCGAGGCGTTAGGCCGTGCGCTCGGCGGACGGGTCGTGACGCTGGAGGAGATCGGCCTGATCGCGCCCGCACCCCAAAAACCCGACTGGGACGCGGATACGCTGAGCGCGCTGGCCGAACTCGGGAGAACCGACGTGGACGTGGAACGCAGGCGGGCGCTGGGGGTGGCGGTCTACTCGGTGGCCGCACTCTCGCTGCCCGGCGAAGACTGGTGGCAGCGCATGGCCGAGCGGGGCAGTGCGCGCGGTTCTGCCGCAACGCGGCGGGTCGGCCCTGGCGACCTGGCAGCCGTCCGTGACATGACCGCCCTGTTCTCGCAGGTCGATCAACGGCGAGGCGGTAGTCACGCCTGGACGTCCGTGGTGCAGTACCTGACGACCGACGTCACCACTTACCTGCGAGGGAGGTTCACGGACGAGCGTGTTCGCCGTGATCTCTTCTCTGCAGCCAGCGAACTCGCCTACCTGGCTGGTTGGATGGCGTTCGATGGCGGCCAGCACGCGACAGCGCAGCGGTACTTCGCCGAGGCGGTGAAACTCGCGGCTGAGGCCGGCGATCCGCCGATGGCCGCTCACGTGCTGCGGGCGATGGCGCACCAGGCCATCGACCTCGGACACCACCAGCAGGCTCTCAACCTTGCTGCCGCATCCGTCGACGGCGACCGGTACGCCCTCGCCTCCCCACGGGAGCGGGCTCTCCTCGGCGTCGTCCACGCCCGGAGTCTGGCCGCCGCTGGACGCAAGAACGCCGCCGCCAAGGCGCTGCTGCGGGCCGAGGACGACCTGTCCGCCGCGAGCGACGACGTCGCTGAGCCGGACCGGGTGTTCTTCTTCGGTGAGGCCAGCCTGGCCCACGAAACAGCGTGCGCCCTGCGTGACATAGGGGACCTCGACGGCTCGGTGCGCGAGTTCCACCACAGTGTCCGTACCCGCAAGGCCACGAAGTTCACCCGCACCCACGCCGTGACGCTGGGATACCTCGGCTCCGTGTACGCGCAGATGAACAACATCGACCGGGCCTGTGCCACCTGGTCGCAGGCGCTCGACGCCATGGACGGCGTACGGTCCGGCCGCACCCGCCAGGCCGCCGCCGACATGCGCACCCTGCTCTCCCCTTACCGGCGGCGCGGTACCGCGGCGATCGGCGAGATCGACGCACGCGCTGCCGCGTACCTGTCCGAAACAGCTTGATGAGGAGTCACTGATGGCAGACCGTGAGACGTTCGAGGTCGAGGCCCTGGGCCACGTGGTCGGCGGACGGATCGAACCCACGGACGACTTCTGGGGCGGCACCCGGGCGATCATCCGGCTGGACGGCTCCCTCTTCACTCCTGATGCGACCAAGGGCTTGGAGGACTTCTCGCATCTGGAGATCGTCTTCCGGTTCCACCTCACGGACCCGACCGACCTGAACCTCGGCGCCCGCCGGCCCCGGGACAACCCGGACTGGCCGGAGGTCGGGATCTTCGGTCACCGCAACATGCGGCGCCTGAACTGGCTCGGGGTCTCGCGCTGCCGCCTGCTCAAGGTCGACGGCCTGGACCTCCACGTCGAAGACCTCGATGCCGTGGACGGCACTCCGGTACTGGACGTGAAGCCGTGGTTCGGCGAGATGGGTCCTCGGGGGGAGCGGCGTCAGGCGGAGTGGACCACGGTCATGCTCCGCGACTACTTCGCGCCCGCAGCCGAGGGGTGACAGGATCTTCCTTTCTGCCTGTCGGTATGGAGACGATCACCGACCACGGTCGGGAACCGCAGGGTGGGGGAGCAGATGACTGAGCAGGCGGTGTTCGTCCTGGGTGGCGGGCTGCAGGCCCTGGAGCCGACGGCGTTCGAGACGGAGGCGGAGTTCCAGGAGCTTCTCGCGCGCCATCCGCGGGTCCTGGACTTCGGTTCGCTGGTCGGTGGCCGGCCGTTGCGGCTGGTGCTGGTGGCGCGGGAGATGGGTGTCCCGACGAGTGCGGACAGCGGTCCGGCGTACCGGCTGGACCACCTCTTCGTCGACGCCGACGGGGTTCTGACGCTGGTGGAGGTCAAGCGGGCGAGCGACACGCGCATCCGGCGCGAGGTGGTGGGCCAGATGCTGGACTACGCGGCGAACGGGGCGCGTTACTGGCCCGGAGCGCTGCTTCGGCGCTCGTTCGAGGAGACCTGCGCCGCAGACGGCCGGCCGGTCGAGGAGGCGTACCGGGAACTGCTCGGCGACCGTTCCCGGGAGGAGTTCTGGACGGTCGTCGAGGAGCGGCTGGCCGCCGGGCAGATGCGCCTGCTGTTCGTCGCGGACCGGATCCCGCCGGAGCTGAGGGCGATCGTCGAGTTCCTCAACCGACAGATGCGCCAGACCGACGTGTACGCGGTCGAACTGACCCAGTACCGGGGCGACGGCGACCTCCGCGTCCTCGTCCCGCGCGTTCACGGGGAGGTCGCCACGGCGGCGAAGTCCGCCTCCGGCCGCGGCGTCACGCAGCGGACCGCACGAGCCGACATGGACGCGGCGATACGGACCCGGCTCGACCCCGAGGCGAGGCGGGTCGCGTCCGCACTGCTCGATCACGCGGCGGCCGAGGGGCGGTTGGAGGGCGGTACGGCCAAGTACCCGAGCATGTCGGTCTACTACTCCGTGGCCGGCCGGCAGGTGCCGATCTGGACACTCTCCCTGTACGACAGCCCCGCGAAGGAGGAACTCGCCTTCAGTTTCGGGTCGATCACCCACCACCTCGGCCTCGACGGTGCGGCCGCGTTCGCGGCTGCCCTGCCGGCCGTGCCGGTTCTCGCGGAGAAGCTGGAGGCGCAGCGGGCGAAGGGCTACAGGGGCTGGCCCTCGGTACCGCTGGCCGCCCTGGCGGCCCGGCCCGGAGCGGTCGAGGGGATTCTGGCCGCGATCCACCGGCTCATGGCCGGCCGGGAGACCTCCGCCTGACCGGGCCGGTGCCGGGACGACCGTCCGGGCACCGGCCCCGTGCGGCCGTGCGCTACGGCGCCGTCGGCATCAGCAAGGAGAAGGTGTCCGCGCGCTCCGGGAAGCGGATGGCCAGCGGGGCGATGGGGCCGCCGAACTCCAGGACCAGCTGGTCGGCGGCGCCCGCGGTGACCGCCTCCAGCAGGAAGTCGCGGTTCACCTGGACCTGGAGGCCGCCGGCCGGGGCCTGTGCGGACAGGTCGAGCCGGCCGTCGGCGTCCACGGTGAGCACCGAGACCTCGTAGGAGGCGCCGTCCTGGCCGCGCAGGGCGGGGCGGACCGGGCCGGTCGCCAGGGCCTCGCGCAGCAGCTCCGCGGCGAGCTCGACCCGGTGGGTCGGGGTGAGCCGGATCAGCGCCCGGTAGTCCGGGTAGTCCTGGTCGATCCGGTGGCCGCTCGCCCGGTGGGGGCCGGCCGAGACGGTCAGCAGGTCGCCGTCGACGGTCAGCTCGGCGGTCGGCGCGCTGGCCAGCAGGGCGCGGACCTCGTCCACCAGGGCGGTCGGTGCGACGACGCTCGTCTCCGGGCCGGTCAGCCCGGACACCGGAGCCTCGGAGACCGCGAGGCGGTAGCGGTCGGTGGCGACCAGCCGCAGGGTGTCGGCGGACACCTCGAACAGCACGCCGGCCACCGCCGGGTGCTCGGCCCCGGGTGCGGCCGCGAACCGGACGGCGTCCAGTGCGGCGGCCAACTCGGCGGCGGGTACGGTCAGTCGGGTCGTTCCCATGGTGGTCTCCCTCAGGTCGATCAGTGCTCGAACCGTGGAGAGCTCGCGGCGGGCGTCCGCCAGGCCGTCCTCCAGCCTGCGCAGGTGGGTCTCGACCGCGGCCGCGGCCGTGCCGGCGTCCCCGCCGAGGACACGGCGGATGTCGGCCAGCGGCATCCCCACCCGGCGCAGCCGGGCCAGCAGCCGGGCGTCGGCGAGCTGCTGCGGCGCGTACCAGCGGTATCCGGTCCTCGGGTCGACCCGGGCCGGGCCGAAGACACCCGCGCCGTCGTAGAACCGCAACGCGCTGACGCTCAGCCCGCTGTCCCGCGCCATCTCACCGATGCTGCGCATGCTGCTCTCCACACCGAGGACCTTGGTCCCTCGACCTGGTCGAGGGTCAACCCGGGAACGGCATCCGCGGGAACGGAGAAAGGCCCGGCGCACAGTGTGCGCCGGGCCTTCTCTGCTACTGAGTAGCGGGGACAGGATTTGAACCTGCGACCTCTGGGTTATGAGCCCAGCGAGCTACCGAGCTGCTCCACCCCGCGTCGGTGAACACGACCTTACGGCACGCGGCGCCCAATGCGAAATCGATTGCCCCGGCAGCACCCCGGCAGCACCGGGCAGCCCCCGGTCGCCGCCCCGCGCGCCGCGGTGCGCGGGAACCGGATGGCCCGGGCCGCCCGGCCCCGGCGGGCTAGGATCACGGAAAGGCGACACAGTGTCAGACCCGGTCGACGTCCCGTCCGCCGGGCCACCGATCGAACCGGCGAGGTCATGGCGTACGCGGCAGTCACCGAGACCCCGGCCCTGTCCGAGGCCCCCGCACCGGCCCCCCGCAACCCCTTCCCGTGGGTGGTCCGGCACTCCGGCTGGCTGGGGCCGATCGCCGTGGCCGTGTTCGCGGGTCTGCTGCGGTTCTGGGACCTGGGCCGCCCCAACGCCTTCGTCTTCGACGAGACGTACTACCCCAAGGACGCCTGGTCGCTGCTGCGGCAGGGGTACGAGGGCACCTGGCCGAAGGAGGCCAACGACCAGATCCTGGGGGTGCCGCAGAGCATCCCGCTGAGCACGGACCCGGAGTTCGTGGCCCACCCGCCGCTCGGCAAGTGGGTCATCTCGCTCGGCGAGTGGATCTTCGGGCTGCACCCCTTCGGCTGGCGGTTCATGGTCGCGCTGCTCGGCACGCTCACCGTGCTGATGCTGGCCCGGATCGGCCGGCGGCTGTTCTCCTCGACGCTGCTCGGCTGCACGGCCGCGCTGCTGATGTCGGTGGACGGCCTGCAGTTCGTGCTCAGCCGGGTCGCTCTGCTCGACGGCGTGCAGATGTTCTTCGTCCTCGGCGCCTTCGGCTGCCTGCTGGTCGACCGCGACCACGTCCGGGAGCGGCTGCGCGCGGCCCGCACCGAGGGCGGTGCGGCGGGCGACCGGCTCCGGCTGGGTCTGCGGCCCTGGCGGCTCGCCGCGGGCGTGCTGCTGGGCTGCGCCTGCGCGGTGAAGTGGAACGGCGCGCCGATCCTGGCGGCGTTCGTGGTGCTGGTGCTGCTGTGGGACCAGGCGGGCCGCCGCTGGGCCGGGGCGTACCGGCCGTGGCGCTCGATGCTGCGCCGGGACGCGCTGCCCACCGTGCTGTCCACCGCCGGCGCCGCGCTGGTGGTGTACAGCCTCAGCTGGACCGGCTGGTTCGCCACCGACGGCGGCTACGACCGGCACTGGGCGGACGGCCGGGACGGCCTGTCGATGCCCCGCACGCCGATCGTGGACATCCCGCTGCCGCAGGTGTCGATGGGCTGGGTGCCCGCGCCGCTGCGCAGCCTCTGGCACTACCACGCGCAGATGTACAACTTCAACACCGGCCTGTCCGACCCGCACTCCTACCAGTCCAACCCGTGGAGCTGGCTGGTCCAGGGCCGCCCGGTCTCGATGTACTGGCTGCAGCCGGCGCAGGGCCAGGGCGGCTGCACCGCGCCCGAGGGCTGCGCCAGCCAGATCCTCGGGCTCGGCACCCCGGTGCTGTGGTGGACGGCGTGCTTCGCGCTGGCGTACGCGCTGTGGCGCTGGTTCTTCCGCCGGGACTGGCGCTCGGGTGCGGTGCTCGCCGCCGTCGCCGCGGTCTACCTGCCCTGGTTCAGGTACCAGGAGCGCACCACCTTCTCCTTCTACATGGTGGTGCTGGTGCCGTTCCTGTGCCTGGCCGTCGCGCAGATGCTCGGCGCGCTGATCGGGCCGCCCGGGTGCTCGGCCGAGCGGCGGCGCTGGGGTGCGGCCGGGGCCGGGGCGATCGTGCTGGCGGTCGTGGTCTGCTTCGCGTTCTTCTACCCGCTGTACACGGCCGAGGTGATCCCGATGAACGACTGGCGGGCCCGGATGTGGTTCACCAGCTGGGTCTGACCGTGGCGGCGTCGACTGCGCTGCTGCCGGTCACCCCACTGCTGGGGGTCGTCTGCGCCCTGATGCTGGCCGGGGCGGTGGCGGTCGCCGGCCGGGGCCGGCTCGGCCACGGGCGGGCGGTGCTGCGGGCCGGGCTGCGGGCGGCGCTGCAGCTGGGCGTGGTGGCGCTGGTGATCGCCTGGGTGGTGGGCTCGCTCTGGACCTCGGCCGCCTTCGTCCTGCTGATGCTCGCGGTCGCGGTGCGCACCGCCGGGCGGCGGATCACCGCCGGCCCCGGCTGGGTCTGGGCGGCGGTGCCGATCGGCGTCGGGGTGCTGCCCGTCCTGGCGCTGCTGCTGGGCTCCGGGCTGCTGCCGCGGCAGGGGATCTCGGTGATCCCGGTGGCCGGCATCCTGATCGGCGGTGCGCTGAGCGCCACGTCGCTCTCCGGCCGCCGGGCCCTGGACGAGCTGCGGACCCGCCGTGGCGAGGTGGAGGCGGCCCTGGCGCTCGGCTTCGAGGACCGTGACGCCCGGCTGGAGATCTGCCGGACGGCGGCGGCGACCTCGCTGGTGCCGGCCCTCGACCAGACCCGGACGGTCGGCCTGGTCACCCTGCCCGGGGCGTTCGTCGGCATGCTGCTGGGTGGTGCGACGCCGGTCCAGGCGGGGGCGGTGCAGCTGTTCGTCCTGGTCGCGTTGCTGCTGGTGGAGGCGGTGGCGGTGGTGGCCGTCCTGGAGCTGGTCGGCCGGGGACGGATGGCCCCCGAGGGGCCGGGCGGGGTGGGGTAGGGTGGGTGGCTGTTGAAGGGGAGTAGCCCTCCACCGGAACGTCGACATACTGGCCCGCTCGCGGGCCCGGCGCCCGGGACACCCGCTTCTCGGGGTGTTGGCGAGACCTTCGGCCGCAGTGCTGTGACCATTTCCAGTGCTGTCGGGCCGAAGCGTCCCCTCGTGGCACTCCGGTCGGGCAGCCCGACCGAGAGACGACCGATACTCCGATGAGCCTGACCGTTGCCGCCGTGACCTTCGGCATCATCTTCCTGGCCGAACTCCCCGACAAGACCGCGCTGGCCAGCCTGGTGCTGGGGACCAAGTACCGCGCGGGCTACGTGTTCGCGGGCATCGTCGCGGCCTTCGCCCTCCAGGTGGGGCTCGCCCTCGCGGCGGGCAGCCTGCTCGCGCTGCTCCCGCAGCGCTGGGTCGAGGGCGTGACCGGCCTGCTCTTCCTGGGCGGTGCGGCGATGCTGCTGTGGCACCGGGAGGAGGAGGACGACGGCGAGGCCGCCAAGGAGCCCTCCTCCGGGAGCTTCTGGAAGGTGGCGGGGGCGAGTTTCGTGGTGGTCGCGGTCGCCGAGTTCGGCGACCTGACCCAGATCATGACCGCCAACCTGGCCGCCAAGTACGCCGACCCGGTCGCGGTCGGCCTCGGCGCCTGGCTGGCCCTGTGCGCGGTGAGCGGCGTGGCCATCCTGGGCGGGCAGAAGCTGCTCAAGCACGTGCCGATGCGGGTGATCGTGCGGGTGGCGGCGTCCGTGATGCTGCTGATGGGCGGCGTCAGCCTGGTCCGGGCCGTGATCGGCTGACCGGGCCGTCGGGCCGGCCGGTCAGCTCATCGACTCCAGCTGGGAGCGGGTCACCGGGCCGTACTTGCCGTTGCGCTCGTTCGACGGGATGTTCTGGCCGTAGACGCTCTGGAAGTAGCTGACGGCCTGCTTGGTGCGGCTGTCGAACGTGCCGGTCACCAGCGAGTCGTCGTAGGCCCAGTCCAGCACCGTGACCAGCCGCTGCTGCATGGCGCTGACGTCCGCGCCCTTGTCGCCCTGCTGCAGCACGGCGCGGACGGTCGGGGTCGGCGAGGGGGTCGGGCTGGGGGCCGTCGGGGACGCCGAGGGGCTGGGGCTCGGGCTGGGGGCGGCGCTGGAGGGCGGCGCGCTGGTCGGCGGCCTGCTGCTCGCGGACCTGGAGGCGCTCGGCGAGGGGGAGGGCTTGGCGCTCGGCGAGTTCTCGGCGCTCGCGGAGCTGCTCGGCGTGGCCGAGGGGGTGGCGTCCGGGGAGGTGGCGCTCGGCGCGGGCAGCGCGTGGTCGGTCGACTTGGACTTGTCCGACGGAGCGAGGGCCAGGGCCAGCCCGGCACCGAGCGCCACGATGCCGAGCCCCGCCCCGACCACGGCGGCCCGGCGGCGGGTGGCGGTGGTCCGGCGGCGGTCCGGGGCCGGACCGGAGGCGGTCGGCGCCTGCACGCTGTACGAGCCGAGGTCGGGCCGGCCGGGCGGCGGGGACTGCGGCTGCCAGTGCGGATACCCCGGCTCCGAGTCGTCCGCCGGGTACGGCGGGCCGGCCGCGGAGGTCTGCGGCAGCAGCGCGGTGGCGAACGGGTCCGGGGCGGACGCGGGCTCGTAGTGCACGGCGGCCGGCACGTACGGACGGACCAGCGGGGGCCCCTCCACGTGCGGGAGCACCACGGTCTCCTCGGTGGAGAGGGGGCCGGAGGAGTGGCACGCACAGCCGCCCGCGCTTCGGGCTGCGCCGCACAGCGGGCAGTGCTCAGCCGGCATGGGCCGGTCCTCCTCGGGGTCTGGTGTCGAACGGCCCCGATTATGCAGGAGGTTGCCGGGTGTGGACAGGCGGGTCCGACGGCCCGTGTGGCCATTGTCCCGGTTGATGACGATACGAACGGGGTGAACGGTCGGTGTCGATCGGGTGTCAGGCCGCCCCGGGTTCGACGGGCTTCACGGCGTCCGGCACCTGGCCGGCCACCGGGGCGCTGGGGGTGACGGGCCGGCCGCGTTCTCGGGGACCGTCCCGCCCTGCCGGCGCGCCAGGTGCGACCAGTACGCCGGGCTCGGCCTGATCCAGCCCCGGTCGACCCGCTCGTAGGGAGACATGCCGCCGCCGGTGCTGCCACCGCCCGCCTTCGCGACCGACGGGCCCCCGCCGCAACCGGTCGGGGAGACCGCCAGGACCGAGCGGGCCGCGACCGATCCCACGAGCACCCGCATCCGCACCGCGAATCGTCCCCCCGGACGTTCTCGATCTCCGCCGAGACCAGCAGCCTGGTCTGACGGTCGATCAGCCGGCGCGGTACTGCTGCGGGCTGACGCCGTTGACCCGCTTGAACGCCGCGCTCAGCGCGAACGCGCTGCCGTAGCCCACCTGCCGGGCCACCGCGGCGAGCGTGGCGTCCGGCTCGCGCAGCAGGTCGGCGGCGAGGGCGAGGCGCAGGCCGGTCAGGTACGCCATCGGGGGCTCGCCGACCAGCTCGGCGAACCGGCGGGCCAGCGCGGCCCGGGACGCTCCGACGGCGTCGGCGAGCCCGGCCACCGTCCAGGGCTCGGCCGGGGCGGTGTGCAGCAGTTCCAGCGCGCGGCCCAGCACCGGGTCGCCCTGGGCCCGGTACCAGCCGGGGGCCCGCGCCTCGGGGCGCGAGAACCAGGCGCGCAGCGCCGAACTGAGCAGCAGGTCGAGCAGCCGGTCCAGCACCACGTCCTGGCCCGGACCGTCCCGGCCGATCTCCTCCTCCAGCAGCGGGACCAGCGGCGAGCTCCACTCCTCGCCCGGCAGCACCAGCAGCACCGGAAGTGCCCGCAGCAGCCGGCCGCTCACCTCACCGCGCAGCTGGTACGTCCCGCTCAGCAGCACGGTGGATCCGCCGGGGCCGTCGCCCCAGGCGCGGACGCCCAGGTCCATGTCCTCGCACAGTTCCACGCCGTCCGGGGTGGTCGAGCGCTGGCCCGGGTGGATCACCACCTGTGGCGGCCGGTCCGGCCGGTCGGCGAGGGTGTACGGCTGCGGGCCGCGGGCGATCGCGAGGTCGCCGGGGCGGAGCAGCACGGCCGGGCCCTGCGCGGGGGTCGTCCAGACCTCGCCGCGCACCGGCGCCAGGACGGTCAGCGGCGCCTCGTCCTGGATCCGGACCGACCACGGCGGTGCGAACACCGACCGGAGCAGGAAGGCGCCCTGGGCCCGGGGCCCCGCGAGCAGCCCGGCGAGTGCGTCCATGGGGCCAGCGTAGACGCCCGCGCATGCGGCCGAGCGCCTCGGCGATGGTCCGCGGCGGGCGGGGTCGGTTGACTTGTGGGCATGACGGAACTTCGAACGGCGAGCCTGGTCGCGGCCACCCTGGCGACCGGCCTCAGCGCGGGCCTCTTCTACAGCTACGCCTGCTCGGTCATGCCGGGCCTCGGCCAGGCGGACGACCGGACCTTCGTCACCGCGATGCAGCGGATCAACGTGGCGATCCTGAACGGCTGGTTCGCCCTGTCGTTCGCCGGCGCGATGGTGCTGATCATCGTCGCCGTGGTGCTGCAGTACCGCGCCGGCGGCGGGGCGGCGATGTGGTGGACGGTGGCGGCGGCCGGCTGCTACCTGGTGCTGCTGGTGGTCACCATGGCGGTGAACGTGCCCCTCAACGACCGGCTCGCGGCGGCCGGGGAGCCCGGCGCCATCGCGGATCTCGCTGCGGTGCGGGCCCGGTTCGAGGACGTCTGGGTCCGCTGGAACGTGGTCCGCGCGCTGGCCGGCACCGCCGCGTTCGGCTGCCTGGCCTGGGCGCTCACGCTGACCGGGCGCGGCGGCTCGGCCTGAGTGCGGGGCCGAACGGTCCATCTCCGGGGCCCTGCCGCCGGTCGGCGGAGTGTCGCCGACCGGCCGCGACGCGGCCTGGCTGATCATCCCTCACATGAGAAGACGAGAGCGCCTCGCGGCGGCGACGGCGAGCATCGCCTGCGCCCTGGCCCTGTTCACGGCCTCCCCGGCCCCGGCCGCGCAGGGCGGCCACGGCCCGGCCACGGACCCGTACTTCCCGCTCGACGGGAACCGGGGCTACGACGTCCAGCACTACGACCTGGGGCTCGACTACACCCCTGCCGCCCACCTCCTGGTCGCCGAGGCGACCATCACGGCGAAGGCGGAGCGGACGCTGTCCGAGTTCGGACTCGACTACTCGGGACCGCAGATCGAGCGGGTGCTGGTGAACGGCGCGGCGGCCCCCTACCGGTGGGACGGCCGCAAGCTGGTGGTCAGCCCGGCCGTCCCGCCCTGCCGGGGCGAGTCCTTCACCGTGCGGGTCGGCTACCGCGGCGAGCCCGGCCCGATCGACGACCCGGCGCTCGGCATCTACGGCTGGGTCACCACCGAGGACGGCGCGGTGGCGCTCAACGAGCCGGACGGGGCCAGGAGCTGGTACCCCGTCAACGACGATCTGCGGGACAAGGCCACCTACACCTTCCGGATCACCACCCCGACCGGGGTGACCGCGCTGGCCAACGGCGAGCAGCAGGGCGCGCCCGTCGTCGACGGCGACCGGACCACCGTCACCTGGGCGATGGCGAAGCCGATGGCGAGCTACCTGTCGATGGTGGCCATCGGGAACTTCCGGGTGACCCGGAGCCTGGTCGGCGGCATCCCCAACACCACGGCCTACGACCCGGCCGGCGCGGGCGACGACTCCTTCCTGCACCGCACCACGGGGGAGGTGATGACCTGGGACGCGGCCAGGTTCGGCCCGTACCCGTTCGACTCGGTCGGCGGGATCATCGACCCCAGCGGTGTCGGCTACTCGCTGGAGACGCAGAGCCGCCCGGTCTACGAGACCCCGCCCGATGAGGGGCTGATCGTCCACGAGATCGCGCACCAGTGGTTCGGCGACAGCGTCACCCCGAAGTCCTGGCAGGACATCTGGCTGAACGAGGGCTTCGCCACCTACGTGGAGTGGCTGTGGCAGGAGGACCACGGCGGGCCGTCCGCCCGGCAGACCTTCGACGACCTCTACGCCACGCCCGCGGACGACCCGTTCTGGCTGCTGAAGACCGGGGACCCGGGCCGCGACCAGATGTTCGACTACAACGCGGTCTACCTGCGCGGCGCGATGACCCTGCAGCAGCTGCGCACCGTCCTCGGCGACCACGACTTCTTCGCGCTGCTGCGCGCCTGGCAGGAGAAGTACCGCCACGCCAACGCGGACACCGGAGACCTGCGCCGGCTGGCGGAGCGGATCTCCGGCAAGGACCTCGGGCCGCTCTTCCAGGCCTGGCTCTACACCGAGGGCAAGCCGGCGCCGCTCAGCTGACCCGGCGGTAGGCGCTGCCGTCGCGCTCCCTGGCCAGCATCCCGCCCTCCACCAGGTACCGGCGCAGCGCCGAGCTGTCCTCGTGCACCGTCCGCAGCGCCTCGTTGACCTCCGGCTCGGTGTAGTCGCGGCCCGGCGCGAACAGGGTCTCGGCGAGGTGGACGAGCAGCTGTTCGCGGCGGGCGGCCCGGCGCGGGATCGCCGTCAGCCGCCCCCGGGAGAAGAGGGCACTCACCTCGGGGGTACGGGTCTGGGGCACGGCACTGTCTCCTGGTCTCTCGGGCCGGACGTCCGGTCGAGGCTGCCACGCCCGGCGGCCCGGGGCATCCGGTTTTGTCCGCGCACCGGGTGCCGTGCGGCAGGATGGGGGCATGAGCATCGTGAAGATCAATGTGCTGACCGTCCCCGCGGAGATGCGCGAGACGCTGGAGAAGCGCTTCGCCGCGCGGGCCGGGGCGGTGGAGAACTCGGACGGGTTCGAGTGGTTCGAGCTGCTGCGCCCGGTCGAGGGCACCGAGCAGTACCTGGTGTACACCCGGTGGGCGAGCGAGGAGCACTTCAAGGCCTGGATGGAGGGGCCGATGCAGGCCGCCCACCGCCAGGGCCCGCCGGCGGCGGAGGGCGAGGCGCCCAAGCGGCCGGCCGCGTCCGACTCGACGCTGTGGTCCTTCGAGGTGGTCCAGTCGGCCGGTCCCAAGGCCTGAGGCCCGCAGGTCGGCCGCCGTCCGTCCCCGGCCGGTGCCGGGGACGGACGGCCGTCAGCGGTCGCGGAAGGTGACCGGTGCGGCGAACGCGGCCCGGCGGGTCGCCCGGCGCAGGGCCCGCAGCACCGGGCCGCCGACGGTGAGGCAGAGCACGGCGGTCAGCGCGGCGCGCGGCAGGTCCCAGCCGAGCGAGGTGGTCAGGCAGTACACGGCGAAGCGGACCAGGTTCTCGCTCACCGGGTCGCCCGGGACGAAGGAGACGGAGCTGCTCAGACCGCTGATGTAGGGCCAGCCCTGGAGATTCATGACGGTCCCGTAGGCCACCGCCGAGATCGCCCCGTAGCAGGCCAGCATGGTCAGCTCGGCCCGTCCGCGCAGGGTGGCCGGGCCGGGCAGCAGGCCCGCGCCGAGGCTGACCCAGCCCATCGCGAGCATCTGGAACGGCAGCCACGGCCCGACCCCGCCGGTGAGCAGCGCCGAGGCGAACAGCGTGACGGCGCCGAGCACGAAGCCGAAGCCCGGGCCGAGCGCCCGCCCGCCCAGCACCATCAGGAAGAACATCGGCTCCAGGCCGGCCGTGCCGGCGCCGAGCGGGCGCAGCGCCGCCCCCGCGGCGGCCAGGACCCCGAGCAGGGCCACCGCCTTCGCCTCCAGTCCTGGGCCGCCGCCGGCCTCGCGCCCCTCGGAGATCTGCGCCACCACGACGCCCAGCAGCAGCGGCATGAGCAGGGCGAACAGCCAGGGGGCGTCGGTGGAGTGGCCGACCAGCGCGGAGTCGGTGGCCGCGAGCAGCGGCCAGCCGAAGCCGACCACGCCGATGGCCGAGACCAGGCCGAGGGCGGTCAGCGACCGTCGGCCGAGCGGCACGGGGCGGCCGAGCTCGGGCGGGGTCGGTGCCGGGCGGCCGGGCACCGGCGCGGCGGTGCCGGGTGGGGTCGGGTCGGGTCGGGTGGGATCGGGGCCGCTCATGCCTGCTCCTCCTCCGCCAGGGCCGCGACGACCTGGCCGGTCGTCAGCAACCCCGGCAGCGCCAGGATCTTGGACACCTGCGGCGCGAAGGCCGGCGAGGAGATCACGACCTCGGCGGTCGGCCCGTCCGCGACGATCTCGCCCTCCGCCAGCACCACCGTGCGGTGCGCCAACTCGGCTGCCAGCTCGACGTCGTGGGTGGCGAGCAGCACCGCGTGCCCGGCCGCGGCGAGTTCGCGCAGCACCTCGACCAGCCGGCCCTTGGCGGCGTAGTCCAGGCCGCGGGTGGGCTCGTCCAGCAGGATCACCGGCGGTCCTGCGGTGAGCACCACGGCCAGCGCCAGGGTCAGCCGCTGGCCCTCGGAGAGGTCGCGCGGGTGCAGGCCCTCGTCGATGCCGGGGAGCAGCCGGGCGATCAGTGCGCGGCAGCTGCCCGCCCCGGCGCCGGCGTCCCGGTCGGCGGCGGCGCACTCGGCGTCGACGCTCTCGCCGAACAGCAGGTCGCGCGGGTCCTGCGGGACCAGGCCGACCCGCCGGATCAGCTCCTTCGGGCTGGTCCGGTGCGGTTCCAGGCCGCCGACCCGGACGGTGCCGGAGGCGGGCCGGTGCAGGCCGACCAGGGCGCCCAGCAGCGTGGACTTGCCGGCGCCGTTGCGTCCCATCAGGGCGGTGATCTCGCCGGGGCGCAGTGCCAGGTCGACGCCGCGCAGCGCCGCCACCGGCCCTCGCCGTACCGCGAGGCGGGCCACCTCGGCGACCGGTGCGCCGTCGGCCGGGGCGGCGGGGGCCGGGGTGTGTCCGGCCAGGCGGTCCCGCAGCGGCCCGGCCTTGCGGCGGGCGTCGCGGACGGACAGCGGCAGGGGCGACCAGCCGGCCGCCCGGCCGAGTGCCACCACCGGCGGGTGGACGGGGGAGTGCGCCATCACCTCGGCCGGTTCACCGAGCACCGGGGCCCGGCCCCGGCCGGGCAGCAGCAGGACCCGGTCGGCGTACTGGACCACCCGTTCCAGCCGGTGCTCGGCCATCAGCACGGTGGTGCCGAGGTCGTGCACCAGCCGCTGGAGGACGGCGAGCACCTCCTCGGCCGCGCCGGGGTCGAGGGCGGAGGTGGGCTCGTCCAGCACCAGCACCTTGGGGTGGACGGTGAGCACCGAACCGATCGCCACCCGCTGCTGCTGGCCGCCGGAGAGCGAGCGCAGGGCGCGCCCGCGCAGTTCGGCCAGCCCGAGCAGGTCGAGGGTCTCCTCGACCCGGCGCCGCATCACCTCGGGGGCCAGACCGAGCGACTCCATGCCGTAGGCGAGTTCGTCCTCGACCGTGTCGGTGACGAAGTGGGCGAGCGGGTCCTGTCCCACCGTGCCGACCAGGTCGGCGAGTTCGCGCGGCCGGTGTTCGCGGGTGTCCCGGCCGTCCACGGTGACCCGGCCGGTCAGCTCGCCGCCGGTGAAGTGCGGGACGAGGCCGCTGACGGCGCCCAGCAGGGTGGACTTGCCGGAGCCGGACGGGCCGACCAGCAGGCAGAGTTCGCCTTCGGGGACGGTCAGGTCCACCCCGCTCAGGGCGGGTTCGGTGGCCTCGGCGTACCGGACGCCGACCTGGTCGAAGGTGATCACTGGGTGCTCCGGGGCGGTTCGGGGGCGACGAGGGCGGGCAGCAGGCCGATCAGCAGCGCGGCGGCCGGCAGCACGGGCAGGGTCGGGACGACGGGCGGCACCACGGACGGCATGAAGGCCTCCGGGTAGCGGCCGGAGAACCAGACGGTCAGCGCGGCGACGGCCACCCCGGAGCAGGTGACCAGCCACTCGGGCACCGCCCACGGATCCGGCCGGTAGCGGGTGCGTACCGCCCGGCGGCTGCCCAGCAGCAGGCCCGCGCCGGTCAGCGCCAGCCCGAGCAGCAGCACCGGGAACGCCCAGGCCGCGCCACCGGGGGCGAGCAGGCCGTAGCAGGCGGAGCAGACCCCGAGCAGGCCGAGCAGGGTGAGCGCCGCGGTGGCCCGGGACACCCGGCGCGGGACGTCGGCGGTGCGGCCGAAGCCCCGGGTGTCCATCGCGGCGGCCAGGCTGACGGAGCGTTCCAACGCGCCCTCCAGCACCGGCAGTCCGACGCTCAGCACGGCCCGCACCCCCCGGTCGGTGCGGCCGCGCAGCCGGCGGGCCGAACGCAGCCGCTGCACGTCGGCGACCAGGTTCGGGGCGAAGGTCATCGCCACCACCACGGCCACCCCCGCCTCGTACAGTGCGCCGGGCAGGCTGCGCAGCAGGCGGGACGGCGAGGCGAGGGCGTTGGCCGCGCCGACGCAGATCAGCAGGGTGGCCAGTTTCAGCCCGTCGTAGAAGGCGAAGAGCAGGCCCTCCAGGGTGACCGGGCCGCCGATCCGCACCCCTCGCGCCCAGTCTGGCAGCGGCAGTTGGGGCAGCGTGAAGAGCACGTGACTGCCGGGGACGGGCGAGCCGAGCAGCACCGCGAAGACCATCCGGACGGCGAGCACCAGCAGGCCCAGCTTGAGGAAGGCCCCGTACGAGCGGGACCAGGGCGCGTCGCTGCGCCGGGCCGCCACCACGTACCCGGCGACGCCGATGATCAGCAGGAGCAGCAGCGGGTTGGTGGTGCGGGAGGCGGCGGCGGCCAGGCCGAGCGCCCAGAGCCACCAGGCGCCGGGGTGCAGCAGCCGTGGGCCGATGGTGGAACGTGTTCCTGATTTCGCGGTACGGGGCACGAGGATGAGGTCCTGAACGGGTCAGTGGCGCCGGCGGCGGGCCTGCCACACGGCGCCCGCGCCGAGCAGCAGGACCAGCGCCGCGCCGGCGATCAGGCCGACGGACGGGCCGCTGTCGCCGGCGGGCCGGGACGGTCCGGTCACCGGCTCGCCGCAGCCGGCCCGCGGGTAGCCCGCGATGGCGCAGAGCATGCCGGAGGAGTCGTAGCGCAGCGGCGGCGCGACGGCGGCCAGCACCTCGGCGGAGCTGGCGCCGGGCGGAACCGAGGCGCAGGCGGTGCGCGGGGCCGGGGGGTTCTCCCCGCTGGCGAGCGCGCCGGGCGGGGCGTCGGCGGCGGTGCCGAAGTCCAGCACCACGCCGACCCGCTTGCGGCCGGCCTGGGCGGCGGTGGCCGCGCAGATCGCACCGAAGTCGCCCGCCGCACCGGGACGGGCGGCGTCGCGGCCGCCGTCCGGGCTGTCGGCGAACCGCCAGCCGTCGACGGAGCCGTCCGGCGGCAGGTAGGTGGTGGGGCCCTGCTGCTGGTACGCCCAGGCGCCCGCGGACCACGTCCAGAACGACCAGTAGCGGTAGCCGGCGGCCTGGGCGGGGGAGGCGAGCACGCCGAGCAGGGCCGCGGTCAGCAGCGCCAGGACGGCGGCGGCGCGCACCGCCGCCGTCCCGCGCGGGGCGGGGGTCACTTGGACTCGTCGCCCTTGTCCTCGGTCGGCTGCTCGCCCGGCCGCTGCACCGGCGGGTGGTGCGGGCCCAGCGGACGGGCGCCGCGCCGGCGGCTGAGGCTGAGCAGCAGGCCGCCGCCGACGCCGATCAGCAGGCCGACGCCGATCAGCCAGCCGGTCGAGATGCCGGAGTCGCTGGGGGCGACGTCCGCGGCGGGCGCCTTGGTGGCGTTCGGCACGGAGGCCGGGGCCGGGCCGGCGTCGATCAGCAGCTGGACGAGGTTGTGCCCGCCGAAGCTGTACGGGTCGAGCTTGGCCGCGCGGGCCATCAGCAGCAGGGTCGCGGTGGCGGCGGCGTCCGTGCCGTCCTTGCCCTCGGCGGCCCAGCCGTAGCCGTTGTTCATCAGCCACTGGGCGGCCGGGGCGGCCTGCTCCGGGTGGCCGGCCTGGACCAGGCCGAGCACCGACCACGAGGTGGCGTTGTAGTCGGGGCCGGGGGTCGCGCCGGGCGTGTTCTGCACCAGGTGCTGCCCGTTCGCGGCCAGCTGCGCGGCCAGGTACGCGGAGACGGCCTCGGCCGCGTCGGCGTGCGGCACGGTGGCGGCGGTGGAGCCGTCCGGGCAGGCCGGGGGCTTCGGGGCCGGGCCGGTGCCGGAACCGGCGGCGACCGGGAGGCGGCCGCCGGCGGCGGCCAGCGCGGCCTGGGCGGAGGCGAGCGTGTTGGGGGCGAGCGAGCCGTCCGGCGCGGGCTGGTAGGCGAACGCGCCGCGCTGGTCGGCGGGGGCCGCGCAGCCGAGCTGGAAGGCGGCCAGGCCGTCGTAGCCGCTCTTGCCGGACGCGGTGGTGCCCGTCGGGTCGGTGCCCGCGGCGACCAGGGCGTTGACGGCCAGCGCGGTCGAGTCGGCGTCGCCCGGGGCACCCGGGTTGTAGGCCCAGGTCCCGTCCGCGTTCTGGTGCGCCGTCAGCCACTGCGCGCCCTTGGTGACGGCGTCCTGGTGGCCGCCGAGCTGCACCAGTGCCTGCACGGCGACGGCGGTGGCGTTGCTGTCCTCGGTCGCCGGGTCGCACGCGGCGGCGGCGTCGGCCCGGTACGAGGGCCAGCCGCCGTCCGCGCACTGCTGGCCGGTCAGCCAGCCGACCGCCGAGTCGGCCGGCACGACCTTGTCGGCGGCCAGCGCGAGCAGTGCCAGCGACTGGCGCCAGACGCCGTCGTAGGTCGGGTCGCCCTTTCCGTACAGCCCGGCGGGCACGGCCACCGGGGCGGGCGAGGCGGACGGGGTGTCGGCCAGGGCGGGCGTCGCGGTGACGCCGGCCAGCAGCAGGCCGGCCACGGCGGCGGCGACCGGGCGGGCAGCGGTCAGCATGGTGGGGTGGTGCCTTTCGAAGAGCGGTGGCGGCGGCCCGCGGCGGGCCGCCGGTGGACCTCGGCGGAGCCGGAACGGGAGCCGGGCCGGCCGCTCGCCCCGCTCCGGGCGGTCCGGCGTCCCGGCCGGGGGCACGCGGTCGCGGGCCGGGCCGGAGGTGCACCGGCTTCCCCGCACGGCGGGTCGGATGAAGTTGTCGCCCCTGACTCTAGCCGCCTGACCAGCCGCTTCCCCGACCGGTTCGGCCGTGGCGCCCGGAAGGTGAGGCGGCTCTCACCGGGCGACCGGACGGAGGGTCACCGGACGGCGGCTCAGCGGACGGCGGCTCAGCGGTACGGGCCCGGGTCGGCTGGCCTGCCCGGGTCCTGGACCTCCACCAGGTAGCGCCAGGCGTCCGGCCGGCTGCCGTCGAGGTCGGTGAACCCGTACTCCCGGGCGAGCCCGCCGCTGGACAGCGAGGTCCCGTTCCAGCGCGCCACGTCGGGGTCGGCGGCGAGCGCCGCGACGGCCCGGCCGACGTACGCCGGGCTCTCGGAGATGCCGAAGTGCGGGACGCGTCCGAGAGCGTCGCGCCAGTTCCCCTCGGTCACGCCGAAGGTCTCCAGCATGATCTCGGAGCGCAGCCAGCCGGGCGTCAGCGCCACCGCGGTGGCCCCGCGCGGCCCGAGTTCACGGCCGAGCGCGAAGGCCATCCGCAGCACCGACGACTTGGCGAGGTCGTAGAAGAAGGAGACGCGGTAGCGGCTCGCGTTGTACTCGGCGGTCCCGTCGGTCATCTCCACCACCAGCCCGCCGGGCCGGCGCAGCAGCAGCGGCAGCGCGAAGTGGTTGGTGACGGCGTGGGTCTCGACCGCCAGCCGGAGCAGTCGCAGCCCCTTGTCCAGGTCGTGCTCCCAGACCGGGACGTCCCACGCGAAGAGCCCCTCGCCGCCCCAGATGTCGTTGACCAGGAGGTCGAGCCGGCCCTGCTCGGCGTCGATCCGCCGGACCAGCGCCTCGACCTGCTCGGGGACCAGGTGGTCGGCCACCACCGGGATGCCCCGGCCGCCGGCGGCGGTGACCAGCTCCGCGGTCTCCTCGATCGTCTCCGGCCGGTCGTACTCCGAGCGCCGGCCCCGGGTGCTGCGGCCGGTGGTGTAGACGGTCGCGCCGGCCGCGCCGAGCTGGACGGCGATGCCCCGCCCCGCGCCGCGGGTCGCCCCGGCGACCAGTGCGACCCTGCCTTCGAGTGCCGGTGGCACGGGCGTTCTCCGCTCGTCGTGGCCGCCCGCGCGGCCGGTCGGTCCGGGTCCCATCCTCGGCGACCACCGCGCGGTCCGGGCGCACGGCGCGCGCGGGTCGGGCCGCCGCCGGGGCTCAGCCGGCGGTCAGCAGCCGGGCGGCCGTGTGCAGGTCGGCGCGCACCTCGCCGAGCGAGGCACGGCCGGACAGCCAGGCCAGCAGGGTGGCGTGCCAGGTGTGCCCGATCACCCGCAGCGCCGCCTGCTGCTCGGCGGTCGGCGGCCCGGGCAGCGCGGCGGCCGCCAGCACGATCGCGGAGGTCAGCCGGGACACCTCGTCCACCTCGTGGCTCACCGAGCGGTCCGCGAAGGACAGCGCCCGCACCATCGCCTCGGCCAGCCGGGGCTCGCGCTGGAGCGCGTGGAAGGCGGTGGTCAGCGCCTCGGCGACCCGCGCGGCCGGGTCCTCACCGGCCGGTGGCCGGCGGCGGACCTGCTCGTGCAGCTGCCCCAGCTGCTCCTGCATCACCGCGACCAGCAGGTGCACCTTGGACGGGAAGTAGCGGTACAGCGTGCCCAGCGCGACCTGCGCGCCCTCCGCGACCTCCCGCATCTGCACCGCCTCGTACCCGCCCCGGGCGGCCAGCGCGGTGGAGGCCCGCAGGATGCCCCGGCGGCGCTCGGCCTGGCGCGGTGACAGCCGTCCGTGGGCCGCGGTGGTGGTGGTCAAGGAAGCCCCCGGGCGCCTGGTTCCGATGTCGGGTGTCAGCGTGGCGTGAATCACCCGCCCTGGCTCAGAACGGGAAGCTACGGGCCGGTATCTTCGAGGTCTCTCGTTGTTCACCCGCCCAACAGCGAGCTCCACACCACCATGAAACGTGATCTACTTTACCGGCCGTGCCCGCCGCGGTGAGTAGGGATAAGGGGCCAGGATGACCGCGCTGCCGCGACCGCTGCGGATCGCCCTGCTGTCCTATCGCGGCGACCCGTTCTGCGGGGGCCAGGGCGTCTACGTCCGCCACCTCTCCCGCGAACTCGCCCGGCTCGGCCACCACGTGGACGTGATCGGCGCCCAGCCCTACCCGGTGCTGGACGAGGTCGAGGGCCCCGGCACGGTCCGGCTGGTGGAGCTGCCCAGCCTCGACCTGTACCGCTCCGACGACCCGTTCCGCACGCCCGCGCTGGCCGAGTACCGCAGCGCCGTCGACGTGCTGGAGGTCGCCGGGATGCGCACCGGGGGCTTCCCCGAGCCGCTCACCTTCTCGCTGCGGGCCCGCCGGTACCTGGCCCGGCACAAGGGCCGCTACGACGTGGTGCACGACAACCAGACCCTCGGCTACGGCCTGCTCGGCCTCGCCCGGCACGGCTTCCCGCTGATCACCACCGTGCACCACCCGGTCACCGTGGACCGGCAGTTGGAGCTGGACGCGGCCACCACCCGGCTGCGCCGGCTGTCGCTGCGCCGCTGGTACGGCTTCACCCGGATGCAGCGCCGGGTCGCCACCCGGCTGGACCACATCATCACCGTCTCCGCCAGCTCCAAGGCCGAGATCGCCGAGCACCTCGGGGCCGCCCCCGGCGCGATCTCGGTGGTGCCGATCGGCGCCGACACCCGGCTCTGGTCGCCCTCCGAGGACGTCGCCGTGGTGCCCGGACGCATCGTCACCACCTCCAGCGCCGACGTCCCGCTCAAGGGCCTGGTGTACCTGGTCGAGGCGCTGGCCAAGGTCCGCACCGAGCGCGACGCGCACCTGGTGGTGGTCGGCAAGCGGCGGGCCGAGGACGGCCCGGTCGCCGACGCCGTCCGGCGGTTCGGCCTGGAGCGCCACATCGAGTTCCGCAGCGGCCTGACCGACCAGGAGCTGGTCGACCTGTACCGCTCCGCCGAGGTGGCCTGCGTGCCGTCGCTGTACGAGGGATTCTCGCTGCCCGCGGCCGAGGCGATGGCCACCGCCACCCCGCTGGTCGCGACCACCGGCGGAGCCATCCCCGAGGTCGCCGGCCCGGACGGCGAGACCTGCCTGGCCGTCCCCCCGGGCGACGCCGGGGCACTGGCCGAGGCCCTCGGCCGCCTGCTGGACGACCCCGCCCTGCGGGCCCGCCTGGGCGCGGCCGGCCGGGCCCGGGTGCTGGCCGGTTTCAGCTGGGAGCGGGCGGCCGAACTGACCGTCGAGCGCTACCGCGCGGCCCTCGCCACCGGGGTCGGCCGGCGGGCCCGCGCCGGGGCCGGCTGGCGCTACGTCTGACCGTTCGTCGCCCGGACGTACCCTCAACCCTCAGCAGTACAGCACCAACGAATGGGAGCCCCGCAGTGCTGACCGTCGATTTCTCCCGATTTCCGCTCGCCCCGGGCGACCGGGTGCTCGATCTGGGCTGCGGCGGAGGCCGGCACGCGTTCGAGGCCTACCGGCGCGGCGCCAACGTCGTCGCCCTGGACCAGAACAGCGAGGAGATCGCCGAGGTCCGCAGGTGGTTCGCCGCCATGGAGCTCGCGGGCGAGGCCCCGGCCGGCGCCTCCGCGGTCGCCATGGAGGGCGACGCGCTGGCCCTCCCGTTCGAGGACGACACCTTCGACAAGGTCATCATCTCCGAGGTGATGGAGCACATCCCGGACGACAAGGGCGTGCTCGCCGAGATGGTCCGGGTGCTCAAGCCCGGCGGCCTGCTCGCCGTCACCGTGCCGCGCTGGCTGCCGGAGAAGATCTGCTGGGCGCTCTCCGACGAGTACCACGAGGTCGAGGGCGGCCACATCCGCATCTACAAGGGCGACGAGCTGGTGGAGAAGGTCCGCGAGGCCGGCCTCACCCCGTACGGCAGCCACCACGCGCACGCCCTGCACTCCCCGTACTGGTGGATCAAGTGCGCGGTCGGCGTCAACAACGACAAGGCGCTGCCGGTCAAGGCCTACCACCAGCTGCTGGTCTGGGACATCGTCGGCACCCCGGTGATCAGCACGATCACCAAGGCCGCCGAGAAGGCGCTCAACCCGGTGATCGGCAAGAGCTTCGTGGTCTACGCGTCCAAGCCGCACCGGGCGGGCGACGCGTGACCGCCGCCGTCCCGGAGGTGCTGCTGCTGGACGGCGTGCTGGACGCCGAGCAGGCCGCCGCCACCGTCCGCTCCATCCTCGCCGACCAGCTGCCCGACGGCGCCATCCCGTGGTTCCGCAGCGGCCACCTCGACCCGTGGGACCACACCGAGGCCGCGATGGCCCTCGACACGGCCGGCGAGCACGCCGCCGCCGAGGCCGCCTACCGCTGGCTCGCCGACCACCAGAACGCGGACGGCTCCTGGTACGCCGGCTACACCGAGGGCGAGGTGACCAACGCGTCGAAGGAGACCAACTTCTGCGCGTACATCGCGGTCGGCGCCTGGCACCACCACCTCAGCGCGGGCGACGACGCCTTCCTGGAGTGGCTGTGGCCCACCGTCCGCCGCGCCCTGGACTTCACCGTCGGCCTGCGGCTGCCCGACGGCCCGATCGCCTGGCGGCTCGACGAGGACGGCACCGCCCCCCAGGAGGCGCTGCTCACCGGCTCGTCCAGCATCCTGCACGCCCTGCGGTGCGGTCTGGCCATCGCCGACTACCTCGAAGAGCCCCAGCCCGACTGGGAGTTGGCCGCCGGACGGCTGCGCCACGCGATCGCCCACCACCCCGAGCGGTTCCTCGACAAGGACCGCTACTCGATGGACTGGTACTACCCCGTGCTCGGCACCGCCCTGCGCGGTCCCGCCGCCGCCGAGCGGATCGCCCGGGACTGGGACCGCTTCGTCGTGCCCGGCCTCGGCGTACGGTGCGTCAGCGACCGCCCCTGGGTCACCGGCGGCGAGAGCGCCGAACTCGCCCTCGCCCTGTGGGCCTGCGGCCAGTCCGACCGGGCGGTGGAGATCCTGCGCTGGATCCAGCACCTGCGGCACACCGACGGCTCGTACTGGACCGGCTACGTCTTCGAGGACGACGCCATCTGGCCCGAGGAGCGCACCACCTGGACGGCCGGCGCCCTCCTGCTGGCCGTCGCCGCCCTCGGCGGCGACCACGCCACCGTCGCCGTGTTCGGCGGGGAGCAGCTGCCCAGCGGCCTGGTGGTCAACGACTGCTGCACGGCCTGACCGGCGGCGCACACGCCGAAGGGGCGGTCCCGGGTGAAACCGGGACCGCCCCTTCGCCGTACTCCGCGGGTCAGCCGCGCTGAATGCCCGTGGTGTCGGAGAGCAGGCCGTGGGTGCCGTCCTGGAGCTGGGCGACCAGCGCGGTGCCGCGCTGCTCGACCGCCAGGTACCAGGTGCCCGGGACGAGCTCGCCGACCGACGGGCCGGCCGGGTTGTCGCGGGGCGCCAGCGGCCGTACGGCCGGGACGGCGAACCAGAACGGGGTGAACGGCGCCGCGGCGGCGGCCGGGGCGGGCGCGGCGGCCTGCATCTGGTCCTGCGGCTGCTGGGCGGCCGGGTAGCCGTAGCCGCCGGCCGGCGGCGCGGCCGCGTACCCGACGGGCTGGGCCGCGGGGTCGCCCTGGCCGGCCGGGGAGCCCGGGTAGCCGTACTGGCCGCTCTGGGCCGGCTGACCGGCCTGCGGGGCGTACTGGCCCGGCTGACCGGGCTGACCGGGCTGACCGGGCGCGTACGGCGCGTAGCCCTGCTGGGGGACGGCGGGCTTGTCGGCGAGCAGCGGCGCCTGCAGCGCCGGCACCAGCGGGGTGGCCACGGCGGCGCCGGCCAGGATCAGCACGGCGAGCAGTGACAGCCAGGAGCCGAAGGAGTGGTCGACCAGGTCGGCCGGGTCGATCCGGCCCGCCTTCGCGGTGGCCGCGAAGTACCCGCCGCCGTTGGCGAACAGCGACCACAGGCCGGACCAAGCGGCGAACACCGCGAGCGCGACGCCCCACTGGCGCAGCTTCAGGCCGGCGACCAGCCTGCTCTCCGCGGCCTCGCCCTGGAAGCGGGCCAGCAGGATCAGCGCGGCGCCGGCGACGCCGGCGAAGAACAGCGTGGCCAGGATGGTCAGGAAGCCGCCGTGCCAGACGTTGTAGGAGCAGTCCGATCCGCAGTCCGGCCCGCCCACGGAGGTGTTGGCCTCGTAGAAGGGGAGGAAGGAGAAGACGAAGAGCAGGACGGCCGCACCTGCGACGGCGGCGTCTCCCCTGGTGAGAGCGCGCAGATTCACTAACGTTCCCCTCGTTGGTGTGTCGTGGACGGCGGGTTGTACTCGGCCGACCGGACGAGCCGGTCTACCCGATCGGGGCAAAAGCCTAGGGCCAAGCACTTGCGACGTGCACAGCACCCTCCGGAATGCGGCGCACTCGTTGCAAAACCGGCCGGGTTCTCAGCCGGACGTGAGATACGCGGTCAGGGCGTCGGTGATGCCCTGCGCGGCCTGCTGGCGCCACTGCGGGTCGCTCATCCGGCCGGCGTCGCCCGGGTTGCGCATGTTGCCGCACTCGATGAAGACCTTCGGGATCCGCGACAGGTTGAGGCCGCCCAGGTCGGTCCGGGTGTCCAGGCCCTGCTTGCCGATGTAGTCGGCGTACGGTTCGCCGGTCGCGTCCTTGAAGTGGTCGCGCAGCAGTACCCCGAAGCGGTGCGAGGGCTCCACGATGGCCGAGGTGTCGGCCTTCCCGGCGGTGACCTTGCCCGGCATGATCACGTGGAAGCCGCTCACCGAGGCCGGCGCGCCGTCCCCGTGCACCGAGAGCGCGACGTCCGCCTTCGCCTCGTTGCCGATCGCGGCCCGCTCGTCGATGCACGGACCCCACGGCCGGTCGCCGTCCTGGGTGTACACCACCCGGGCCCCGAGGTCCTGCAGCAGCTGCCGGGCCCGCCGGGAGACGTCCAGGGTGTACTCGGCCTCGCTGTACCCGCTGTTGGTCGAGGTGCCCGTGGTGTCGCACTCCTTGCGGGCGTTGCCGATGTCCACCTGGCGGTTGATCTCCGTGGTGTGCTGCCCGTTGCCGGTGTTGTGGCCCGCGTCGAGCAGCACGGTACGGCCGGCCAGCGGCTTCCCGGCGCCGGCCGGGGGCGGGCCGGAGGCGGTGCCGGGAGTCGTCGGCGACGCGCTGCCGGCGGCGGACGCGGCGTCCGGCGACGGTGAGCCGGGCGGCACCGGCAGGCCGGTCGGCAGCCCGGCCGGGTCGGCCACGTGCCCCTCGCCCGCGGGGGCGTCCGACGGGCCGAAGACTCCGGGACCGCTGTCGGCCAGCGCCTGCCAGCCGAACCAGCCCCCCAGACAGATCGGTACCGCGGCGCACCCGAGCAGCAGGGCACGGCGGCGGCGCGGACGGTCGGCCGGCACCTCGACGGGCGGCTCCGGTGGCGGGGGCGAGCTGGTGGGGCGGGTCACGAGTGGTTCAGATCCTGTCCGCGGTGCGAGGGGTCAGGCCGTAGGCCTCGGCGATCGGCTTCCACCGGGTGGCGAAGTCGTTCTTCGACTGGGTGGCCTGCGGGTTCAGGTCGCCGGCCCGTCTGTAGTCTGCCGTGCTGGGTGCGGTGTTGTTCACGCACCCCTGGCTGCTGACGGTGCGCCCCCACGCGGCGTACGCCCGGTCGATGTCCCCGGACTGCTGCCAGGCCGTGCTCAGCGTCTTCGCGAGGTCGGCCGCGCCCGGCAGGTCGCCGAGCTCCAGCTTGGCCAGCGCGGCGATCAGCTGGTCGCGCTGCTGGGCGCCGCTGTCGAAGACCGCCACGGCGCTGTCGACGTCCGCCTTGGCCGGGCAGCTGCGGACCTTGGCCACCGAGCTGCCGATGCCCGAGCGGGCGCTCTCGGCCTGGGCCAGCAGGGCGTCCAGGCTCTTCGCCTGGGCCGCCGCGTTCGGCCCGGTGCTGCCCGCGCCGGCCGGGACCGACGGGGACGGGGAGCCGGCGGCCGGGGTGCCGCCGGCCGGCGCCGACGGGGCGCCGGACTGCGGCGGGGGCTGCTGGGCGGTGCCGGCCGGGGCGGCCCCGGCCTGGTCGGCGGAGTCGGTGTTGCGGACCGCCCAGGTCACGCCGACCCCGATCACCACGAGCAGCGCCACACCGAGGGCGACGTACATCGGGGTGCGGTTGCGCCGGGGCTCGTCCTCGTCCGGGCCCGGGTAGTCGCCCGGCGGCGGGTACGGCGGCCGGCCGGGCTGCTCGGGCTGCTGGAAGGCCGGGAACGGGGGCTGCGCCGGCGGACCGGCGCCCGGGAAGCCGCCGGCGTGCGGCGGGAAGGGCTGCGCGGCCTGGTCGGGGAAGCCCGGGGGCGGGCCCGTGGGTGGTCCGGTCGGCGGCGCCGGCGAGCGGAACAGCGGCGGCCCGTCGTGTCCGGCGGGCACCGGTGGCAGCACCGTGGTCGCCTGGTCGCTGTCGAACGGCACCCCGGGCCGGTCGGCCCGGTCCGGGAACGCGGCGGGCGGGAAGGCCGCGGGCGGGAAGCCCTGGGCGGCCTGCCGGGGCGGCTGGGGCTGCGCCGGGTACTGCGGGGGGTGGGGCACGGCCGGCTGCGCCGCCGGTGGCACAGCGGCCGGCCCCGCCTTGCGACGTACCCAGCCGCCCGCGCCTCCGCGTGCGGTCGGATCCCAGACCGCCGGCGGAGTGTTCTCCTGATCCGTCATGTCCCTGCCCTCGCCCCCGCCGACTGTCACCCTGTCCGTACGACCCGGTGCCTGCGGCGGGCCCGGCTCGTCCAGCCCCCCGGCTGCCGCCGACACGGTACCCGCCCGACGCTGTGCCGAGCCACGGCGGTACCCCGAGGGGGCAGGCCGTGTGGCTCGACGTTAGAGCATCACTGATCGTCCGCGCAGGAACCCGGCCCACTCCGCCGCACTCAGCGCCCGGTTCGGCGCAGTACCCGCAGCGAGCCGGTCACCGAGATCTCCTCGAAGCCCTCGGCGAGGGCGCGCAGGTAGACCCGATAGGGGGCCTGGCCGCCGTCGGCGGGGTCGGGGAAGACGTCGTGGACGACCAGCAGGCCCTCGGGTGCCAGGTGCGGCGTCCAGCCCAGGTAGTCGCCGGTGGCGTGCTCGTCGGTGTGCCCGCCGTCGATGAAGACCAGCGCGAGCGGGCCGCCCCAGACGGCGGCGAGCTGCGGCGAGCGGCCGACCAGCGCGATCACGTGCTCCTCCAGGCCGGCCCGGTGCAGGGTCCGGCGGAAGACCGGCAGGGTGTCCATCAGGCCGACCTCGGGGTCGACCAGCGTCGGGTCGTGGTACTCCCAGCCGGGCTGCTGCTCCTCCGAGCCCCGGTGGTGGTCGACCGTCAGGGCCACCGTCCCGGCCCGCCGGGCGGCGTCGGCCAGCAGGATCGCCGAGCGCCCGCAGTAGGTGCCGATCTCCAGCAGCGGCAGCCCGGTGCGCTCGGCGGCGGCCACCGCCGCCGCGTACAGAGCGAGCCCCTCGTCCACCGGCATGAACCCGGTCGCCGCCTCGAAGGCCGCCAGCACCTCGGGTGCCGGCTGGGCGTGGGCCGCCAGGAGGTCGGTCATGGTGGTGCTCCCTGCTCGCGATGCTGGTCCCGGGGGTCGGTGGCTGGACCCTACTCGATGGTAGGCAGCGGCCCGGCTCCCGGGTGGCGCGCTCGACCGCCCCCGGCGGACGGCGCCCGGCGGACGAGGACGAGGGCGGCGACGGCCGCCACCGCGACCATCGCCAGCCCGGTGCCCACCAGGACCTGCCGCGGCGACAGCGGCCCGGCCAGCACCCCGCCCAGCGCGGCCCCGGTCGGCGCCGCGGTCAGCAGCACCGTGCCGCGCAGCGCCAGCACCGTGGTCAGCCAGGCCTGCGGGGTGCGCTCCTGGAACAGATGGGAGACCAGCGCGCTGTACGGGCCGTACACCACCCCGCCCGCGGCGAAGCCGGCCAGCGACACGGCGGCCGGCCCGTGCGGCCCGAACGACAGCATGGCGACGCCGTGGCCAGCGACGATCCCCAGCAGGACCGGCCGCAGCGGCAGCCGCCGCAGTGCCCCGACGGTGACCGCGCCGGCCACCGCGCCGAGCCCGAACACCGCCCAGTACGCGCCGAGCAGGCCCGCCCCGGCCCGCAGCTCCTCGCCGACGAACAGTGGCAGGGCGACCTCCACCGGCCCGTAACAGAGGTTGAACAGCCAGGTCACCGCGGTCAGCCCGAGCAGCTCCGGGCGGGCCCGCAGCACCCGCAGCCCGTCCCGAAGCCGGGTGCCGGTCGGCGCCGGCGCGTCGTCCGGCACCTCGGTGCGCCCGGCTCGCAGGGCCAGCAGCCCGAAGGAGGCCGCGTCCAGCCCGATGATCCCGGCCGGCCCGAGCGGCCCGGCCAGCAGCCCGGCGAGCGCGGGCCCGACCACCGTGGACACCCAGACGCCCGTGCTGAGCAGGGCGTTGGCGGCCAGCCGGTGCTCCGCCGGCAGCAGCCGGGCCACCAGCGCGTACCGCGCGCCGCCACCCCAGGCGTGCAGCAGCGAGGACCCGGCCAGCAGGGCGACGAACACCGCCGGGTGCAGCAGCCCCAGCGCCTGGCCGACCGGGACGCACCCCAGCAGTACCGCGCGCAGCAGCGCGTCCGCCCGCATCAGCCGCTGCGGGGGCATCGGCTGCAACCGGCGGCCCAGCAGGACCCCGCCGAGCGCCCCCGGCAGGACGTACGCGACCAGGGCCGCCGCGATCAACGGGCCGGCCGCGCCCGGCGGGGCCAGCTCGACGGCCAGCCAGGCCACCGCCACCGTGCTCATGCCGTCCCCGAGGTCGGAGGCGGCCAGCGCGGGCAGCAGGCGCCGGAACCGGCGGTCGGCGAGGGCGGGGCGGTATCCCCGCGGCACCAGCCGGGGGAGCAGGGCTGAGATCATGGGGCCAGGCAAGCGGTTCAAGCGCGCGTGAAGTCAACCCGCGACGAGCGAGGAGTGCCGTGCGACAGCTGGGCATCGGCGAGTTGGCCCGACAGGCCGGGGTGCGGCCCTCGGCCCTGCGCTACTACGAGAGCCTGGGCCTGCTCCCCGGCGCCCGCCGCGAGGGCGGCCGCCGGGTCTGGCCGGCCACCGCGCTGCGCCGGGTGGCGCTGATCAGGATGGCGCAGCGGGCCGGCTTCACCCTGGCCGAGATCGGCGGCCTGCTGGAGGGCGACCCCGGGCGCGGGGCCACCCGGCAGTGGCGGGAACTGGCCGAACGCAAGCTCCCGGAGCTGGACCTGTTCATCCGTCGGACCCAGGAGCTGCGGGACGCGGTCGCCGCCTGCCTGGCCTGCGGCTGCATGAACTTCCAGGACTGCGAGCTGCTCGGCGCGGGTGGCTGAGCGTCAGCTCCGCAGCAGTTCGCGGGCCAGCTTCTCCCCGTGTGGTGCCAGCTCGGCCTCGATCGCCGCGGCCTCCTCGTCCGCGAGCGCGACCAGCGGCTCGGTGACCGGCGGGCGCTGCCCGACCAGGCGGATCCGCAGATGGGTCGGGGGGTGCTCGTGGTCGACCGAGCCGAGCGCCCGGGCGGACAGCCTCAGCCGGCGCTCGCGCTCCACGGGGGGAACGGCGGCGACGCTCTCCGCCAGCTCGGTCCAGAGCTCGGCGGCGGCGGCCCGGTGGTCCGTCCCGCGGGCACGGACGGGCCGGTTGCGCCGGCGCAGCAGGACCGACTCGACGGTGCTGCCGAGCAGCAGCGTCTCCAGCATCGACCGCGCGGTCGCGGTGCCGGCGACCTTCGCGGACAGCGCGTCCGCGCGGTACTCGGCGGCCTGCCCGGACCTGGCGGTGAGCCGGTCCAAGGCCACCAGCAGGACCGCCACCGCGCCGTTGAGCACCCGCATCACCAGCCGCTGGACCATACCGGCGAGGACCAGCACGAAGTGGTCCTCGGCGGAGGTCAACCGCTCGGGCAGGGTCAGCCGGTACCACTCGTGCAGGGCCCTGAGCGCGGAGCCCAGCCAGCGCCCGCGCCGGTGGTCGCCGTTGACGTCGTGGCCGAACTCGTGGGCCAGCACCGCGACCCGCTGCCCCGGGGTGAGGACCGCCCACAGCGGCAGCCCGATCATCAGGACGCCCCGGTTGCGGACCCCGATCCGGGCGAAGGCGGCGTTGAACTCGTCGGTCAGCAGGATCACGTCCACCGGCGCGGCGCCCACCGCGGTGGCGACCCGGTCGGCCAGCGCGTACAGCGCGGGGGCGTCGGCGCGTTCCACCGGCGCGGCGTCCTCGGTCAGCCGGCCGAGGCGGGGCCGCAGCACGACCGCCACCACCAGCCCGACGGCACCCAGGACGCGCAACGGCCACGGCCCGGAGACCACCAGCGCGACCGAGCCGGCCAGCAGGAGGAGGGTCGTCAGGTGCACCAGGCCGGCCAGTGCGGCCGCGAGCCGGACGGCCGGGTCCCGGTGCGCCGGGGTGTCGCTCGCGACCTGCTCGTACACCAGCTCGGCGCGGGTCCGAACGGCCTGCTCGCGCTTGGCCGTCCGGCGCCCGGCCCGGTCCTCCCGCCGTTGCTCGCGCGGCGTGAGCAGGCTCGGGGCGGCCGGTCTGGCCAGCAGGTTCCACTCGCAGGCCGGGCACCAGGCGGGGAACGTCGGATCGGTATCCAGTGGCGCCGTGCAGTCCGGGCAGCTGTCGGGGCGGGTGAGCGTGGGCATGGCCGGTGATCATGCCAGGTCGCGGACCGGAGGTGAACCGCGTTCCGGGGCCGGGGCCGCCCTGTTCCTGGAACGTGTTCCAGAACGTACCCTCGTACCGCCAGAGCCCAGCCCGTAGGCGAACCCCGGGGAGCATCCATGCGCGCAGCGATCCTGCACGAGACCGGCCAGGACAAGCTGGAGGTCCGCGAGGACGTCGAGACGGTCGGCTTCGGGCCGGGCCGGGTACGGGTCCGGCTGCGGGCCACCAGCCTGTGCCACTCGGACCTGTCGGCGATGGCCGGGATCATGCCGCAGCCCGCCCCGTTCGTGCCCGGCCACGAGGGCGCCGGCGAGGTGGTCGAGGTCGGCGAGGGCGTCACGGGCGTCGCGGTGGGCGACCGGGTGGTGCTCTGCTGGATGCCGCCGTGCGGCGAGTGCGCGCACTGCGGCCGCGGCCAGGGCCACCTGTGCGTGGCGAGCCTGCGGCGGCTGTCCGTACCGAACTTCCGCTTCGGCGGCACCGACGCCTTCGGCTTCTACAGCACCGGCACCTTCGCCGAGGAGGTGGTGGTCACCGCCGACAGCGTGCTCAAGGTGCCCGCCGACCTGCCGTACGACCTGGCCGCGCTGATCGGCTGCGGGGTGACCACCGGGCTCGGGGCCGCGGTCAACACCGCCCGGGTCGAGCCCGGGTCCTCGGTCGCGGTGATCGGCGCCGGCGGGGTCGGCATCGCGGCCGTCCAGGGCGCCCGGGTCTGCGGTGCGGCCCGGATCACCGTGGTCGACCCGGTGGAGTCGCGCCGCGAGCGGGCACTGGGCTTCGGGGCCACCGACGCCGTCGCGCCCGAGGAGCTGAAGGCCGCCGCGAAGGGCCAGGAGGGCGGCGGCTACGACTACGTCTTCGAGGCGGTCGGCCGCTCCGCCACCGTCCGGGCCGCGTACGACGCCGCCCGGCGCGGCGGGGCGGTGGTGGTGATCGGCGCCGGCGCCAGGGCTGACCAGGTGTCCTTCAGCATGGCCGAGCTGTTCTTCAACGAGAAGCGGATCCTGTCCTCGATGTACGGCGGCGGTGAGGTCCGGCGGACCGCAGCGCGGGCGATCGACCTGTGGCGGGCCGGGCGGCTGGACCTGGCGGGCATGATCACGCACCGGCTGCCGCTGGAGGGCGTCAACGAGGCGATCGCGCAGATGCGCAGCGGCGAGGCGCTGCGTACGGTGCTGACCCTGGACTGAAGGCTTGTCCGCGGCCCCGCCCCCGGCGGCGGTGGGGCGGACGGTACCGCCCCACCCCACCGGGTGAACCGTTTCAGCGGCGGTGGCGGCCGTGCGGGTCGCTCTCCGGGCTGTCGTCGGGCGCGGTCGAGCCGCGGTGCCGGCCGTGCGCGCTGCCCTCGGCAGCCTCCTCGGCGCGGGAGGCGCCGTGGCCGTGCTCGGTGGTGGTGTTGAGGGTGTCGGACATGAGCTCGTCTTCTCCGTGCGGGATTACGGGTGCTGCTGGCGCAGCGTCGGTTGGGGGCGGTCGTGGCACGCCCCGGACCGGGGCGCCACAACGGCCGAGTCGGACGGCAGTTTACCGAGGTCCTCAGCCGGCCGACCGACTCCCCGTCAGCGAGCCCCCGCCCGGCCGGCGGTCCGGTACGGCCACGCCCTCGCGGAACGGCTCGCCCGATCCGCCCGGCTACCCGGGCCGGCCGGTGCGCAGAAAGCCGGCCAGCAGCTCGTGCAGCAGCGTCGCGCCCTCCTCGACCAGCATCTCGTGCCCGGCGCCGACGGCCTCGACGTAGCCGAAGTCGGTGCCCTCCACCCGGCCGAGCCGCAGCAGTTCGTGGCGCAGCGTGCGGGACTGGCTCACCGGCACCACCTCGTCCCGGTCGCCGTGCAGGATCAGCAGCGGTGCGGTCAGCCGGTGGGCCAGCCGGAGCACGTCGCGCGGGCCGCGGGCGTCCTCCAGCGGCCGGTCGCCACCGAGCCGGCCGGCCAGGGCCCGGACGGGCGCGGCGCCCTCCGCGAGCAGCCGGGCACCGGAGAGGAACGGGGCGGCCACCGCGCAGCGCGCCACCTGCCCGGGCGCCGCGTGCGCCGTCGCGAGCAGCGCGAGGAACGCGCCGTAGCTGACCCCGAACAGGGCCGGGGGTTCGAGTCCGAGGGCCGATCTCTGGCCCGCCACCCCCTCCAGCAGGTGCAGTACGTCCTCCAGGTCCGGGCCGCCCCAGGCCCCCCTGATGGCCATGGCGTGCTCGGTGCCGTACCCGGTGGACCCGCGCTGGTTGGGCGCGAGGACGGCGAGTCCGTCCCCGGCCATCCGCTGCAGGGCAGGGTCGAACTCCAGCCGCCAGGCGTCCGCCGGGCCGCCGTGCAGGGCGATCACCAGGTGCGGGGTGCTCAGCCAGGTGTCGCCGCCGTAGACCACGGCCTCGACCGGACCGGACGGACCGGCCAGCTCCAGGCTCTGGGCCGGGTTCCAGCACCCGCCGTCGCTCGGCGCCGCGCTCGCGTCGAGCCGCCAGCCGGCGGGCGTACCGCGGGCGTGCCGGACGGGGCCGGCGCCGGCGGGCCCGGTGGCCGGCCCGGTATGGCCGGTGCCCGCCAGCGGCGCCAGCTGCAGGGGCAGCGGGACGGTGCTGGGCACGGTGTCGGGGCCCTGCCCGAGCAGGGTGTCCACCTCCAGGGTGGCCAGTGCCGCCGGGTGGTCGGGCGCCGAGTACGGCATCCGCAGGCCGGCCGCCGACCAGTCGCCGACCGCGCCGAGCCGGCCGGCCGGTACCGGCAGTGGCTCCAGGCCGCCGCCGGGCTGCCACAGGGCCAGCGCGGAGCCCGCGCCTCGGTCGATCTGCAGCGCGACCCGCAGGCTGCCCGGCTCCTCGGCGGTCCGGGGTGCCAGGGCGATCGGCTGCAGGAACATCCCGGCGACGTGCAGGCAGTCGGGGAAGCGCAGCGGCTCACTGCCGCCGATCACGCCCCAGCCGAGCCGGTCGGCGCCCGGGGCGTCGCTGCGCACCATGCCGAAGCGGGTGTCCGGATCGAACAGCACCAGGCGGTCGTTGCTGCCCTCGGTGATCTCCAACAGCGGTGTGGTGATGCCGAGTTCGAGGTCGAGCACGACCGACTTGACGGTGCCTTCGGCGACCCGGTCCAGGGCGAGCAGACGGCCGCTGCGGTCGAGCCAGACCCCGCCGCCGTGCAGTCCGGGCAGCTCGGCGATCTGGGCCGGCTCTGAGCCGTCCGCCCGGATCAGCCAGACCGTGGTGACCGGCCGGGCGTCGGTGCCCAGGGCGACCGCCACCGGGAATCCGGGCCCGGCTCCCGGGACCGGGAGCAGCCGCAGACCCGGCAGGCGCAGCGCGGCCACCTCCCGCTCGTCGGCCGCGGCCCGGCCGGCGACCGCCGAGAGCAGTACCAGGCTGTGCCGGTCGCCGTCGTGCCGGCAGACCAGCACCCGGCCGTCCGGCAGCGAGACCAGCTGGGAGCGCAGGTTCTCCGAGCGGTGGCCCGGCAGCGGGAGAGCGGTCGGTTCGGCGGGGCCGTGGGCCGGCAGCCGCCAGGTCTCCGGGTACCAGCTGCCGTCGGCGCCGGCCGCCAGACAGGCGGCGTGCGAGCCGTCGGCCGCGAAGGTGAAGCTGAGGCGGCGCAGGGCCTGGGCGGCGGTGCGGGTCGTGGTGCTGCTCATCGGCGGCTCACCTACTTCCGTGGCGGGTCCCTCGGGGGTCGGGGCGGGGTGGGCGGGGATACGGACGGTCAGACCGGGCCGACGGTCACCGGTTCCGGATCCACCCAGCTGCGCGGGCCGCCGTACCGCAGCCGCAGCAGGAAGGCGAGTGCCCCCGGGCTCCCGGCGTCGTGCGCGGCGGCGCAGCCCGTCCCGGTCTCGTCCGGCAGGACGAGCAGGCCGTCGCGCAGGGCCGCGCGGGCGGCGATCAGCGTGGCCAGTTCCTCGGCGCCGGCCCGGAAGCGGGTGTCGCCGGTGGCCCGGGCCAGGTCGAGCAGGTACTCGCCGTCGCCGGCCAGGCCGTGGCAGGCGGACACCCCGCCGTGCCGGCGGGCGTCCAGGACCGTCTGCCCGGCGGCCAGCGCCAGCCGGTGGGCGGCCGGGTCGCCGGTGGCCTGCCAGTACCGGACCAGGAAGCTGCCGGCCCCGGACGAACCGGAGCACCGGTGCGCCGGCCGGACGTGCTCCGGTTCGCCCTCGCTCCGCGGCCACCAGGCGCCCTCGCCCTCGGCGCGGACCGTCGCGGCGAGCGTGTCCGCCGCCTGCCGCGCGCCGTCCAGCAGCGTCGCGTCCCCGGTGGCGCCGGCGGCGGCGAGCAGGAAGGCCCCCACCCCGGCCACCCCGTGGGCGTACCCGAGGCGGACGGCGCCGGCCGGGCCGGAACCGTCCGCCTCGGGCCCGGGCCAGACCGTCCCGTACGGCTCGGGCCGGGCGGCGGACAGCAGCGCGCGGGCGCACGCGGCGGCGCGCTCCAGGAATCCGGACTCGCTGGTGGAGCGGTACAGCCGCAGCTGGAGGAGACCGGCGCCGGCCGCGCCGTGGCAGACGTCCGGGTCGGGCCCCGCCACCGGGACGCGGCGGGCCAGCTCGGCGGCGCGCCGTGCGAGCGCCCGGTCGCCGAGCGCCTCGGCGGCGTCCAGCAGGGCCCAGGTGGCACCGGAGCGGCCGAACGGCAGACCGGGCAGCACCACCGGCTCGGCGCCGCTGCGCCGCTCGATCCACGCGGCGGCCGTCCGGGCGGCCGCCCGGGCCGTCTCGCGGGCGCCCTCGGGCAGCGGCGCCGAGCCGGCCCGGGCAAGCAGGCCGAGCACGCCGGCTGCGCCGTGCCGCAGGTCGCAGGGGTCGGTGAGCCGTCCGGCGGGGACGCCCGGCCAGAGCCGGTCGCGCCGCCGCGGGGTGGCCGTCCTGGCGAGGTGGCGCAGGCCGTCGTCGATCAGCCGGTCCAGGCCGGCGCCGGGCACCGCCGTGCGGCCGCCCGGGGCCGGCCCGGGGCCGGCGGCCAGCGCGGCGCGGACCAGGCCGAGCGGCATGCGGTGCTCCGGGGCGTCGGCGCGCAGAGCGAGGACGACGGGGGCCAGCCGGCGGGCCGTCTCCCCGCCGCGGGCGGCCAGCGCCAGCCAGCGGCCGAGCCGCTCCCCGACCGGACGGGCCTGCGGCAGGTCCTCCGGCAGCAGCGGGTCGTGGCCGGTGGCGAGGAGGAAGAACAGCCCGCCGAGCGCGTACAGGTCGGCGGTGTGCTCGCTGCGCACGATCCGGCGCAGGAGGTGGTGCTCGGGGGCGCGGTAGCCGGGGGCGCCGGCCGAACCGGCCGCCGCGCCGGCCTCGGCGGCCAGCTCCAGGTCGACCAGGCGCAGCCCGCCGTCGGGCCGGACCATCACGTTGCCGGGGGAGAGGTCGCGCAGGACCAGCCGGTGGGTGTGCACCCGCTCCAGCAGGTCGACGAGGGCGAGGGCCATCGGGCCGGCGTCGGCCCAGGGGACGTCCGGTGCGCCGTCGCGGCGCAGCCGGGCGGCGACCCAGCTGTCCAGCTGCCGGCCGGGGACGCGCTCCCGCACCAGGAAGAGCGAGTCGTCCTGCTCGACGAGCTCCAGCGGACGCGGGGTCAGCTCCTGGCCGTCGAGCCGCCGCAGCAGCCGGGCCTCGTGCCGCAGCGCGGCGCGGGCGTCGGTGCCCGAGCGGTCGCCCCCGACGGACGTGCGGGCCTGCTTGACCACGACGTCGGTGTCGGTGACGGTGTCCCGGCCGAGGAACACGCCGCCCTTGGCGTCGTGCCGGACGGCGGCCGTCAGCGCGTACCGGCCGCCCAGCAGGACGCCGCCGGTCCGCCGGACGCCGGCGGGCCGGGTCGACCCCCTCCCCTCGACGGGGTCGACCGCCCACGGCGGGCACCGGAAGTCCGCCGTGCGGACGTCCTCGGGGGTCGCTCCGCCGGGTCCGCCCAGGGTCGGGCGGGACGCGCCGGCGTCGCCCGGTTCGTCGGTGCCCGGTCGGGTGCGGGCGGCGAGGGCGCCGTACCGGTGGTGCACCCGGCTGCCCGGGGCGTACGGCCGGTCGGAGAGCAGCACCGGGCCGGGCAGTCCGAGGGTGGCGCGGTGCAGTTCTTCGGCCAGCCGTCGGAATTGCGCGTCGTCCGCGGGATGGACCGTGATGAATGTGCCGGCCGGCCCGCGGTCGCCGCGCCGGGAATTCACCGCGCGGAGCTTCTCCCGGTCGGCGGCGAATGTGAATGCGCAGGGATCCTCGGCGAGCACGGCGGAGACTGCCGCGAGAACCTGCACGGCCGCGTCGGTGGCCGCGCTGATGTGCAGTTTCCGGCCCTGGCCGGGGATCTCGCGGCCGGGCGGCCGGACCGTGCACCAGCGACCGTCGACGGCGGTCAGCCAACCGCCCTCGCCTCCCCGGTCCCCGGCGCCGGCCACAGCCGCCCGTGCCACCTCCACCAACGTGCCGTCCACGCCTGCCGGCCCGTCGTCGACCGATCCCGTCCCCCCGGCCGTGCGCAGTGGTGTGCCCGTCCCCATCTGCTTCACACCCCTTCGTCGGTACCGCCCCGGGCCCGCGAGCGGCGGCCCCGGGCCGGCCGGCCCTCGCCGATCGGTCCTGTGGAGTACGAGAGCGTCCCGGCCGCTCCGCCGGCCCACCCCGTCCGCGTCGCCGGTGATTTCCGGCTGCTGCGGACGGGGCCGGGCAATTCGACGGGGCGTCCCTTTTTCCTGACCCCCCAGGTCGGGACAACTCTCGTTTGCACCACTGAAGTTACTTATCGGGACCGACGTGACTCAATGGCGATCGGGTCACTTCACTCGTAAGGGTGATCCAGGTTCGTTTTCGAATGCGTGCGACCCCCGGTCTGTGGGCCGGGAACAGCGGTCGGAACGGTTTCCGGCCGGTCGGCCGGCCCACGGTGCGCCCCCGCGCGCTGGTTGACGAGCAGCTGTGCGGGTTGCCGGGCCGGGCCGGGCCGCGCTTCGCGGTAGTCTCGACAGGTGCCGAAACTGTCCGACGTCATCACCGTGCTCGAAGAGGTCTACCCGCCGAGCTGGGCGGAGTCCTGGGACGCCGTCGGCCTGGTCTGCGGCGATCCCGGGGCCGAGGTCGAGCGCGTGCTGTTCGCCGTCGACCCCGTGCAGGCCGTGGTGGACGAGGCGGTCGAGTGGGGCGCCGGCCTGGTCGTCACCCACCATCCCCTCTATCTGCGCGGCACCACCAGCGTCGCCGCGACCACCTTCAAGGGCCGGGTGGTGCACACCCTGATCCGGGCCGGGATCGCCCTGCACGTCGCGCACACCAACGCCGACCACGCCGACCCCGGGGTCTCCGACGCGCTCGCCGACGCCGTCGGCCTGCGGGTCACCGGTCCGCTCGTCCCGGACCCGACCGACCCCAAGGGCCGCCGCGGCAGCGGCCGGATCGGCGTGCTGGAGCCCCCGCTCCCGCTGTCGGCCTTCGCCGCCCAGGTCGCCGCCGGTCTCCCGGCCACCGCCGCCGGCGTCCGCGTCGCGGGCGACCCGGACCGGCTGATCGAGCGGGTCGCGGTCTGCGGCGGCTCCGGGGACAGCTTCCTCGCCCAGGCCCGGGCGGTCGGGGTGGACGCCTACGTCACCGCCGACCTGCGCCACCACCCGGCCTCGGAGGCCACCGAGGCGGCGCCGGTCGCGCTGGTCGACGCCGCGCACTGGGCCACCGAGTGGCCCTGGCTCAACCTCGCGGCCGGGGAACTGCTCACCGCTGCCAACCGGTACGGCTGGGCACTGGAGGCCAAGGTCTCCGCCCTGGTCACCGACCCGTGGACGGCGCACGCGCCGATGCCGTCCGCCCCCTGACACCCACGACGCGGTCCGACCGCCGTCACCATCCGACCGCGTCACCAGCTGACCGATTGACACAGGAGCACTCCGCTTGAACGCCGCGCCCGCCGACCAGATCCGCCTGCTCGACCTGCAGGCCATCGACTCCCGCCTGGACCAGCTGGCCCACCGGCGCCGCACCCTGCCCGAGCACGCCGAGATCGACAAGGCCGGCGCGGACCACACCGCGCTCAAGGACCTGGTCGTCGCCGCCCAGGCCCAGCTCGGCGACACCACCCGCGAGCAGGTCAAGGCCGAGCAGGACGTGGAGCAGGTCCGCGCCCGGGCCGCCCGCAACCAGCAGCGGATGGACTCCGGCGCCGTCACCTCGCCCCGCGACCTGGAGAACCTCCAGCACGAGACCGCCTCCCTCGCCAAGCGCCAGGGCGACCTGGAGGACGTCGTCCTCGAGGTCATGGAGCGGATGGAGTCCGCCGAGACCCGGGTCACCGAGCTGACCGCCCGTCTGGAGCACGCCTCGGTCGTCCTCAAGGAGGCGGAGACCCGCCGGGACGCCGCGTTCGCCGAGATCGACGCCGACGCGGCGAAGGTCCAGCGCGACCGCGAGGTGGTCGCCGGAGCCGTCCCCGCCGACCTGCTCAAGCTCTACACCCGGCTGCGTGAGCAGCAGGGCGGCGTCGGTGCGGCCCGCCTCTACCAGCGCCGCTGCGAGGGCTGCCGGGTGGAGTTCGCCGTCTCCGACCTCAACGCGATCAAGGCCGAGCCGGCCGACGCCGTGCTGCGCTGCGACAACTGCGGCCGGATCCTGGTCCGCACCGCCGAGTCGGGCGCCTGACCCGGTGGCCCCCCGCAGACTGGTCGTGGAGGCCGACGGCGGCTCCCGGGGCAACCCGGGGCCGGCCGGCTACGGCGCGGTCGTCCGCGACGGCGACACCGGTCAGATCATCGCCGAGGCGGCCGAGTTCATCGGGCGGGCCACCAACAACGTCGCCGAGTACAAGGGTCTGATCGCCGGCCTGCGGGCCGCCCGCGAGCTCGATCCGGAAGCCACCGTGGACGTCCGGATGGACTCCAAGCTGGTGGTCGAGCAGATGTCCGGGCGCTGGAAGATCAAGCACCCGGACATGCAGCCGCTGGCCGCCGAGGCCCGCACCGTCCTGCCGCGCGGCCGGGTCACGTACCGCTGGATCCCGCGCGAGCAGAACAAGGACGCCGACCGGCTGGCCAACGAGGCCATGGACGCGGGCCAGGCCGGCCGCCCCTGGGAGCCCAAGGCCCGCCCGGCGGCGGCGCCTCCCGCCCAGGAGCCGCTCGCCGAGCCCGCCGCCCCCAAGGCCGGCTGGGCCGCGCCCGCCGACCTCGGCACGCCGACCACCTTCGTCCTGCTCCGGCACGGCGAGACGGCGCTCACCCCGCAGAAGCGGTTCTCCGGCAGCGGCGGCAGCGATCCGGAGCTCTCCGAGAAGGGCCGCTGGCAGGCCGAGCGGGCCGCCGAGGCGCTGGCCGCGCGCGGCACCGTGCAGGCCGTGGTCAGCTCCCCGATGCGGCGCACCCGGCAGACCGCCGAGGCCGTCGCGGCCCGGCTCGGCCTGGAGGTCCGGATCGAGGAGGGTCTGCGCGAGCTGGACTTCGGCGACTGGGAGGGGATGACCTTCGCCGAGGTGCAGCAGAAGTACCCGGAGGACCTCGACGCCTGGCTCGGCTCCGCCAAGGCCAGGCCCACCGGCAGCGCCGAGAGTTTCACCAACCTGACCCACCGGGCCGGCGTCGCCCGGGACAAGATCATCGCCCGGTACGCCGGGAAGACGGTACTGGTGGTCTCGCACGTCAGCCCGATCAAGACCCTGGTCCGGCTGGCGCTCGGCGCCCCGCCCGACTCGGTCTACCGGATGGAGCTGTCGGCCGCCTCGCTGTGCGCCGTCCAGTACTACGCGGACGGCAACGCCTCGGTCCGGCTGCTCAACGACACCGGGCACCTGCGCTGACGGCGGCCGGCCGGCCGTGAGCCGCCGCCGACGAAGCCGACGACGACGAAGGGCCGGGCAGCCGCCCGGCCCTTCGCGTTCCGGTCAGTGGATGTCCGTGACCACGACGTCCAGCTGCCAGGGCTTGCGCGTGGTGCCCTGCGCGGACACCTCCACCCGGTAGCCGAGACCGGCCAGCGCGTCCACCAGCTCGCCCGGCGACGCGGGCTGCGCGCCCGCCGTCAGCAGGTCCCGCACCAGCCGGCCCTTGGTCGCCTTGTTGAAGTGGCTGACCACCGAGCGCTTGAGCACCCCGTCCACCTCGCGCTCCTGCAGCACCCGCACGGTCGCCGTCCGCGCCACCACCTCGCCGGCCGGTTTCCACGCCGCCGCGTACGCCGAGCTGCGCAGGTCCAGCACCAGCCCGTCCGCGACGGCGGGGAGCGCCTCGGCCATCGCGCCCCGCCAGTACGCCCCGAGCGCCCCCAGCGGCGCCAGCTTCACGCCCATCGAACACCGGTACGGCGGGATCCGGTCGCCGATCCGCACCGCGCCCCACAGACCCGAGAACACCAGCAGCGAGCGCTCGGCCAGCGCGTACGCGTCCTCGTCCAGCTTGGCCAGCGCGAGGTTGTCGAACAGCACCCCGGTGTACACCTCGCCCGCCGGCAGCGCCCCGGCCACGGGCAGCGCGGCGTTGCGCGCCACCTCGCCGCGCAGCCCCGGGCTCAGCCCGAGCACCTCGCGAGCCCGCTCCTCGTCGCCCGAGCACAGCCCGACCAGCGCGTCCAGTACCGCCCGCCGGGCCCCGGTCAGCCCCGGCAGCGACAGCGACTCCAGCGCGACCGGCGCCCCGGCCACGGAAGCGGCCTTCCCCTCCGACGGCGGCAGCAGGACCAGCACGGTGACACCCCTCAACAGTTTGTGGCAGCGAACCCCGCCACTCTACGCGGACCCGCCCCGCCCCCGGGCGGCCACCAGCGCCGCCCCCGCGCCGAGCGCCACGCACAGCGGCGAGTAGTAGCGCCGGTCCAGCCGCACGAAGCGCTCCGAGCGCGCGATCCGCCCGCTGCCGAACAGCACCGGCCCGCCCACCCCGCGCGCCAGCAGCGCCCCGGCGGTGGTCACGCTGCCCGCCTTCGCCAGCCAGGCCGGGCCGACCGCCGGCAGGACCCCGGCCCGCGCGCCCACCGCAGCGGCCGCCACGCCCAGCAGGCCCGCCACCCCGGCGCACATCGCCGGCGTCGGCACGTGTTCCTCGCCCACCCCGATCACCGCGTCCGCGAACTCCGCCCGGGAACCCAACGGCCACGGCGAGCGCATCCACACCGCGTGCAGTACCCCCGTCGCCGCCAGCGCGGCCGACACCGCGACACCCGTCGCCTTCACCACCATGGTCAATCCCCCTTCGCCACAACCACCTTACGGGCCGCTCCGACGCGCCCAGCGGCCCGGTCGGCCGTACGCTGCGACCATGCCGCGTCGACACCTGAGGGTCCGAGCCGCCGAAACCGCCCGGATCAACACCGAACTCGCCGAGCTGCGCAGACGGTTGGAGATCCGCACCGAATGGCCCGCCGATGTCCTGGCCGAGGCCGAACGGACGGCCTCGCTGCCCCGGCTGCCCGAGCTCGACGCCACCGACCTGGAACTCTTCACCCTCGACCCGCCCGGCTCGCTCGACCTCGACCAGGCCATGCACCTCGCCCGGCGCGGCAGCGGCTACCGGGTCCACTACGCGATCGCCGACGTCGCCGCCTTCGTCACGCCCGGCGGAGCCGTCGACACCGAGGCCCACCGCCGGATCCAGACCCTCTACTTCCCCGACGGCAACGTCCCGCTGCACCCCGCCCGGCTCTCCGAGGGCGCCGCCAGCCTCCTTCCCGGCGAACTGCGGCCCGCCCTGCTCTGGCAGCTCGACCTCGACGCCGACGGCGCCGTCCTGCTCGCCGACGTCCGCCGCGCCCAGGTCCGCTCCCGCCGCCGGCTCGACTACGCCGGCGTCCAGCGCGCGGTCGACTCCGGCGCCGCCGACCGACAGCTCGACCTACTCGCCGAGATCGGCAGGCTCCGCGAGGCCCGGGAACAGGCCAGGGGAGGCGTCAGCCTGCCGCTGCCCGAACAGGAGGTGGAGACCGACGACGGCGGCTACCGGCTCGCCTACCGCGCCCCCCGTCCCGCCGACGGCTGGAACGCCCAGATCTCGCTGCTCACCGGCATGGCCGCCGCCGACCTCATGCTGGACGCCGGCGTCGGCCTGCTGCGCACCCTCCCGGCCGCCCCCGAATCCGCGTACGCCCGGCTCCGCCGGGTCGCCCGCGCCCTGCACGTCGACTGGCCCGACCGGATGCCCTACCCCGAGCTGATCCGCTCGCTCGACCCGGCCAGGACCGCCGACGCGGCCTTCCTCAACGAGTGCACCGGGCTGCTGCGCGGCGCCGGCTACCGGGCCTTCGACGCCGCCCGGGGCACCCGCCCGCCCGCCGACCCGGGGCACGCCGCGCTCGCCGCGCCGTACGCCCACTGCACCGCCCCGCTGCGGCGGCTGGGCGACCGCTACGCCCAGGAGATCTGTGCGGCGGTCGCGGGCGGCGCCGATGTCCCCGGCTGGGTGCAGGAGGCACTGGCGGGCGTCCCCGGGCTGATGGAGAGCGGCGACCGGCGGGCCCGGGAGGTCGAACGAGCCTGCGTCGACCTGGTCGAGGCCGAGCTGCTGCGCGGCCGGGTCGGCGAGGACTTCGAGGCCGTCGTCATCGACATCGACGAGCGCAGGCCAGGGACGGGCACCGTGCAGTTGCGCGACCCGGCGGTGGTGGCCAGGTGCGAGGGCGGCGGGCAGCTCCCGCTCGGCGAGCGGATCAGGGTCCGGCTCACCACGGCGGACCCGGTCACCCGCACGGTCCGCTTCGCCCCGGCCTGAGAACGGCGGCGGCCCGGCGCCGGTGCGATGATCGGGCCGTGAGCGAACCGAACCCCGCGCCGGACCGACGCCGCCGCCTGCTGATCCTCGCGATCTGCTGTCTGAGCCTGTTCATCGTCGGTCTCGACAACACGGTGGTGAACGTCGCGCTGCCGGCGATCCAGAAGGATCTGGACGCGTCCGCCTCCGGGCTCCAGTGGATCATCGACGCGTACACCCTGGTACTCGCCTCGCTGCTGATGCTGTCCGGATCCGTCGCCGACCGGATCGGCCGGCGCCGGATCTTCCTGCTCGGCCTGGTGCTGTTCTCCCTCGGCTCCCTGCTGTGCAGCCTGGCGCCCGGCCTGGACTGGCTGATCGCGTTCCGTGCGCTGCAGGCCGTCGGCGGGTCGATGCTGAACCCGGTCGCCATGAGCATCATCACCAACACGTTCACCGAACCGCGCGAGCGGGCCCAGGCGATCGGGGTGTGGGGCGGCGTGGTCGGGATCAGCATGGCGCTCGGGCCGCTGATCGGCGGCGTCCTGGTCGAGACCGCGGGGTGGCAGTCGATCTTCCTGATCAACGTCCCGGTCGGCCTCGCCGCCGCCGCGCTGACCCGGCGGTACGTCCCGGAGTCGCGGGCGCCGAAGCCGCGCCGGTTCGACCCGGTCGGGCAGCTGCTGATGGTGCTGCTGCTCGGCGCCGGCACCGCCGCGATCATCGAGGGCCCGGGGTACGGCTGGACCTCGCCCGGGATCCTGCTGCTCGGCGCCGTCGCGCTCGCCGCGCTGGTGCTGTTCCCGCTCTGGGAGCGCCGGGTCGCCCAGCCGCTGATCGACCCGCGGTTCTTCCACAGCGTGCCGTTCACCGGAGCGACCGTGAGCGCGGTCTGCGCGTTCGCCGCGCTCGGCGGCTTCCTCTTCCTCAACACCCTCTACCTGCAGGACGTCCGCGGCTACAGCCCGGTCGAAGCCGGTCTGTGGACGCTGCCGATGGCCGGGCTCACGCTGGTCGCCGCACCCGTGTCCGGACGGATCGTCGGACGGCGCGGGCCCCGGCTGCCCCTGGTCGTCGCCGGCGCGACCATGGCGGCCAGCGGGGTGCTGCTCACCCGGCTGGCCGTCGACTCCCCGGCGAGCCTGCTGATCACCGCGTACGCACTCTTCGGGGTCGGCTTCGGCCTGGTCAACGCGCCGATCACCAACGCGGCGGTCTCCGGCATGCCGGACGCCCAGGCCGGCGTGGCCGCCGCCGTCGCCTCCACCAGCCGGCAGGTCGGACAGGCCCTCGGCGTCGCCGTCCTCGGCACCGTGGTCACCGCGGCGGCCGCGTCCACCTCCGCCGGGTTCACCGAGGCCACCCACGCCGGCTGGTGGATCATGGCCGGCCTCGGCCTGACCGTCCTGGTGCTCGGGGTGATCTCCACCACCCCCTGGGCCGCCCGCACCGCAGCCGAGGTGGCCGCCCGCCTCGACCCCCCGCGGGTACCCGTCCAGGGCAGCCGCAGCGAACCGCTACGATGACCAGTACGGCGGACGAGCCGGCCGGGCGGCCGCGTCGGGCACCTTCGGGGGCCCGCCGAGGAACGTCCGGGCTCCACAGAGCAGGGTGGTGGGTAACGCCCACCCGGGGTGACCCGCGGGACAGTGCCACAGAAAACAGACCGCCTGCGGCCTCGGCCACAGGTAAGGGTGAAACGGTGGTGTAAGAGACCACCAGCGACCGAGGTGACTCGGCCGGCTAGGTAAACCCCACTCGGAGCAAGGTCAAGATCGGCACCCTCGGGTGCCGTGCGCGGATGACCGAGGGCTGCTCGCCCGAGTCCGCGGGTAGACCGCACGAGGCTGTCGGCAACGGCAGCCCTAGATGGATGGCCGCCTCCCCGGGCCGCGCAAGCACCCCGGGAGACAGAACCCGGCGTATAAGGCCGACTCGTCCGTCGCCTGGCTGAGGAAGGCCCTCTGATCTGCATAATCGCAGGTCAGGGGGCTTTTCTGTGTCCGCCTGAGCTGTATCTGGTTGCTCACTCTTCGTGTCTGTTCCGGCCTGTTTCCGGGTGCGCTGTGGCGATCGTGTGGAAGTGGGGACGGCACGGGCGAGCCGCAGCGCGCGGCTTCTACCCTCGGGGGAAGTGTGAATAGCGGTCGTACCCAGGGTCGCCGGGGTGCCAGATGTCCACGATCTGGTCGCCGGGGATGTCGGCGGTGTAGTGGAAGGTGACGCCGTTGCCATCGAGGCCGAGGTGGATGCCGATGAAGTCGAAGATCAGTTCCCGGCCGGGCACGCTGGCAGCCGGGTCGGTGACGTCGATGCCTGCGACGACCACCGCCGGGCGGCCCAGGCTGCGTACGTGCGCGTAGTCGACGCCCTCCCAGACGGGACCGAACTGCTGGACCTCACCGGCCTTGAGCGCCCGGCCGGCACGCTCGACCAGAAAGTCTTCCGCCAGGGTCAGCAGTCCACGAGTCCGCACGTCCTCGGCCTCGTGGTCGAGAAGCCGAGTTGTCGATGTCCACTCTCGTGTGAGGTCACGCGTCAGGCGTACCGGATCGGTGGTCGAGCGTGCATCCGATTTTGCGCGCCGAAGGGGACGGTCCAGTCCCACTTTTTGGACAACCGTCCTATGTTGATCAGCTTGCATACGAGGAAGCCCCCGGCCGCTGAGCGGGGGCTTCCGCGTTGCTCCGAGGGCATCGCCAGGCACGATCAACCCATCAGGAGGCGGTCTGCTCGATGCGCTCGAAGATGTCCGCGTCGGTCTTCTGCTGCCACTCGGGCAACGCGTCCCAGTCAGCGACGTAGCCGGCCTTTGGGTTCTCGATGTGCTTGTGGATCTGTGCGATCCAGCAGGTCGCGACAAAGCGGCCCTTCTGCTCGCGGCTGAGCTTGGCCGTGTTGCCTGCGCTTACCTGAACGAAGGCCAGTACCTGGCCGTAGACGGCGGCGGCACACTGTCGCTCCCACTCCGGGGTCTCATCCCACGGCGCGATGTAGCCGCGCTTCGGCTCGCCGGGGTAGTGCTTCGTCACGCCCGCGATCCACGCCTCGCGGAAGATCCGGCCCTCGTCCGACATGCAGTCGCTCCTTCGTCAGGCGGCGCTCGACAGCGCCGAAATCTGCTGGTGCAGCTCCGAGGCTCGCCCATCGCCCATGAGCGGGACAAGACGGGCCTGGAGACCCTCCAGCTTCTTGCCGATGTAGCCCGAGCCCGTCTGGCCGGCCAGCTCCGGCACGGTCTGCGCCTCGCGCTGGAGGAAGAAGACCTTCGCCCCGCGACGGTCCGCGACTCGCAACAGATCCCAGCCCTGGGCCTCCTGGTAGTAGCGGGACAGCTGTTCCTGGCCGGTCCCGCGCCGCACCCACTTGAGGCCCTGTTCGGCGGCGCGGTTCATGGACCACCAGGCGATCAGTCGGCCGAGCCGGTGCGGGTTCGGGGCGGTGAATGTCGTCGCGAGGAACAGCGTCGGCTCAGTGCGTTCCTCCTCCGTGAACGCCCACTGCGGCAGGGCCTCGTTCCCGAAGTGCGACGTGCAGCCGACGACGCCTTCGGTCTCGTGCTCCAGCACCCACACCGGAAAGGCCGGGTTGCCGGCTTGCGAACCGTACTCGTCCGCCATGTCCGCGCACTCGCCCAGCCCTCGCGCGGACAACCACGCAGACCGGGCTCGCACCAGTGCTGCGATTGCCTCGGCGTCCTTGGCTGTTGCCTCATACATCCGATACACCAGGACTCTCCCTTCGGCACACCCAGCCAAGAGCCTAGGGCCCCAGGCGTGACCGACACGCCGGAGACGACATGGAGACCACTGTCTGGGCACTGCCGCCAGCGCCAGATGCGACTGGTGGACAGGAGATGGAGCCGGTCGACGCAACTTGAAGGTGTCCTCTGCCGCACGCCAGCGCTTCGCCCTGGGCCTTTTCAAGCGCCTCGTCCAGTGCAGTGACGCCGAGCGCTAGCGACGTGGTGAGCTCCACGTCCGAGCCTTCGACCGATGCCACAGACCGGGCGTCACGGCCCTCCTGGATGATCTCCCGTACGTCGTCCTCCAACGGTAGGTCATGGTCTGCCAAGTAGGCGGCGTGCCCTACCCGGTAGAGCGTCCGGTTGAGGTCTCGGCGGAGCTACGGAAGGTCGGCGCCTTGGCAGTGATCGAGCGGCACCCGTAGGTGCCGGTCGCCAACCATGGTGCCGAGGTTGACGATGCCGAGGGCGAACCAGCCCGTGCGGGCCAGGCGGCTGGTTTGGTCACGCGGAGACCGTACGGGCTTGAGGTACATCCCTGTCAGGGAAATGTACGAGCTCCATCCCGGCCGCGTCGGCCGGCTCAGCGCCCCGGATCAGTCCGACGCTCGACAGGCCGAGCGCCTGCGCGGCGGCGGCGGTGGCCCGCAGACGGGTCGAGTGAGCCCGCCGAAGGTCAGTAGCCGGGTGTATCCCTGGCCCTGTACCCGGGCGGCTCTCCCCGGGGCGCTGCGATCGACCATTCGGGCCAACGGAGTCCCCCGCTGCGCCGACACTGCGGGCGCGGACAGTGGACAACGCGTTAAGGCCGGTCACTAGTGGAGGAACGCCACCCGAAGGAGCACCCATGCGGCACCCCTCCCTGGCGGCCACCGCGGCCGCCGTCGCGCTGCTCGCCGCCGTCTGCAACGGCTGCTCGAGCAGCAAGAGCTCGACGAGCACCAGCTCCGCCCCCGCGACCGCGTCCGCCTCGCAGAGCGCATACGCCAGCGCGTCCGGCTCGGCCGGCACCACCGCGGGCGCGGCCGCCGTGAAGGTCGCCGCCACCGGCGGCGAACTGGGCTCCATCCTGGTCGACGGCCAGGGAAGGACGCTCTACCTCTTCGAGGCCGACACCTCGTCGCAGTCCACCTGCTCCGACGCCTGCGCGGCCGCCTGGCCGCCGTTCACCACGACCGGGGCAGCGACCGCCGGCGACGGTGCCACGGCCGGTCTGCTGGGCACCACCAAGCGCCCGGACGGCGCCACCCAGGTCACCTACAACGGCCACCCGCTCTACTACTACGCAGGCGACGCCAAGCCCGGTGACACCACGGGCCAGGACCTCAACCAGTTCGGCGCGAGCTGGTACGTGCTCAACGCGGCCGGCGCGAAGGTCGAGCCCAGCTGACCCCGACCGGCCCAAGACGAAGGACACCTCGATGTACCCCGCCGAGCGGCCCAGGCTGCGGCAGGCCCGCGCCCTCTGGGCCCTGCTCCCGATCGCGGTCACGGCCGGCCTGTACTGGTTCGGCCGTGCCCACTCCCCTGACTACACCAGTGGCCTGTTCGGGCAGTACGGCGACGACGCCAACCGGTTGAAGGCCCAGCTGGGCAGCGCCCTGGAGGGGCTGGCGCTGGTGCAGGTGGCGCTCGCCCTGTGGATGTACCGCCGTCTGCCGGGTGCGGGTGCCGCCCCTCGCCCGGTGCGCACCGTTCACCGGGCCGTCGGGCTGGCCGCCTTCCTGCTCTCGCTGCCCATCGCCTACCACTGCATCACCGCCTACGGCGTCGAGTTGTCCGACAGCCGGGTCGCGGTGCACTCGGTCACGGGCTGTGTCCTGTACGGCGCCTTCGCGGCGAAGGTGATCGTGGTCCGCCACCGCCGGCTGCCGGGCTGGGCCCTGCCGGTCGCGGGCGCGTTCCTCGTCTGCGCGATCACGCTGACCTGGTACTCGGCCGCGCTTTGGTTCCTGGACGGCCACCACGCCCCCGGGCTGTGACGCCGTGGAGTGTGGTCGCGGCAGGTCCGGCGGGGGGACGCCGGGGTCGTGGGCGAGCTGGGCGCGTTCCGGGCGCGACTGCTCACCGCTGGAGATGTCCTGCGGGCCGCGGCCGGAAGGGTCCCGGCCCCCGGCCCGCTCGATCGTGACCGTCCGGGAGCCGTCGTCGGTGCGTCGGTTGTCGAGTGGGCCGGGCCGTCCGTCGTGTGCGGGGTGCCGAGCGCCGTTGCCCACCCCCGTGGGGCAGCGGCGCCCGGGGCTCGGTAGCGGGGAGGCCCGGGGCACACGGGTGTGCTGAGTGAGCCCGGCCCAGGCTCTTGATCCTGCACCGGCCGTGAAAATGTGTCAACTATCGTTGATTGCCCGGGCGGTCTCCGGCGGGAGAATCGTACGGTTTGTCGGTTTGGTCCGCAACGATCGTGCAGATCAGTACAGAAGTCGGATTCTGGCGGCGCGTCAGGCCGTTCTATGATCCGCCATATGTCCACGGAAACTTCACCCCCGGAATCGCCCGACCCCCCGGAGTTCTCGGCGCGCTTCCGGAGACTCATCGCGGTGATCTACCCCAAGGATCTCGGCCGTCCCTGGCGCGACTCGGAGATCGCCGAGGGGACCGGCCTGAGCGGCACCTACATCGGCAACCTCCGCAAGGGCACCCAGAAGCCGAGCCTGGAGAACGCGGTCAAGATCGCCAAGTTCTTCGGGGTCCCGCTGGACTACTTCAGTGACTCCGCCACCGCCCAGGCCGTCGAGCGGGACCTGCGGAAGATCGAGGCGCTGCGCGACTCCCGGGTGGAGCGGATCGCGATGCGGGCCGCCGGGCTGCCGCCCGAGATGCAGGACGCCGCGCTCACTATTGTGGAACAGCTGCGCAGGGCGGCCGGCCTCCGCGACGACGGCAACCCCGTGGCGTGACCGACTACCTGGAGATGCCGCTGGGGCACTGGCGGCGGCCGGAGGGGGAGCAGCACGTGCAGGCTGTAGGACGTACCCGTCGCCGGATGCGCGCCATGGCGAGAGCGCTGGACCTGCCCCCGCTGAGCACGGTCGAGGAGCTCTGCGCGGCGGTTGCCGACCGTTCCGGGCGCCCGGTCCGGCTGACGCCCCGGCGGATGCGGGTGGGGGAGCCGTCCGGCTTCGTCGAGCGCCGGGCCGACGCCGACGTGATCCACTTCGAGCAGGAGACCTCCGGGCTGCACCAGGCGCACATCATCTGCCACGAGCTCGCCCACCTGCTCTGCGGCCACCTCGCGGAGGTCCCGCCGCCGGATGAGGAGGCGGCCCGGGTCGAACTCCCGACCATCGACCCGGACATGCTCCGGCTGGTCCTCGGCCGCTCGCACTACGACGACGCGGCCGAGCAGGAGGCCGAGGTGCTGGGCGCCGAGCTGATGCGGATCCTGGTGCTCGCGCCCGGCGCCGGGACCACCTCCCAGCTGGCACCGGCCCTCGAACACCGCCGGGGCCAGCATGTCTGACCTGCCGTTCGACGTCGGCTACCTGGTCATCGGCTCGGCGGCCTGGGTGGTGGCGGCCCTGAAGATCCGGGCCTGGCGGCGCGAGCCGTCCCGTGGACTGCTCGTGGTGGCCCTGGCGATCGCCTCGCCCGCGACCGCGTTCCTGATGGCCGCCCCGGTCCTGTACGGGCTGATCGACCGGGCCACCGGCGTCGGCAACCTCGCGACCCTGCTGGTCTACCTCGCCATCACGGGGTTCTCCGCCGCCGCCGTGGTGCTCGCCCTGATCTGGACCCCGCCGGCCGAACGCGCCGGGGTGGTGGTGTGGGACGCGGCCCCGGCCGCGACCTGGCGCCGGGCGCGCCGCCGGCTCGCGGTCTTCGCTGTCCTCGGTCCGACGATGGCCGGGCTGTTCCTGCTGGGCGGTCCGTACCGCCCGGAGACGCCGCTGACCTTCGACACCACGTACGCGACGACACCGGCCACCGCCCTGTTCCTCGCGCTCTACCAGGGCCTGTTCGCGTTCGCCCTGCTCGACATCGGCCGGGTCTGCCTGGGCCACGCCGCCCGGCTGCCGACCGGCTGGCTGCGCCGCGGCATCCGGCTGATCGCCTTCGGCGCCCGCACCGCCTGCGGGTACGTGCTGTGCAAGATCGTGGCGATCGGCGCGACGGCGGCCGGCGTGGCCGGGCTGGACTGGCTGAGCACCGGTCTCGGCCCGGTCTTCGCCGCCGTCGGCGCGGTGCTCATCACGGCCGGCTTCGCCGGCCCGGCCGGCGCCGCCTTCCTGCGCCGCCGCCGTGACTACCGCGCCCTGCGCCCGCTGTGGGACCTCGTCTACCGGGCGGACCGCCGCCTCGCCCTGGAGGCCCCCGCCTCGCGCCGGACCGAGCGCCTCGCCGTCCGCGACCTGGAGTGGCGTACCGCTCGGCGCGGACTGGAGATCCGGGACGGGCAGTTGACGCTGCGTCCGTGGGTGGACCCGGCCGTCCTGGCCGCCGCCGACGGTGTCGCCGACCGGGCCGGCCTGGACGCGGCGGAGCGTGCGGCGCTGACCGTGGCGGTGGCCCTGCGGTCCGCGGTGGCGGCCCTCGCCGCCGGGGCGCCGCCGAGGGCGCGCGAGGACCAGGCGGTCCTGCCCGGCCTGGACGCGGCGCCGGCCGAGGAACGAGCGCACCTGGTGCGGGTCGCCCGCCGCCTGCACGGCCCGCTCACCGGCGAGGCGCTGGCCGACGCGGCGGGGGTGACCCGGTGACCGCACCCGCCGGCGCGCGCGACCCCTACGCACAACTCGTCCTGGAGACGATGCCGGAGGAGTCGCGGGTGGGCCTCACCCTGGGGTTCGTCCGGACGTTCGCGGTGCCCGAGATCGCGGCCGTGCTGCACGGAACCGGCCGGATGACCGGCGAGCCGAAGGCGCGGGCGAAGGCCACCGGGGCGGCCATGTTCGCCCTGATCGGCCACGGCCCGGACAGCGCGCAGGGGCGGCGGGTCGTCGCCGAGCTGCGCCGCGTCCACGACCGGCCGGGCATCACCGCCGAGTTGATGCACTACGTACTGGCCTGCTTCACCGTCTGCCCGCTGCGGTTCGTCGACGCGCACGGTCCACGGGCGGTCACCGCAGCGGAACGGGAGGCCGCGTACACCTTCCACCGGGAGCTGGCGGACGCCCTCGCGCTGGACCCGCCCGACGGCGAACTGCCCGGCCTGGAAGCCTGGATGTCGGAGTTCGAGCGCCGCAGCTTCGCCCCCAGCGAGCCCGGCCGGGCACTGTGGGAGGCGACCGGCGGCCTGCTGGCGTCCCGACTCCCGGGCCCGCTGGCCCGGTTGGCCCCGGCGGTGGCCGCCTCGCTGCTGGACGAGCCGCTGCGGACGGCCTTCGGGGTGCGCCGCCCGTCCGCGCCGGTCCGGGCGCTGGTGGGCGGTGCGCTGCGGGTACGCGCCCGGGCCCGCCGCAACGCCGCCTGAGCTGCGGTGGGCCCGCCGCGATCGGCTGGCGGGTTCAGCGCAGCAGACGCCGCTCCTTGGCGGTGGCGACGGCGCCCGCGCGGGTGTCGACGCCGAGCTTCGCGTAGATCCGTCCCAGGTGGGTCTTGACGGTCGCCTCGCTGATGAACAGCGCGCGGGCGATCTCGCGGTTGCCGTGGCCCTGGGCGAGTTGGGCCAGGATGTCGTGCTCGCGGTCGGTGAGCTGGGGTGCGGGGGCGCGCATCTGCGCCATCACCCGGGTGGCCACCGGCGGGGAGAGGGCGGTGCGGCCCTGCGCGGCGGCGTGGATGGCGGCGAACAGCTCCTCCGGCCGCTCGGCCTTGAGCAGGTAGCCGGTGGCGCCGGCGGCGATCGCCCGGGTGATGTCCGCGTCGGTGTCGTAGGTGGTGAGCACCAGGACCCGGGTGGCGGAGGAGGCCGCGGTGATCCGGCGGGTGGCCTCGATGCCGTCGATGCCCTCGCCGAGCTGCAGGTCCATCAGCACCACGTCCGGCCGCAGCCGGGCGGCCAGCGTGATCGCCTCCTCGCCGCTGCCGGCCTCGCCGGCCACCTCGATACCGGGAGCGCTGGCCAGCAGCGCCAGCAGCCCGGCCCGGACCACCGCATGGTCGTCGCACACCACCAGCCGGACGGTCGCGTTCACCGCTGCTCCCCGGAGGTCGACAGCGGGATCGAGGCGGAGACCACGGTGCCCTCGCCGGGGCCGCTCTCCACGGTCAGGGTGCCGCCGAGCTGACGCAGCCTGGCCCGCATCGCGGGCAGCCCGTGGCCGCGCCCCCCGCCGGGCCCCGGGGGGCTCTCGGGGGCGAAACCCCGGCCGTCGTCGGCGATGTCCAGGACGGCCTGGTCGCCGAGGTACGAGAGGGTGAGCGCGGCCGTGCGGGCGCCGGCGTGCTCGCGGACGTTGGCCAGCGCGCCCTGGGCGATCCGCAGCAGCGCGGCCTGGGCGGCGGCGGGCAGCGGCGCCGGAACACCGTCGACGTGGCAGCGCACCGGGCGGCCGCCCTCGGCGCTCTCCCGTTCGGCGAGGGCCCGCAGGGCGGCGTCCAGGGTGCCGCCGTCGGCGAGCTCGGCGGGGGCGAGGTCGTGGACGAAGCGGCGGGCCTCGGCGAGGTTGCGGGCGGTGATGGCGGTGGCGGTGCGGACGTGGCCGCGTGCGGTCTCCCGGTCCTGTTCCCAGGTGCGGTCGGCGGCCTGGAGCAGCATCTGCTGGCTGGACAGGCCCTGGGCGAGGGTGTCGTGGATCTCCATGGCGAGCCGTTCGCGTTCGGCGAGGGCGCCCTCGCGGCGTCCGGTGGCGGCCAGTTCGCGGCGGGTGCTGATCAGGTCGTCGATCAGGGCGCGCTGGCGGGTGGCCTGGCGTTCCATGTACAGGAAGACGGCCGTGGCCAGTCCGGCCACGGTGGGGGGCAGCAGCGGCAGGGTCGGGTCGAAGCCGTCGGCCAGCTGGAGTTCGGCGACCACGACCAGCGTGGTCATCGCCGCGACCACCGGGATCGCGGCCCCGGTGGGCAGGGCGCGCAGCACGGTGTAGATCAGCGGGATGGCGCACCAGGCGAAGCTGGGCGCCAGCAGGACGAGCACCGCCCAGCTGGCGAGCACCGCGAGCAGGCCGGCCAGTTCGGCGGGGCGGGGGCCGGGCCCGGGGCGGCCGGGGCGGCGGGTGGGCAGCAGCAGGTGAGCGACGGCCAGCGCGAGGCCGAGGGCGATCACCCAGGGGGTGCGCGGGGTGTACCAGTGATGGGCCAGGTAGCGGGTGAGCGAGGCGGTGAGCAGCAGCAGGAAGGCGACCCGCATCACCGTGGCCAGCCACCCCGCGTCGGGGTCGCCGGCCGGGGCTCCGGTGTCGTCCACGTGCTCTCCTCGCCTGCTGTGCCGGCCCGGCGGGCAACGCCGCCGACCAGCTCTTCTCCTCGCATGGTGGCCCGCCGGGCGGCCCCGCGCATCAACCGATCGGCTGACCCCGTTGTCCTCCATGATGCCTGCGGGCTCGGGCCGGTCCGCCGATCCACGGGTCCGGTCGGCGGCCGGAGGATCGAGGCAGAGCGGGAGCCGGTGCGGCTTTCGCAGCCGATTCGAGCAGGAGCCGAAGCATGAAGAAGATGAGCCCCCGGTCCCGTGTCCTGACCGGTGCCGTCGCGGTGGCCGCGCTGGCCGCCGGCACGCTGGGCGCCGTGTCGGCGAGCGCCGAGACGAACCAGGCGCCCGCCGCCGTCAGGGCGGACGTCTCGGACCGGAACCTCACCGAGTCCACCGGTCTGACCGTCGAGGCGGCGACCAGGGCCGCGCAGGCCGCGCTGGACGCCGCCCAGAAGAACGGCCAGCACGTCTCGGTGGCCGTGGTGGACCGCAACGGTGTGACCCGGGTGCTGCTCAAGGGCGACGGCGCCGGCCCGCAGTCGCCGGAGTCGGCCGAGCGCAAGGCGTTCACCGCGGTGTCCTGGAACGCGCCGACCTCCGAGCTGGTCAGGCGCCTCGCCACCACGCCGAACCTGAAGGACATCCCGGGCACCCTCTTCCTCGGCGGCGGCGCCCCGGTGCAGGCCAAGGGTGCCCCGATCGCGGCCGTCGGCGTGGCGGGCGCGCCCAGCGGCGACCTGGACGAGCAGTTCGCCCAGGCGGGGGTCGCGGCCCTCGGCAAGTAGCCGGCGGTCGGTGCGGCGGGGCCCGCCCGGCCCCGCCGTCCGGACGCCCGGAGCGGACCGGCATCGGCCGGCGGCCGGTGACGAGCAGCCGGGCGGCGTGCCTGCTCAGCCCGATCCTTGGGCGGTCATGCCCCAGCACCTCCGGGCCCGGCGGGCGGGACGGCCGTGCTCAGGCGAGCGGATCCGTCCGGTAGACGCACAGCGCCCAGATCACGAACACGTCGAGGGTCAGCACCACCACCGACCACAGCGGGTAGTACGGCAGCGAGAGGAAGCTGCCGAGCATGCTCAGCGACGCGAAGAAGATGCCCGCGTACCGCGCCCAGGCGGAGGCGCGCAGCAGCGCGAGGCCGGTCACCAGCACCAGCAGGCCGAGGATCAGGTGGATCCAGCCCCAGCTGGTCAGGTCCAGCCGGAACACGTACCGGGGGGTGGAGACGAAGACGTCGTCGTCGGCGATGGCCATGATCCCCTGGAAGATCTCCAGGATGCCGTTGACCATCATCACCACCGCTGCGAACAGCACCAGCCCGGTCACCCAGGCGGTGTTGCCGCTCTCCTGAGGCCTGTTCGCCGGCGGTGGAACGGTCGGACCGGTCGCAGTGCTCATGACTCCTCCTTGCCGTGCCGGACTGTCACCCGACCTTCGGCCCGGCCCGGCCGGGCGTGCAATCGGACGGGGCCGTCCGGGTGACACCCCCGCGGCGGCGCCGGATCGCCGACGGCCGGCCCGGTGGGTCCACCGGCCGGGGACCGGCTCCCACCGGCGTTGCGGCCGGGGCCGAGCGGGGCAGCCGGCGGTCACCCCGGCCCGGTGCACCGAACCGCCGCCGTGGGCTCAGGACTGACGGGCCGCCAGTTCTCGGAGGGCGGCCACGGCCCGGTCCGCCTCGTCGGCGCCGACGAACAGGTGGTCGTGGTGGAAGCCGGCCACCACGTTGCAGCTGATGCCCCGGTCGGCGAGGTGGCCGGCCACGGCCGCGGTGAGGCCGACGGCGTTCAGCGCGGAGTGGATCTGCAGGGTGATCCAGGCGGCCACGTAGTCGTACGGCAGGCCCAGCGCGTCGGCCTCCTCCTGCGCCACCACGACCGTGGGGCCCTCGGCCTCGACGACCGTGACGACCGGGCGCAGTCCGGTGGGGACCTTGCCGGGGAGGGTGCAGTAGACGTAGCGGCCCGGGTTGAGCACCGGGCGCATCCCGCCGAGCAGCTTCTGGAGATCGCGTTCGCCTGCCATGCGGCCACCGTAGTGCGTACGGCCGGTGCGGCGGCGGACGCGGCGCGGCCCGCCCAAGGCGCGCCGTCTCGGTGGCCGCTCGAAAGCCGTTGTCATCCGACAGTCAGCGATATATCGTTGAGTTATCGAGATGCCTCGCTCGGAGGTGTCCGGGAACGGGAGGTGGTGCGCTCATGCGCCCAGGAATGCGGACACGCGGTATGGGTCGCCGGGGACGGCGGCCGGAGTTCGCGGAGTCGTTCGGGGAGGGCTTCGAGGGCCGTCCGGCCTTCGGGCCGTTCGGTGGCCCGGGTGGGCCGGGGCCGTTCGGCCCGGGCCCGTTCGGCCCGGGGCCCGGCTTCGGCGGGCACGGCCGGGGCGGCCACGGCCGCGGTGGCGGCCGGCGCGGCGGCCGGGCGCGGCGCGGGGACGTCCGAGCCTCGCTGCTGGCCCTGCTGAAGGAACGGCCGATGCACGGCTACGAGATGATCACCGAGATCGGTGAGCGGACCGGCGGGGCCTGGCGCCCCAGCCCGGGCTCGGTCTACCCGACCCTCCAGCTGCTGGAGGAGCAGGGCATGATCCAGGCTCGGGAGGTCTCCGGGAAGCGGCTGTTCGACCTGACCGAGGCCGGCCGGGCCGAGGCGGAGGCCGGCGACGAGTCGCCGTGGGCCGAGGCGAGCCGCGGGATCGACTGGGAGGCCGTGCAGGAGGTCGGCGAGGCGATGGCCGCCGTCAACCACGCCGTGCGCCAGGTCATGACGACCGGCAGCGACGTCCAGCGGGCCCAGGGCCTGGCGGTCCTCGCCGAGGCGAAGAAGAAGCTGTACCTGATCCTCGCCGAGGAGGGCTGAGCGAGAGGTGGGCGAGGGGTGGACGAGTGGTGGGCGAGCGGTGAGCCGGGCCTACGGCCGGGTGCCGGCCGGCCTGCCGGACCACGGCAGCCGGCCGGCCCAGCCGCCCGCGGCACCGGCGTCGCCCTCGGGGTCGTACTCGTAGCGCCAGCGCCACCGGCCCTTGGTGTCGTACTCCTTGGCGCGGCGGTAGACCAGCGTGGCCGGGGGGAGGTCGCTGTGCGCGGGCACCGGTACCCGGTAGACCCTGCCGACGTTGTGGAACGGGTTCAGCAGGATCGGCAGCACCCTGCCGTCCAGCGGCCCGCCGACGAATTCGGTGTCCTTGCTCTTCACGTCGTCCAGGGTACGTGCGGGTCGGGCGGCTCCCGTGCCGGTAAGGAGCGGGCCATGTGCAGCAGATGTGACCGGCGCAGCACGTCCCCCGGTCATCCGGACGGTCCCGGCACCCTTATCCTGCTCTGTACGCCTCCGGGGTTCACCCGGGTCCGCGGGCCCCGTACGGGCCGGGCCGGGCGCTTCCGCGCCTGCCCGCCGAGCCGCAACTCTCGTTTCTCCGTACCGTGACCCCGGCGTCGGCCGCCCGGCGATCCCGGCACGCGGCCGATGGCAGACGTACCGCACGGTGCCCGCCCGGGAAGCCCCGGGCGCGATCCGGTGTTGCGTCGGATGTTGCGTCGGTCGCTGTGTCACACCAGGCACAGCAGGTCACAGCAGTGCGGAAGGGGCCCGATGGAAGCCAGCAGCAGGTGGACAACCTGGTGGCGGCGTGACCGGCAGCAGGAGCGCCAGGTCACGGGTGGGGACGCGGCGACCCGGTTGGATCTGCTGCTGGGTGCGGTGCGGGCGGGTTTCCCGCTGGCACCTGCGGCGCACCCCGCCGGCCACCGATGTTCCTGCGACCGGGTCGGCTGTCCCGCGCCCGCGCAGCACCCGGTGTCCTTCGCCTGGCAGTCCCAGGCGACCACCGATCCGGAGCAGCTGGCCCGCTGGCTCTCCCGGGATCCGCAGGCGAACTTCATCACCGCGACCGGCCGCGCCCACGACGTCCTCGACGTGCCGGCCGAGGCCGGCACGCTGGCGCTGGAGCGGCTGGACGAGCTCGGTATCGGCGGCCCGGTCGCCGTGGTCGGCGAGGACCGCTACCTCTTCTTCACCGCCACCCGCGGCACCCCCGCCGACGAGGACGAGTGGTGGACCAGCGCGCTGGACTCCACCCCCGACACCATGTCCGAGCACCCGGGCCTGCGCTGGCACTGCCGCGGCTCGTACACCCTGCTGCCGCCCGCCGCGCTGCTGGACGGCACCCAGGTGCGCTGGGTGCGCGGCCCCGAGCAGTCGCTGCCGGACCCGCTGCGGGTCCTGGACGTGCTCACCGACGCCTGCACCGAGGTCGGCGCCGTCGCCGAGGAGCAGTGGCTGATCGGCTGACGCCGAGGACGTACGAGAGAGGGCCGCCCCGTCCGGGGCGGCCCTCTCTCGGTGTGCCGGGTGCTACGGGAGGGTGAGGATCTCCGCGCCGTCCGCCGTGACGACCAGGGTGTGCTCGAACTGGGCGGTGCGCCTGCGGTCCTTGGTGACGACTGTCCAGCCGTCGGCCCAGACCTCGTAGTCGTAGGTGCCCAGGGTCAGCATCGGCTCGATGGTGAAGGTCATTCCGGGCCGGATCACCTCGGTCGCCCGCTCGCTGTCGTAGTGCGGGATGATCAGGCCGGAGTGGAACGAGGTGTTGATCCCGTGGCCGGTGAAGTCGCGGACCACGCCGTAGTCGAAGCGCTTGGCGTAGGACTCGATGACCCGCCCGATGATGTTCACCTGGCGGCCCGGCTTGACGGCCTTGATCGCCCGGTTCAGCGACTCGCGGGTGCGCTCGACCAGGAGCTTGGACTCCTCGTCCACGTTGCCGCACAGGTAGGTCGCGTTCAGGTCGCCGTGCACCCCGTGGATGAAGGCGGTGGCGTCGATGTTGACGATGTCGCCGTCCTGAAGGACCGTCGAGTCCGGGATGCCGTGGCAGATCACCTCGTTGACGGAGGTGCAGATCGACTTGGGGAAGCCCCGGTAGCCGAGGTCCGAGGGGTAGGCGCCGTGGTCGCACATGTACTCGTGCGCGACCACGTCCAGTGCGTCCGTGGTGATCCCGGGCTCGATCAGCTTGGCGGCCTCCTCCATCGCCCGGGCGGCGATCTGCCCGGCGATCCGCATCTTCTCGATCGTCTCCGAGGTCTGCACCTCCGGCCCGGTGTACGGGGTCGGCGCGGGCCGGCCGACGTACTCCGGGCGCGCGATGTGCGCGGGGACCTTGCGGGTGGGGGACACGATGCCGGGTACCAGAGCCATGACGGCGAGTCTATCGGCCGTACCCGGCCGGTACCCCGGCCGTGTGTGCGGGCCGGGGCACCGGGAATGATCAGTACGGCCGTCAGGCCGGGACGACGGGAACGGGAGGCGCACGATGGCGTTGGGATTCGGCCGCAAGGGCACAGGCAGGCCGGGGGAGTGGTTCTACTGCATCAAGCACCACAAGGTGGAGGAGGGCCCGGAGTGCCCGGCCAAGGACCGGCTCGGCCCGTACGCGAGTCGCGAGGAGGCCGGGCACGCGCTGGAGACCGCCGCCGAGCGCAACCGCGAGTGGAAGAACGACCCGCGCTGGCAGGACGACGCCCCCGCGGACGGGCAGACCTGACCCCGTCCGGAGCCGCCGCCGCGCCGGCCCCGGCGGTCACGCCGCCGGGGCTGCCTCCCGGGCTGCCTCCCGGGCCTCGTGCTCGGCCCGCACGGCGGCCGCGTGCGCGTCGGTGCGGTCGTCGTAGGCGAGCAGCCGGGGCAGGGCCGCGGTGAGCGCGACCACACCGGCCACACAGGCCAGGCCGCCGATCCAGATCGAGCCGCGCACACCGACCAGGCCCGCCATGCCGCCGGCCCTGACCTGGCCGAGCTGCGGACCGACCGAGTAGCTGAGCAGTTCGACGCCGGCCATCCGGCCGCGCACCGCGTCCGGGATGGACTGGTTCCACATGGTCGAGCGGGCGGTGCCGGAGATCTGGTCCGCACCGCCGGCCAGGGCCAGGCAGAGCAGCACCAACCAGATGTTCGGGGCGACGCCGGCCAGCGCCATCGCCGCACCCCAGCCGAGGGCGGCGAGCACCAGCATCCGGCCGTGCCGGTGGATGCGCGAGGTCCAGCCGCTGGTCGCGGAGACCGCCAGGGCGCCGACGGCGGTCGCGCCGTACATCAGGCCGAGCGCCCGGTCGGCGTGCAGCTCCGAGGCGAAGAACGGGTAGATCGCCACCGGGAAGGCGAACAGCATCGCGCAGGTATCGATCACGTAGGTACCCAGCAGGTCCTTGCGGCTCCAGGCGTACCTCACCCCGGTGACGATCGCCCGCACCGACGGCTTCTCGGCGCCGCTGGGCGGCGGCACGGCCCGCATCCGGGCGAGCAGCAGCAGCGAGACGACGAAGGTGGCCACGTCCAGGGCGAACGCCGTCTGCACGCCGGCGGTCGCCACGATGATGCCGGCCAGCGCCGGGCCGGCCACCGAACCGACGTTGCGGTACAGCGAGTTGAGCGCGAACGCGGCGGTCAGCTGGTCGTGCGCGACGATCCGCGGGGTGAGCGAGTCCAGGGCCGGCCGCTGGAGACCGTCGAGCGCCGCGACCAGGGCGGCGACCAGGTAGATCGGCCAGAGCAGCGGGTTCGGCAGCAGGGCGTTCAGCAGCAGCACCCCGGTCAGCAGGGCCAGGCCCGCCTCGGCGGAGAGCACCAGCTTCCGCCGGTCCAGCGCGTCGGCGAGCGCGCCGCCCCACAGCCCGAAGACGATCAGCGGCACCAGCTCGAAGGCGCCCACCAGGCCGACCGCGAACGAGGAGCCGGTGAGTGCCTTGATCTGCAGCGGCACGGCGACGTACGTCAGGAAGCTGCCGAACGAGGTGATGCACCCCGAGCTCCACAGCAGTCGGAAGTCCCGTGAGGAGCGCCAGGGCGCGAGATCGGGCAGCAGACTCCGGGCACGGGGGACCGGTGGGGAGGCCTGGTCTGGGGAGGTCACAGACCGAGAGCATCGACCCGGCCGGGTACGGGAGGCAAACGAATTACCAGTGCAGGGCGGGCGAACCGGCCAGCCGGACGGCCAGCCGCCGCCACCGGGGCAGCGGCCGACGTGCCGCCCCGGCGGCGCTGCCGACCAGGTGCTGGAGCAGCTCGAAGGGCTCCTCGGCGGCGCCCGGGACGGCCAGCCGCTGGTGCGCCAGCGGGCCCAGCTCCTCCTCGCCGCCGTCCAGGGCGAAGACCGCCGCACCGCCGCGCCGGGCGTCCTGGATCCGCTCCAGCAGCCGCTCGTCGGCCGCCCCGGGGGCCACCACCAGTACCGTCGTCCCGCGCGGGCTCTCGGTCAGCCGCCGCAGACCGTGCGCCAGGTGGGCCGGCGCGCCCGGCGGTACGACGTGCCGCAGCAGCGTCGGGGCCAGCGCGGCGGCGCCCGACCGCAGGGCCTCGTCACCCAGATGGGCCGCCAGGTGCCAGGGCTCGTACCCGGCGGTGCCGACCAGCAGCAGCCCGCGCGTGCCGCGGCCGGCCACCGAACGGCGCAGCTCCCCGCCGAACTCCAGGGTGGACTCGGGCCAGCCGCTGCCCGCCAACGCCTCACGGAGTGCTGAAACTCTCAGTGCGTCCATGGGGCACAGCGTGGAGCAGCGGCCCCGGCTTTGGCAGGATCTTCCGCATGACGCACCCCGATTCAGTGAACGCACCCGCTGCCGCCGCCACCCCCGCGCAGCCCGAGGTATCCGAGCTGGTGGTCGGTGTCCTGGGTGGCACCGGGGACCAGGGCCGCGGCCTCGCCTACCGGCTCGCCGCCGCCGGCCAGCAGGTGATCATCGGCTCCCGGACGGCCGACCGGGCCGAGGCCGCCGCCGCCGAGCTGGGCCCGGGGGTCCGCGGCGCGGACAACGCGACCTGCGCGCGGGAGAGCGACATCGTGATCATCGCGGTGCCGTGGGACGGACACGCCGCCACCCTCACCGCGCTCCGCGCCGAGCTGGCCGGCAAGATCGTCGTCGACTGCGTCAACCCGCTGGGCTTCGACAAGCAGGGCGCCTACGCGCTCAAGCCCGAGGAGGGCAGCGCCGCCCAGCAGGCCGCCGCCCTGCTGCCCGACTCCCGGGTGACGGCCGCCTTCCACCACCTGTCCGCGGTGCTGCTGCAGGACCGCACGATCGAGCGGATCGACACCGACGTGATGGTGCTCGGCGACGAGCGCGCCGCCACCGACCTGGTGCAGGCCCTCGCCGAGCGGATCCCCGGCATGCGCGGCGTCTTCGCCGGCCGGCTGCGCAACGCCCACCAGGTGGAGTCGCTGGTCGCCAACCTGATCTCGGTCAACCGCCGCTACAAGGCCCACGCCGGTCTGCGGGTCACCGACATCTGAGCCCCGGCCCGGACCGCGTCCGACACCCGAAGGGCCCCCTCGACCCGCCCGAGGCGGCCCTTCGGCGACAATGGACGGTGACCACCCCGCCCCGGCCCCCGCCGGGGCGCCCCCAGCCAGGAGCTCCCGCCATGCCCCGCAACGCCCTGCTCGCCTCGATCGTCCTCGTGCTCGCCGTCACGGCGGCCGTCGTCTCCTTCGTGGAGGGCAACTGGTTCGGGGTCGTCTGGGTGCTGATGGCCGGTGTCGCCAGCAACATGGCCTGGTTCTACGTCCGCAAGGACCGGATCGAGCGGGCCCGCGCCGCCGAGCAGCAGGCCTGACCGCGGCCTGACCGGTCGTCCGGGCGGGCCGGGGGCTACTTCCAGAACCGGAACAGCGCGTCCCCGACGGCCACCACGTAGTCCTGCACGCCGAACAGGCCGATGAACCCCAGCGCCAGGTCGCTCAGCCACCGGCCGGCCTCGGTCTGCCAGATCACCACGAACAGCGCCAGCATCCCGTACGGGGCGTACGGCTCGACCGCGCGCCTGGTCCGGTACGAGAGCCAGGGCTCCAGGATCCCGTAGCCGTCCAGCCCCGGGACCGGCAGGAAGTTCAGGATCGCCGCGGTGATCTGCAGATACGCCAGGAAGGCGAGCGCCGCGGGGAACGGCGACACCGGCACCTCGTGGCCGTCGAACTGGCTGGGCAGGGACGGGTCGTCGAACACGCCCCCGCCGACCAGCACCAGCAGCACCACGCCGAACGCCAGGTTCACCAGCGGCCCGGCGGCGGAGATCAGGCTGTGCTTCAGCCGGCCCTGGATCCGGTGCCGTTCGATGAAGACCGCGCCGCCCGGCAGGCCGATACCGCCCATGATCACGAAGACCACCGGCAGCACGAAGCTCAGCACGGCGTGCGCGTACTTGAACGGGTTGAGGGTCAGATAGCCCTTGGCCCCGATCGTGATGTCGCCGCCGTGCAGCGCGGTGCGCGCGTGCGCGTACTCGTGCAGGCAGAGCGAGACCATCCAGCCGGCGACCACGAACAGGAAGACCCCGAAGCGCGAGCTGCCGTAGCCGGTGGCCACCGCCCACGCGGAGGTGCCCAGGATCGCGAGCAGCACCCAGAAGACCGGGCTGATCCGGTTCTCCTCGCTGCGGCGGTCGGCGGTGGCATAGGTCATGGTGGCTGGACTCCGGGGACTGGTGGGACGGGCAGAGGGACGATCATGCCGGGTGCCGGGCGGCCGGACAACCCTTCCCGGCCCTCGGCAGGGGCGACCCCCGGTGAACGTCCGGCGACCCGGAGCCGTTCCGGCGGCGGTAAAGGGCGTGCGGCTCCCCGGACGTCCACCAGAATGGTCCCCGTGCACTACGGCATCCTCGGCACCACCACGGCCCACCGCGACGACGGCACCCCGGTCCCGCTCGGCGGTGCCCGGCTGCGCGCCCTGCTGGCCGCCCTGGTGCTGCGCCAGGGCCGGCCCGTCCCGGCCGAGCTGCTGGTCGAGGAGGTCTGGGACGCGGACCCGCCGCAGGACTCCGCCGCCTCCCTGCAGACCCTGGTCGGCCGGCTGCGCCGTACCGTCGGCCGCGCGGAGATCGGCTACGGCCCGGCCGGCTACTGGCTGACCGGCGGCACGACCGACGTCGGCGACTTCCAGCGGCTGGCGGACCAGGGACGACGGGCCCTCGCCGACGGCGACCACGCCCGCGCGGCCGAGGATCTGCACGCCGCCCTCGCCCTGTGGCGCGGCCCCGCCCTGGCCGACCTGCCCGACCGCGGCGGCCCCGCCGCCCGGCTGGAGGCCCAGCACGACGAGGCCCGCCGGCACCGGATCACCGCCGACCTCACACTCGGCCGGGGCGGCCACCTCACCGCCGAACTGGCCGAACTGTGCGTACAGCGCCCGCTGGACGAACAGCTGCACGCCCTGCTGATCCGCGCCCTGCACCAGGACGGCCGCACCGCCGAGGCCCTCCAGCAGTACGAGACCGCCCGGCGGATCCTCGCCGACCGGCTCGGCACCGACCCCGGCCGCGACCTGCAGGCCCTGCACCGGCAACTGCTCGCCCCGGCCGCCCCCGAGGCGCAAACGCAGGCCCCGGCCGAGACGCCCCGGCCGGCCCGCACCGGCGGCAACCTGCGCCCCCGGCTGACCAGCTTCGTCGGCCGCGACCACGACCTGGCCGCCCTCGGCCGGACGCTGGCCGACGGCCGGCTGACCACCCTCACCGGCCCCGGCGGCTCCGGCAAGACCCGGCTGTCGGTCGAGGCCGGCCGCGCCGCACAGGCCGACGGCGCCTGGCCGGACGGTGTCTGGCTGGCCGAGCTCGCCCCGCTGGAGGACCCGGCCGCGGTCCCCGGCGCCGTGTTCTCCGCACTCGGCCTGCGCGAGACCGTCCTGCACACCGGCGGCGCCGTCGCCGAGGCGATCGAGGCCCGCGAGCGGGACCCGCTGCGCCGGATCGTCGACCACTGCGCCCGGCGCCGGATGCTGCTGGTCCTGGACAACTGCGAACACCTGATCCAGGCCGCCGCCGAGCTCGCCGACCAGCTGCTCGCCGAGTGCCCGGGCCTGACGATCCTCGCCACCAGCCGCGAGCCGCTCGGCGTCCCCGGTGAGCGGGTGCTGCCGGTCGAGCCGCTGCCGGACGCCGCCGCGCTGCGCCTGCTGGCCGAGCGCGGCGCCGCCGCCCGCCCCGGCTTCGACCCGGCCGACGACCCGCGGGCCTGCGCCGAGATCTGCCGCCGGCTGGACGGCCTCCCGCTCGCCATCGAGCTCGCCGCCGCCCGGCTGCGCGGCCTGACCCCCCGCCAGATAGCCGACCGCCTGGACGGCCGCTTCGCCCTGCTCACCGCCGGCTCCCGCACGCTGCTGCCGCGTCAGCAGACCCTGCGCGCGGTGGTCGACTGGAGCTGGGACCTGCTCGGCAAACGCGAGCGGGCGGTCCTGCGCCGGCTGTCGGTCTTCGCCGGCGGCTGCACCCTGGAGAGCGCCGAGCAGGTCCTCGCCGACGACGCCGACGTGCCCGCCCAGGAGGTCGCCGACCTCCTGCTCTCGCTGGTCGACAAGTCGCTCGTGGTGGCGGGGCTGGGCGCGGAGCCCCGGTACTGGATGCTGGAGACCATCCACGAGTACGCCGCCGAACGCCTCGCCGCCTCCGGCGAGGCGGAACGGGTGGCGGACCGTCACGCCGCCTCCTACCGCGAGCTCGTCCGCGCCGCCGACCGGAGCCTGCGGGGCCCCCGGCAGATCCACTGGCTGGCCGTACTGGAACGCGAGCAGGACAACATCCGGGCCGCCCTGCGCCGCGCGGTCGACACCCGGGACGAGCAGCAGGCGCTGGTGCTCGCGCTGGCGATGAGCTGGTTCTGGTCACTGCGCAACTACCGCGAGGAGGCGTACACCTGGTACGAGCAGGTGTGCGCGCTCGGCCCGGACCCGTTCGCCGAGGACGCCCCGGCGCCGGTTCCGCTGGAGGTCGACCCGCTGGCGGTGCCGCTGCCGCTGCCGCGCACCCAGCTGGAGGAGGCCAGGCGCCAGCTCCACATCCACCGGCTGGTCGCCCGGTTCACCGGCAACCTCTCGGCGTTCGGCGAACCGGAGACGGCGGCCCACGCCGACCGGGTCCTGGCGGCCTACACGCCGGACCTGCCGCAGTCGTACCGCTTCCCGGTGCTGCTGCGGGTGTTCGCCGCCTTCCTGTCGGGCGACATCGACCAGCTGGTCGGCCTGCTGGACGACGCGGTGGCGGGGGCCCGCCGGCACGGCCGGCCGACGGATCTGGCCTTCGTGCTGCAGATCCGCGCCCGGCTGCTGAACGACTGGGTGGGGGGCCTGGACCAGGCCGTGCGGGACAGCGAGGAGGCGCTGGCCCTGTCCATCGAGCTCGGCGACATCTGGGGGATGTCCGAGGCGTACTCCTCCAAGGCCGAGAACGTGGCCAAACGCGGTGACGCGGTCGGCGCGACCGAGGCCTACCGGCGGGCGATCGAGCTGGCCGAGGAGCTCGGCGCCCCGCAGGAGGTGCCGCTGCTCCAGGCCCGGCTGGGCGAGGCCCTGTACGAGCTGGACCCGGTGGAGGGCGAGCGGCTGGTGCGGGCCGCGCTGGACAGTGTGCGCAAGGGCAACCAGTCGGCGGACGGCGCGATGCTGTACGGGCGGCTGGTGCTGTGCAGCATCCACGTCGAGCGCGCGCAGTACCCGCAGGCCGACGAGCAGCTGGACCTGCTGGTGGCGGACCAGGACACCTTCGGGCCGATCGCGCCGGAGATCTTCGAGGGCATCGTCTCCTGCCTGCGCGGCTGGGTGGCGAGCCGGTCCGGCGATGCGGTGCGCGGGATCGAGCTCGTGCGGGAGAGCCGCCGTCGGATCGTCCGGGTCGGGGGCGTCGCCACGGTCTTCGCCGAGCACATGAGCATGCTGCTGCTGCTGCCCGCGTCCGCGATCATGCTCGGCTACGCCGAGCAGCGGGACGAGCCGCGGGCGGCCCGGCGCGGGGCCGTCCTGCTGGGCGCGCACCTCGGCCTGCACGGCGCGATGGGTTCGATCCTGGAACGGACGGAGCGGGCGCGGACCGGTGACGGGCTGATGGCCCTGCTCGGCCCGCAGGAGTACCGGGCGGCGGTCGAGGAGGGCGGCCGCCTCACGCTCTCGGAGGCGACCGCCCTGCTCAACGACCCCGGGGACTTCTAGTGGGGTCGGCCCGGCCTCAGGTGCGCTTGCGGAAGCGGGCGACCGCCAGCGGGGCGGTGACCGCGGTGATCACCGCGGAGCAGACCAGCACCACGGTCACCGAGTGGGCCAGCGGCCCGCCGTTGATCAGGTTGCGGCAGGCGTCGGCCAGTGCCGAGAGCGGGTTGTACTCGGTGAAGGTCTGCAGCCAGCCGGGCATGGTGGTGGTGGGCGCGAAGATCGAGCTGCCGAACTGCAGCGGCATGATCACCAGCATCCCCACCCCCTGGACCGCCTGGGCGCTGCGCATGGCCATGCCCAGCAGCATCGAGATCCACACGATCGACATGCCGAACACCAGGGACAGGCCGACGGCGGCCAGCAGCTCCGGGAAGCCGGTCTTGATCCGCAGCCCGATCAGCATCGCGAAGGCGATCAGGATGGTGAAGGAGACCAGCGCCCGGCAGGTCTCCGCCGCGATCTTCGACAGCAGCACCGCCGCGCGCCCGATCGGCAGAGTGCGGAACCGGTCCATGACGCCGGTCTGGAAGTCGCTGTTCAGGCCGGTGCCCACCGACATCGCCAGGTTGAGGCCGGTGGTGCCGAGCAGGCCGGGGATCATCCACTGGATGTAGTCCTGCTGGGTGCCGGCCACCGCGCCGCCGAACACGTAGACGAACAGCACGGTGAAGACGACCGGGATCAGCAGGGCGTCCAGCATGGACTCCGGGTCGGCCTTGATCCGCATCAGGTTGCGCCGGGTCAGTGCCCCGACGTGGCGCACGCTCGCGCGCAGGCCGATCCGGGAGTCGTCCAGGTGGCCGGGGGCCAGGGTCGCGGCGCTCATGCCACGGGCTCCTTCGTGAGGGTCGGGGCGGTGGGCTCGGCGCCGGCCGGCTTGCCGGTGATCGCCAGGAAGACCTCGTCCAGGCTGGGCAGCTTGGTGTCGATGCCGGCGAGGGCGAAGCCGCGGCCGCCCAGCACGCCGATCACGGCGGTGAGTTGGTCGTCGCCGGCGATCGGCACCGAGAGCAGCCCGGTGTCGGCGGAGAAGGTCGCACCGATGCCGGTCTCCTGCAGGCAGCGGACCATCTCGGGCAGCTCGGCCGGGTGCACCGGCCGGACCTGCAGGGTCTGGCCGCCGACCTGGGTCTTCAGCTCCTCGATCCCGCCGTTGGCGATCACCCGGCCGCGGTCGATGACGGTCAGCTCGTGGGCGAGCTGCTCGGCCTCCTCCATGTACTGGGTGGTCAGCAGGACGGTCGAGCCCTCGCCTACCATCCGCTGCACCTCGTCCCAGACCTCGTTGCGGGTCCGCGGGTCGAGGCCGGTGGTGGGCTCGTCCAGGTAGAGCACCTTGGGCCGGCCGATCATGCTGGCGGCGAGGTCGAGGCGCCGGCGCATACCGCCCGAGTAGGTCTTGGCCGGGCGCTTGGCGGCCTCGGTCAGCGAGAAGCGCTCCAGCAGCTCGGCGGCCCGGGCCTTGGACTCCTTGCCGGAGAGGTCCAGCAGGCGCCCGATCAGGTAGAGGTTCTCGTAGCCGGAGAGCAGCTCGTCGACCGAGGCGTACTGCCCGGTCAGGCCGATGGTGCGGCGCAGCTGCTTCGGCTGGCGCAGGACGTCGTAGCCGCCGACGAAGGCGGTGCCGGCATCCGGCTTGATCAGCGTGGAGAGCACCCGGACCAGGGTGGTCTTGCCGGCGCCGTTCGGGCCGAGCAGACCGAGTACGGTGCCTTCGCGGACGGTGAGGTCGACGCCGTCGAGCGCCTTGGTCGCGCCGTAGTGCTTCACGATGCCGCGGACCTCGACGGCGTTGGTGCGCTGTCCCCGGTCGTTCGGGGCGGTGGCGATTCCTGTCATGCCGTCAGGCTGCCCGGCCCCGCTGCCAGGGCGCTGTCAGGGCGCTGTCGCCGCTGACAGCGGGCTGTCGTGCTGCCGTCGCGCCCGTCCGGCCCGGCGTTTCGCCGGGCCGGACGGGCGGCGGGCCGCTACTTGAAGGTGTGCTCCGGCGCCGGGAAGGTGCCGGCGCCGACCTCGGCCGCGAACTCGCGGGCGGCGTCGCCGAGGACGGCCCGCAGGTTGGCGTACTGCTTGACGAACTTCGGCACCCGGCCGGCGGTCATACCGGCCATGTCGGTCCAGACCAGCACCTGGGCGTCGGTCCCGGCACCGGCGCCGATGCCGACGGTCGGGATCACCAGCTGCTCGGTGACCTGCCCGGCGAGCTCGGCCGGGACGGCCTCCAGCACGACCGCGAAGGCGCCGGCCTGCTGGACGGCCTTGGCGTCGCGCAGCAGCTGGTGGGCCGCTTCGTCGCCGCGGCCCTGGACGGGGTAGCCGCCGAGCGCGTGCACCGACTGCGGGGTCAGCCCGATGTGGGCCATCACCGGGATGCCGGCCTCGACCAGCAGCTCGATCGAGCGGGCGCTGCGCTCGCCGCCCTCCAGCTTGACCGCGCCGACCCCGGCCTCCTTCATCAGCCGGGCCGCGTTGTGCATGGCCTGGCCGGGGGACTCCTGGTACGAGCCGAACGGCATGTCGCCGACGACCATGGCCCGCTTGGTGCCGCGGACCACGGCGGCGGACAGCATCACCATCTGGTCCATGGTGACCGGCACCGTGGTCTCGTAGCCGAGGTGACAGTTGCCGGCCGAGTCGCCGACCAGCAGCACCGGGATGCCGGCCTCGTCGAAGACGCCGGCGGTCAGCGCGTCGTAGGCGGTCAGCATCGACCAGCGCTCGCCGCGCTGCTTGGCGGCGGCCAGGTCGCGGACGGTGACCCGACGGTTGGTGACACCCCCGTAGAGGGTGTTGCCCTGGGGGGCGGGTGCCTGCGTCGGGGCAGGCGAGAGCGGAGAAGCGTTCATCGAACAGGCTCCTGAAGGGTTGTCGTCTCGTGGCGCCGTACGGCGTCCCCGGATCTGCTCCCATGCTTGCACGCCCGCGCCCGAGCGCAAAGAGGGGTGCGGTCGCGGGTCCGCGTCCCGCTCCTTTACCCGAAATTTGCGATACGGCCCTGTCTCGTATCGAAATGAGGGCTACCCTGGGCCCAGGGGTTACGAGACGAACTCGACTCGTAAGTCCGGACCTCTTCGTACGGACAGGGAAGACACACCCATGACCACCGCCATCGCCACGCCACGCGTGCCCGAAGCCATCCACCGCCGCCGATGGGCGATCCTGAGCACCCTGGTGCTCGCCCTGCTCGTCGTCGTGCTCGACACGTCGATCCTCAACGTCGCGATGAAGACCATCGCCACCCCCGCGCCGACCGGCCTGGGCGCCACCCAGAGCGATCTGGAGTGGTCGATCAACTCCTACACGCTGGTCTTCGCCGGGCTGCTGTTCACCGCGGGCCTGCTCGGCGACCGGCTCGGCCGCAAGTGGACGCTGCTCGGCGGCATGCTGGTCTTCGGCCTCGGTTCGCTGCTCTCCGCGTTCGCCGACTCGCCCGGCCAGCTGATCGCCTTCCGGGCCGTGATGGGCCTCGGCGGCGCCTTCGTGATGCCGGCCACGCTGGCCATCATCATGAACGTCTTCGAGCGGCACGAGCAGCCCAAGGCGATCGGCATCTGGGCCGGCGCGGTCGGCCTCGCCATCGCCATCGGCCCGATCACCGGCGGTCTGCTGATCGAGCACTTCTGGTGGGGCTCGGTCTTCCTGGTCAACGTGCCGATCGTGGCCCTCGCCCTGGTCGCGATGGGCCTGCTGGTGCCCGACTCCAAGGACCCGAACCCGGGCCGGCTCGACCCGGTCGGCGTGCTGCTGTCGATCGTCGGCCTGGTCGCACTGATCTACGGCATCATCAAGGGCGGCGAACTGGCCGACTTCGCGGACCCCGGGGCCTGGGTGCCGATCCTGATCGGCCTGGTCGCGCTGGCCGCCTTCGTCCTGTTCGAGAAGCGCACCAGCCACCCCGCCCTGGACATCACCTGGTTCCGCAACAAGGTGTTCTCGGCCTCGGTCGTGGTGATCGGCGTGATCTTCTTCGCACTGATGGGCGTCTCCTTCTTCGGCGTCTTCTACACCCAGAGCGTGCGCGGCTACAGCGCCCTGCAGGCCGGCCTGCTGATGCTCCCGCTGGCCGGCGCACAGATGATCTTCGCGCCGCGGGCCCGGCTGGTGGTCGACCGCTTCGGGGTACGCGCCACCTGCGCGGCCGGTATGGCGCTGGTCGCGGTCGGCCTGTTCGGCTACCTGGGCCTCGACACCGACACCCCGATCTGGGTGCTGATCGTGCTCGGCTTCGTGATGGGCACCGGCATGGCGCACGTGATGCCGCCGGTCACCGTCGCGATCATGGGCTCGCTGCCCCGGGAGAAGGCCGGCGCGGGCTCCGCGCTGAACAACACCTTCCGGCAGGTCGGCGGCTCGCTCGGGGTCGCCATCCTCGGCGCGGTGCTCTCCACCGTCTACCGCGACGGCATGGCCGACCGGCTCGCGGCGCTCCCGCCGGCCCTGCGGGACAAGGCCGGCGAGTCGCTGGAGGCCACCGTGGCCGTCGCCGGAAGCACCCACAACCCGGGGCTGGTGGCACCGGCCCAGGACTCCTTCGTCCACGCCATGCACGTGGTCGCGGGCCTGTCCGGCGGCATCACCGTCGCCGGCGCCGTGATCGCCCTCCTGCTGCTGCCGGGCCGGGCCCCGGCCGGTGCGGCCGGCCCCGGCGCACCCGACCGGGCCCCCGCGCGGCAGCGTCCCGCCCAGGTCTGACCTCGGGCCATGGACAATAGCGGCATGCAGACCGACACCCCGGCCGCCAGCCGCACCCCCGTGGCCGTCCCCGTCCCTGAGCCCGGCGCTCCGCGACGGGGGCGGCCCCGCAGCGAGGCGGCCGAGCAGGCCATCTTCGCCGCCGTGGAGCAGTTGATGGAGGAGGGGGTCGGCCTCGCCGAACTCTCCATCGAGCGGGTGGCCGCGCAGGCCGGGGTCGGCAAGGCCACCATCTACCGGCGCTGGACCAACATGGAGGCCCTGCTGGTCGACGTGGTGGCCCGGCTGGAGGCACCGGCGCCCCAGCTGACCGGCGGCACCGTCCACGAAGAGCTGGTCGGCATGGTCGAGTACATGCGCAAGCGCGGCCTGGCCAAGCGCTCCCGCTGGGTGCTGAAGTCCGCGCTCGGCCAGATGAACGACTGGCCGGAGCTGCGCGCCACCTACCAGGAGCGGGTGGTCAAGCCGCGCCGAGAGCTGGTCCGCACGATCGTCCGCCGGGGCATCGACGAGGGCGTGCTGCGCACCGACCTCGACGTGGAGCTGGTCTGCGAGGTGCTGATCGGCCCGATCCTGTTGCGTACGATCCTCTGGGACGACGCCCCGCTGGACGACCCCGAGCTGGCCCGGAAGATGATCGACGCGGTGCTGAACGGGGTCGGCGCGAGCCCGTCCGGTGGGGAATGTCACTGATCGGTGCGTGCCGCAACCTTCGCGTGTCCGCGAGGCGTCTGTCCCGTCATAGGCTGAGCCGAGAATCAGACTAAAACGGCATCAGCCGGGCGGACCGGGGCGAGTGCGGAGGAGTGGCGATGGTGCAGGCGGACAATCCGGCGGCGGCCGCGGGGAGCGGGCAGCCGGAGTCCAAGGGCATCCGGCGGCCGGCCGGGCTGCGCGCCCGGTTCGCCCCCTGGCTCGACTGGCGCCGCGGCTGGATCCTCGCCGTCCTCGCCCTCCTGGTCGCCTTCCTGCTCGCCTTCCACGCCGAGGTCCCGAACGCCGTCGGCAACGTCGGCAGCCTGCTGGAGAGCTTCCTGCCCTGGCTCGGGCTCGCGGTGCCGGTGCTGCTGGGGCTGGCCCTGTGGCGCCGCTCCGCGCTCGCGCTGGCCGCCGTCCTGATGCCGGCGGTCATCTGGCTGAACCTCTTCGGCGGGCTGCTCACCGACAAGGGCTCCGGCAAGGGCGACTTCACCGTCCTCACCCACAACGTCGCGGCCGCCAACAGCGACCCGGCCGGCACCCTGCGGCTGCTCAACGACTCCGGGGCGCAGATCGTCGCCCTGGAGGAGCTGGCCGCCGGCGCCGTCCCCACGTACACCAAGGGCCTGGCCGCCAAGTACCCGTACCACGTGGTCGAGGGCACCGTCGGGCTGTGGTCCAGCTACCCGATCGGCGGCGTCGCGGTGGTGGACATCCGGATCGGCTGGACCAGGGCCTTCCGTGCCGAGGTGACCACCCCGAAGGGGCCGCTCGCGGTCTACGTGGCACACCTGCCGTCCGTGCGGGTGCAGTTCGACGGCGGCTTCACCGCCGGCCGGCGGGACGTCAGCGCCCAGGCACTCGGCGACGCCATCGAGGCGGAGCCGCTCAAGAAGGTGCTGCTGATGGGGGACCTCAACGGCACCATGAACGACCGCAGCCTGGCCCCGATCAGCGCCCAGATGCGCTCCGCCCACGGGGCGGCCGGCGACGGCTTCGGCTTCTCCTGGCCGGCCTCGTTCCCGATGGCCAGGATCGACCAGATCCTCAGCAAGGGCGGCCTCAGGCCGACCGACTCGCGGGTGCTGCCGGCCGACGGCAGCGACCACCGGGCGGTCGCCGCGGACTACCGCTACTGACGGACCGCCCCTGCCGGGCGGACCCCGCCCGGCCGGCCCGCGCGGACCGGCCGGGCGGGAGCCCGTCATCGGTGGCCCCCGCCGCTCCGACGACGCGTCAGATGGCCTCGGTGTCCGGACACGTGCCGGTAAGCCTGGCAGTGGAGCCGGTCATTGGCCAGGGTGAATTTCAGCCGACTACGAATCAGCTGATGTGTATTACGCGGTCTCGGTCCGCTCAGCCGGCGCTGAGGTCGATCGACGCCCCGTCCGGCAGGTTGTACACCTGCTGGGCGATCGGGCCGCGGATCCGCATCGCGGTCACCGCGTCCCGGACGGCGAAGTTGTCGAACTCGTAGCCGCCGCCGGCCACGAAGAACTGCAGCGGGACGAGCCGCTGGTCCGGCTCCAGCGCGCCGTTCTGCTGCTGGAACGCGTAGGCGAAGTTGGCGGCGGCGTTGACCTCCGGGTCCGCCAGCAGCCACTGCGCCCATTCCTCCAGACTGGTGCCGAGCACCTCGACCTCCGCGGTCTCCGGGTCGAAGACGACCACCTCGGCGCCGTCCATGATCGCGAACTGGTTCCCGAAGATGTCCTGACCGAAGCAGAACAGCCCGTCCGCCAGGCCGTCGTAGGTGTCCTTCCAGGTGTTCTCCTCGTTCCAGCCGAGCAGATCGGGCCCGAGGCCCTCCTCGCCCGCCCGGAAGACCTGCACACCGGCGTTGAACAGGAAGAACCCGTTGACCCGGGAGACCATCGCGCCCAGTTCGGCCAGCGGGCCGCCCGCCACGCCGAAGTCCAGCTCCGCCGAGGGCCCCATCGGACCCCGGGCGCGGCCGAGAAGCTGCTCAAGGGCACTCTGGGTCATTTCCGGTCACTCCTCGCTTCGGGGCCGATCGGCCGCGTCAGATAGTGCTCGCGCACCCGGTCGGTGACGACCAGCCGCAGGGTGGGCTGCAGGACCATCGAGTCGGGGATGGCGTCCCACGACGCGTACGGCCACCAGCGCTCGTGCGCGGCCAGCAGCATTCTCTCACCGGCCTCGGTCTCGCCCTCGGTGGCGTACCAGCCGGCCAGCCAGAGACAGATCTCGTACTGCTCGGGGAGCGCGCCCGACTCCTCCACCAGGGCGCGGCCCCGGGGGAAGTCGTTGGTCGTCTTCACGGCCTCCCAGGCGACCCGCTGCTCACGGACGGCCAGGGTCCCGAAGTCGCGCTCCAGGAACTGGCGGCCGATCACGCCCTCGACGGGCCCGACGGGCTCGCCCCAGCCGCCCCAGCTCGGGAGCAGCCGGTCGAGCGGTCCGGCGGGAACCTCGTCCGCCCGCCAGCGCAGTGCCTCGCCCAGCACCCGGTCGGCCGGGACGAGCTCGGCCGCGGCGCGCAGCCGGGGCTCCGCCGGGACACCGACGTGCAGCTGGGCGGCCAGGAACGAGTCGTCGAACGGGATGTCCTGATCGCACAGCTCGCCGCCGAGCGGCCCCTGCCGGGCGATCAGCGATTCGGCGAGCTCGGCGGCCTCGGCGAACCGGTCGTGCCAGAACAGGAGCTGGATGGCGGCCGCCCCGGCCTCCCAGGCCGGATCCGTATCGGCGTGAGGGTCCGTCGCGAGTGCGAGCAGACGCGGCAGCGCTTCCCGGAACGCTCCCTGCCGTGCCTGTGAGATCAGCTGCTCAGCCACGTTCACGCCGTGTCACCCCTTGCCCTCACCGAATTCGTATCCTCACCCGAGCATTGTGTGGCAAGCCGTGCAACGCGCTGCCCATCGCCGAGCCGGAGCCGCGGTTGTCCGAGTCGGAGATGTACTTGACGCTCGCGCCCTTGCCGCCCTCCTGGAACATCGCGGGCGGGTACTCGTCCCGGTCCTTCGGCGGGGCGGTGGGGATGCCCCGCAGCGACTCCGCCCGGTTGGCGTCCGCGTTGCCGCGGTCGATCGTCAGGACGGAGGGCTTCGCCGGGCCGGTCCTGGAACGCCCGCCGCGCCAGATGGTGCCGTTCTGGGCCTCCTGGATGTGCTGCGCCGACTCCGGGTACTTCGAGGAGTCGATCACCATCTCCGCGTCGTAGTCGCCCCTGACGCCGAGGTGGCCGGCGATCCGGGTGCGGGCGTCGTGCTGGCGGACCATGCGTTTGCGAGCGCCCTTGCCGGTCATGCCGTCGTTCTTGGCGATCTTCTCGGCCAGCGCGAGGATCTGCTTGGCGTGGGCGTCGTCCGCGTCCTTGAGGTTCTGGACGACCTTCTTGGCGCCGTGACCGGCCTGTTCGTACATCTCGGAGACGGCCTTGGCCGCGTCCTTGCTGATGGTCCTGCCGACCCGCTGGGCGGCGTCCTCCAGGGCCTTGGCTATCGGGTGGCTCAACTGAACGACACCCCCGAGGTCGCGCCGGCGAAGGTCTGGGCGTGGCCGACGACGTCCTCGGCGTGCCGCTGGAGCTCGGCCGCGTGGGCGAGCATCCGCTCGGGGTCGATCTGGAACCCCTCGCCGGCCCCGCCACCGCCGCCGGCGGCAGCTCCGACCGCGGCCTGGACGCCCTTGAAGACCAGGCCGGTCAGCGCCCGGGTGACGGCCTCCTCCAGCGGGGCGACCGCCCGCTCCACCAGCATGCCGATCACCTGGTCCTCGGCCTCCTGGATGATCTCCTTGACGATCCGTCGCTGGACCTCCGCCAGGGCGGCCTCGGCCGCGGCGGAGGCGCCCAGGGTGACCACCGCGGTGGCCGCGGCGGCCGCCAGTTCGGCTGCCATGATGCCGAGTTGGGTGATGACCGCGAGCTTGGCGGCGATGATCACGTCCGCCGCGACCTCCAGCGCGATCGCGCTCGCGTTGCAGACCTGGACCAGGTCGTCCATGTGGTCCGCGGACATCCGCGTCCAGGTGTCGGCCAACTGCTGGTAGGAGGAGGCCTGGTAGGCGTCGGCCATGGCCCGGATGGTGGCGGTGGCCGCCGCGTGCGTGCCGTCGATGTTGGTGGCGAACTGTCGGACGTGGTCGGCGTACTCCCGCACGCTGTCCTCGTTGACCTCGGGCCAGTTCAGGCCGAGCAGGTCCATGACCCAGATCAGTTCACCCGGTAGCTCGATCGCCAAGATGACCCCCCGTCATCACTCCGCGTGACAATGCGTCACTACTCAAGCGATTTTAGTACGAATGTCAAAGCCCCGACCCGGGCGTGGTAAGGGCGTCCGGGACGGGGCTGGTGGCGACTTGGTGAAGAGCCGGCGGAGCGTCAGCCGCGGCGCCAGCGGTTGGTGATGGGCAGTCGGCGGTCGCGGCCGAAGCCCTTCGCGGAGATCTTCGGGCCCGGCGGGTACTGGCGGCGCTTGTACTCGGCCGTGTCGACCAGTCGCACGATCCGGTCGACCACCGCGGCGTCGAAGCCGGCCGCCACGATCGCGTCCCGACCCTGGTCGCCCTCCACGTACAGGTCGAGCACGGTGTCCAGCAGGTCGTAGTCCGGCAGCGAGTCGGTGTCCTTCTGGTCCGGCCGCAGCTCGGCGGACGGCGGCTTGACGATGGTGTTCTCCGGGATCGGCGGCACCTCGCCGCGCCGCCCGGCCTCCTCGTTGCGCCAGCGGGCCAGCCGGAAGATCAGCGACTTGTAGACGTCCTTGATCGGTCCGTACGCGCCGACCGAGTCGCCGTACAGCGTCGAGTAGCCCACCGCGAGCTCGCTCTTGTTGCCGGGCGCGAGCACGATGTGCCCCTCCTGGTTGGAGATCGCCATCAGCAGGGTGCCGCGCAGCCGGGACTGCAGGTTCTCCTCGGCCAGCCCGGTGAGGCCGAGCGAGTCCATGTAGGCGTCGAACATCGGGGCGATCGAGACGGTGCGAAAGTGCAGGCCGGTGCGCTCGGCCAGCTCGGCGGCGTCGTCCCGGGAGTGCTGCGAGGAGTACCGGCTGGGCATCGAGACGCAGTGCACGTTCTCCGCGCCGAGGGCGTCCACCGCGATCGCCGCGACCAGCGCCGAGTCGATACCGCCGGAGAGGCCGATCAGCACCGAGGCGAAACCGTTCTTGCGTACGTACGCCCGGGTTCCGGTGACCAGGGCGGCGTAGATCTCCGCCTCGTCCTCGACCCGAGGCGCGACCTCGGCCCCGACCGTCCCCCAGCCTCCGGCCGGGGGTGCCCCCACGGCGGGGGCGGGCAGCGGCTCGCCGCCCAGGTCGGTGCGGACCAGGTGCAGGCCGTCGCCGAGCAGCAGGCCGTCGGCGTGGTCGGCGGCGGCCGCGGGAAGCTCCAGGTCGACCAGCACCAGCCGTTCCTCGAACTGCGGGGCGCGGGTGAGCACCTCGCCGTCGGCGGAGACGACCAGCGAGTCGCCGTCGAAGACCAGCTCGTCCTGGGCGCCGACCATGTTCAGGTAGGCCAGCGTGCAGCCCGCCTCGGCGGCCCGGCGCCGCACCAGCGCCAGCCGGGCGTCGTCCTTGTCGCGCTCGTACGGCGACCCGTTGATGACCAGCAGCAGGCCGGCCCCGGCCTCGCGGGCGGCGGTGACGCGGCCGCCGTCCTGCCAGATGTCCTCGCAGATCGCCAGCGCGACGTCCACGCCGTGCAGGCGGAGCACGGAGAGCTGGTCGCCGGGAACGAAGTAGCGGTACTCGTCGAAGACGCCGTAGTTGGGCAGGTGGTGCTTGGCGAAACGGTTGACCACCTCGCCGCGGTGCAGCACCGCCGCGCAGTTCTGCGGCTCGCCGGCCGGGCGGCCCAGCTTCGCCGAGGCGTGGTCCGAGCGGCCGAGGTAGCCGACCACCACCGGCACCTCGCCCAGCCCCTTGGCGGCCAGCCGGGCGGCCAGCTCGACCAGCGCCGTCCGGGAGGCCTCCACGAACGAGCTACGCAGGGCGAGGTCCTCGACGGGGTACCCCGTGAGAGCCATCTCGGGGAAGGCGACCAGCCGGGCACCGGCCTCGGCGGCCTGCCTGGTCCAGCGCACCACCTCGTCGCTGTTGTGGGCGAGGTCGCCGACCCAGGGGTCGGTCTGGCACAGGGCGAGACGGAGATTGGGCATGCCCCAGAGTGTAATCGTCTATCTGACGCTATGTCTCGCCCGGCCCCCGGTTCCGGCCTCCGTCCGCCCCGCCCGCGGCACCCCGGTCCGCCGCGGCACCGGCATTCCGCGTGCGCGGTCACCGGCGCGTCGCGTGTGCGGTTGGCGGCGCCTCGCGTGTGCGGTGACCGGCACCTCCGGCCGGGGCCGGGGCAGGTCGGCGAAACTCGGTGTCGGCATCCGGGCGGAGATCCGACATGATGGGACCAGTCGCCACGCGGGCCGGTTCCGGGCGTAACACGGGCGTAAAGAGCAGAGGTGAGACTGTCCCCATGGGCAAGCAGCAGGAGTTCGTGCTTCGTACGCTCGAAGAGCGTGACATCCGTTTTGTCCGGCTGTGGTTCACCGATGTACTCGGGTTCCTGAAGTCGGTCGCGGTCGCTCCGGCGGAGCTGGAGCAGGCCTTCGAGGAAGGCATCGGCTTCGACGGCTCGGCGATCGAGGGCTTCGCCCGGGTCTACGAGTCCGACATGATCGCCAAGCCGGACCCGACCACCTTCCAGATACTGCCGTGGCGCTCCGAGACCCCGGGCACCGCGCGGATGTTCTGCGACATCATGATGCCGGACGGCTCGCCCTCCTACGCAGACCCGCGGTTCGTGCTCAAGCGGACGCTGGAGAAGGCCTCGGCGCAGGGCTTCACCTTCTACACCCACCCGGAGATCGAGTTCTTCCTGCTGAAGAACCTCCCTGGCGACGGCACCGCGCCGATCCCGGCCGACCAGTCCGGCTACTTCGACCACACCCCGCGCGGTGTCGGCCACGACTTCCGCCGCCAGGCGATCACCATGCTGGAGTCGATGGGCATCTCGGTGGAGTTCTCCCACCACGAGGGCGCCCCCGGCCAGCAGGAGATCGACCTGCGTTACGCGGACGCGCTCTCCACCGCCGACAACATCATGACCTTCCGCCTGGTCATGAAGGAGGTCGCGCTGGAGCAGGGCGTGCACGCCAGCTTCATGCCGAAGCCGTTCTCCAACTTCCCCGGCTCGGGCATGCACACCCACCTCTCACTGTTCGAGGGTGACCGCAACGCCTTCCACGAGTCCGGCGCGGAGTACCAACTCTCCAAGGTCGGCCGCTCGTTCATCGCCGGCCTGCTCAAGTACGCCGCCGAGACCGCCGCCGTCACCAACCAGTGGGTCAACTCCTACAAGCGGATCTGGGGCGGCTCGCAGCGCACCGCGGGCGCCGGCGGCGAGGCCCCCTCGTACGTCTGCTGGGGCCACAACAACCGCTCGGCGCTGATCCGCGTCCCGATGTACAAGCCGGGCAAGCAGGGCTCCACCCGGGTCGAGGTCCGCTCGCTGGACACCGGCTGCAACCCGTACCTGGCCTACGCCGTGGTCCTGGCCTCCGGCCTCAAGGGCATCGAGGACGGGCTCGAACTGCCCCCGGGCGCGGACGACGACGTCTGGGCGCTCAGCGACGCCGAGCGCCGCGCCCTCGGCATCCAGCCGATGCCGCAGAACCTGGGCGAGGCCATCGACCTGATGCAGCGCAGCGAGCTGGTCGCCGAGACTCTCGGCGAGCACGTCTTCGACTTCTTCCTGCGCAACAAGCGCCAGGAGTGGGAGGAGTACCGCTCCGAGGTCACCCCGTTCGAGCTGCGCAAGAACCTGCAGGTGCTGTAACCGCAGGTCAGGGCTGGTCTGAGCAGAAAAAAGCCCTCGGGGTCGACGGAAGGTATCCGTCGACCCCGGGGCTTCTCATCGCTCCTGGGCCGTCTGTGGGCCGTCAGTGCCGTGATCGGTGGCCCAGCCGAGGCGAAGGGCCGGACGAGCAAAGAAGCGCCCTGGTTGAGCCGATGACACTCGACCGATCGCCGTTCCGGCGGTCGCCCGATCGGTGCAGGCCGAGGGGACAGACGGGCTGTCGGGGGGTCCAATGACAGGGGCGGACAGGGACTGCGCTGACGTGGTCCGGCGGGTCCGAGCACCCGAGGAAGGGCGGCGACGTGACCAGCAGCAGTGCCGATGATCTGTCCCGCGAGGCGGGCGAGCTGTTCGACTCCGGGCGGCGCCGGATCTTCGACGACGTCGGGCAGCGCAGGCTCCACTACCACCTCCTGCGGCTGGCGGCCGCGGGTGTCGGTTCGGACGAGGTGGACGACCTGCGCGAGCTCGGCCGCCTCGCCTTCGCCGACCTCGACGTCACCGCACAGGCGAAGAGGATCAGGGAACGTCCCGGCGCCGGCGCCCTCGCGGTGGCGATCGCCGGCGTCGTGGAGCGGGCCGATGGCGAGGCCCCCCGTTCGCGGGTGATGCTCGGCGCGGTGCTCGGCGCGTACGCGGTGCTCGGCGGCACGGTGGCGCAGAACCGCATCCCTCGGGAGGAGATCCCGGGGGCGGCCGCGCTGGGCGCCGTCGGCGGTGCGCTCGTCGCCTCGACCCTTCCCGTGGTCCTCGACGGAATCGACCGGGTCGGCCTGCCCGACTACCTCGGCCCCGCGGGCTGACGCTCCGCCGCGAGGCCCGGAACGCCGCATCGGCCTGCCCGACCCCTGAGGGTCGGGCAGACCGACGTGATGCGGCCCCGGGACGCCCGGTGGGCCGGAACCGGTCAGGACCGGCGGGTGTGGCGGAACCGCAGCAGCGCGCCGCCGGCCACGAGCAGCCCGGAAGCGCCGAGGACGAGCGGGATCTGGCTGGTACCGGTGTGTGCCAGCTTCCCCTTCTCGGCGTGCGACGAGCCGTACGAGCCCTTGCTGTGGGAGGAGGACTTGGCCGGGTAGGAGGACTTGGCGGGCTTCGCGTGGTAGGCATCGTTGGACGCCAGGACGTGGTTGGAGTTCTGCACGTTCTGGTTGTTCTGCTGGACCACCGTCAGCACGACGTTCTGGAACTGGCCCTGGGCCTGGAGCTGCTCCTGCTCCTGCTCCTGCTGCTGGGCCTGGTCATGGTCCTTGCCGGGCTTGCTGCCGTGCTCGTCGTGCTTCGGGGGCTGGTGCTGCGGCGGCTGGTGGGTGGGGGGCTGCTCCTTCGGCGGCTGGTGGGTCGGGGGCTTGTCGCCGTGCTCCCCGTGGTCGCCGTGCGTGGGCGGCTTGTCCCCGTGGTCATCGTGGGTGGGCGGCTTGTGGCCGGGGTGGTCCCCGTGGGTGGGCGGCTTGTGGCCGTGTCCCCCGTGCTTGGGCGGCTGGTGGGTCTTCGGGGGGCAGTGCTTGGGCTTGACGCCGTGGGACCGCAGGGCGTCCTCCTCGTCCTCGGAGTCCTCCGAGCCGTCCTCCCAGAACGCCGGGTCCGACTCCTCGACCCACTCCTCGGCGCCGAGCTCCGCCTCGGGCGCCGCAGCGGCCTGCGCCTCGGGCGCCGCCGCGGCCTCCGGCCCGACCTCGTCCTTGGTCGCCGGCACCGAACGCGGGTCCGGCACGGTGGCGCCCTGGAACCAGGAGTGGCCGGCCGGACCGGCACCCTCGTTCGCGCGCTGGAGGAGGTCGTTCACCCACGGTCCCCCGTGGGTGGCTGCGGCCACCGCGTCGATGCTCGTGGTCTGGTCGGGGAAGGTGGCGGCGTACGAGGTGCTGTTGGCGCCCCAGACGAGCGCGAATGAGGTCAGTCCGGAGAGGACGAGACCGGCTGCACGGGTTTGCATGACTCTCCCAGATGATCGGTAAAACGGATCCTCTGTTTATGGCAGTTCGTACGGTAAGTGATTGAGCGACGCCGCCGGGTCACCGATTCGGGGGACGGATGACACCTCCTGATGGCCGAACGCCGTCACCCGAATCCGCGACCGCCCGCCCGCCGCGCGCCTTCGGGCGCCCCAGGGCGTGTCGAATTGCACGCAGTGTGAGCGCGCGGTGGAGTGAGGGGCTCCGCCCGTGTCCGTCTGTGCAGGAGGGAAGCCCATGGTGACGCAGCGTCGACGCCGGCGCCGGGCGGTGCTGGTGGCCGTCCAGGGGATGGGGGAGCTGCTGGTCACCCTGGGGGTGCTCCTGGCGCTGTTCGCCGTCTACTCGCTCTGGTGGACGGACGTGGTCGCGGACCGCCGGGCGGACCAGGCCGGTGGCCGGCTGCGCGAGGCCTGGTCGACGACGCCGACGCCGACGCCAGGGCCGGTGCCGCTGCCGCCGGACGGCTCGGCGACCCCGCCGTCACCCGGGTATGCCGCCGGCGACGGCGTCGGCTTCCTGCACGTGCCCGCGCTGGGCAAGGGCTACCAGGTGCTGATCAGGATGGGGACGGACGAGGGGACGCTCGCCGAGGGGGTGGCGGGGGTGTACACCGAGCCGTACGAGGCGGCGATGCCGTGGGACGAGGAGGGCAACTTCGCGCTCGCCGCGCACCGGGACGGGCACGGCGCGAAGTTCCACGACCTGGACCTGGTCGGACCCGGCGACGCCCTGGTGGTCGAGACCCGGGACAAGTGGTACGTCTACCGCGTCGACGGCACCCTCCCGCAGACCTCGCAGTACGACACGGGGGTGATCGCGCCGGTGCCGACCGGGTCCCCGTACCACGCGCCCGGCCGCTACATCACGCTGACCACGTGTACGCCGGTCTACACCTCGCTCTACCGGATGGCGGTCTGGGGCAGCCTGGTGCGCGAGGAGCCGGTGGACGCCGGGCGGACGCCGCCGGCCGAGCTGCGTTGAGCGGGTCGGGTGAGCGGCCCGGGGCAGCTCGTACCGGACACGGGTGTTCGACCGCGGGAAGTGGCAGGGTTGGACGTGGCAGGGTCGAAGGCGCGGCCGTCGGGTGGCGGCCGCGGGTCCCGTGCGGGGGAGCGGGCCGCGGCCCGGCGATCGTAGGCTCGTAGCTTCGTAGGTTCGTAGGCCCGCGCAGCTCGTTCGGGCCGACCACCGCACCGGAGGGGCCATGGCAGTGGAGGAACGGGCCGGAAACCGTATCAGCCGGCCGGAGATCAGGCTGGTCCGCCGGGGTTTCACCGACCCGGAGCAGGCCCTGCGGCTGCTCGCCGGGCCGGCCCTGCACGGCCTGGCCGCCGACCCGGTGCTGCTCGACGCGCTCGGCGCCGTCGCCGACCCGGACCTGGCCCTGCGCGGGCTGGCCCATCTGCTGGAAGCCCTGGACGAGTCCGAGCGGCACACCCTGCGGGACACCCTCACCACCTCCAAGCCGCTGCGCGACCGGCTGCTCGGGGTACTCGGCGCCTCCGCCGCGCTCGGCGACCACCTGGCCCGCCACCCCCGGGACTGGCACGCGCTGGTCACCTTCGAGCAGCGCGACATGCACCCCGGACAGGCCGAGTTCCAGCGGGAGCTGTCCACCCGGGTCCGGGCCGCCGCGCCCGCCGGGCGGGCCGACGCCCTGCGCGCCGCCTACCGCCGCTGTCTGCTCGCCATCGCCGCCCGCGACCTGAGCGGCACGACCGACCTGCCGCAGACCGCCGCCGAGCTGGCCGACCTGGCCGGTGCCACCCTGCAGGCCGCCCTGGACATCGCCGCACAGGAGGACGAGGAGGCCGCCGCGGCCTGTCGGCTCGCCGTGATCGGCATGGGCAAGTGCGGCGGCCGGGAGCTCAACTACGTCTCCGACGTCGACGTGATCTTCGTCGCCGAGCCGCGCGAGGGCGTCGAGGAGCAGCAGGCCACCCGGGCGGCCACCCGGCTGGCGGCCCGCGCCATGCGGCTGTGCTCGGACACCACGGGCGAGGGCACCATCTGGCCGGTCGACGCCAACCTCCGCCCCGAGGGCCGCAACGGCCCGCTGGTGCGCACCCTGGCCAGCCACCTCGCCTACTACCAGCGCTGGGCCAAGACCTGGGAGTTCCAGGCCCTGCTCAAGGCCCGCCCGGTGGCTGGCGACCCCGAGCTGGGCGCCGCGTACGCCGAGGCGATCGCCCCGCTGGTCTGGCAGGCCGCGGCCCGGGACAACTTCGTCACCGACGTCCAGCAGATGCGCCGCCGGGTGGTCGACGCGATCCCCGCGACCGAGGTGGGCCGACAGCTCAAGCTGGGCCCGGGCGGTCTGCGCGACGTGGAGTTCGCCGTCCAGCTGCTCCAGCTGGTGCACGGCCGTACCGACCCGTCGCTGCGCAGCGGCAACACCCTGGCGGCACTGGCCGCCCTCAGCGCCGGCGGCTACGTCGGCCGGGCGGACGCGGCCTCGCTGGACGCCGCGTACCGCTTCCTGCGCGCACTGGAGCACCGGATCCAGCTGTACCGGCTGCGCCGTACCCACCTGGTGCCCAAGGACCCGGCCGACCTGCGGCGGCTCGCCCGCTCGCTCGCCGCCGGGATCCAGGACGACACCCGGGCCGACCCGGTCGCCGCCCTGGACCGGGAGTGGAAGCGGCACGCGGTCGAGGTGCGGCGGCTGCACGAGCGGCTGTTCTACCGCCCGCTGCTGGACGCGGTGGCCGAGCTGCCGACCGGCGCGGCCGGGCTCGGCCACGCGGCGCTCACCCCCGAGGGGGCCAGGGCCCGGCTGGAGGCGCTCGGCTACGCCGACCCCGCCGCCGCGCTGCGCCACCTGACCGCGCTGGCCTCCGGGGTCAGCCGCAAGGCGGCCATCCAGCGGACCCTGCTGCCGGTCATGCTCGGGTGGTTCGCCGACTCCGCCGACCCCGACGCCGGGCTGCTCAACTTCCGCCAGGTCTCCGACGCGCTCGGCCGCACCCCCTGGTACCTGCGGCTGCTGCGCGACGAGGGCGCCGCCGCCGAGCAGCTCGCCCGGGTGCTCTCGGCCGGCCGGCTCGCCCCCGACCTGCTGCTGCGCGCCCCCGAGGCGGTCGCCATGCTCGGCGACCCGCAGGGCCTGGTCCCGCGCGGCCGGGCCGCGCTGGAACAGGAGATCCTGGCCGCCGTCGGCCGGGCCCCGACGGCCGCCGCCGGGGTGGCCGCCGCCCGCGCCGTCCGCCGGCGCGAACTGTTCCGCACCTCCGCGGCCGACCTGCTCGGCCGCCTCGGTCCGGACGAGTCGAGCGCCCTGGACGCCGCCGGCGAGGCCCTCACCGCGCTCAACGCCGCGACCCTGCAGGGCGCCCTGCGGGCCTGCGTCGCGGGCTGGGAGGCGGACAACGGCGAACTGCCGACCCGGCTCGCGGTGATCGCGATGGGCCGCTTCGGCGGCCACGAGCTCGGCTACGGTTCCGACGCCGACGTCCTGCTGGTCCACGAGCCGCTGCTCGGGATGCTGGAGGAGGACGCGGCCCGGGCCGCCCGGGCCGTCTGCAACGAACTGCGCTCCCTGCTGGCCGCCCCCTCGACCGAGCCCCCGCTGCTGGTCGACGCCGATCTGCGCCCCGAGGGCCGGCAGGGACCGCTGGTGCGGACGCTGGCCTCGTACGCGGCCTACTACCGGCGCTGGTCGCACGTGTGGGAGAGCCAGGCGCTGCTCCGGGCCGAGCCGGTGGCGGGCGACGCAGACCTGGGGGAGCGGTTCCGGGCGCTGATCGATCCGCTGCGCTACCCCGGCCACGGGGTGCCCGAGCGGGATCTGCTGGAGATCCGGCGGATCAAGGCCAGGATCGAGTCCGAGCGGCTGCCGCGCGGCGCCGACCCGACCACCCACACCAAGATCGGACGCGGTGGTCTGGCCGACGTCGAATGGACGGTGCAGCTGCTCCAGCTGCAGCACGGCCACGCCGTCCCCGCGCTGCGGACCACCCGGACCAGGCAGGCACTGGCCGCGGCGGCCGAGGCCGGCCTGATCGGGGCCGAGGACGCCGCCGTGCTGGACGCCGCCTGGCTGCTGGCCTCCCGGGTGCGCAGCGCGGTGATGCTGGTGCGCGGCCGGGCCGGGGACTCCTTCCCCGGCGACGCCCGCGAGCTGTCCGGGGTGGCCCGCTACCTCGGCTACGGCGCCGGACACAGCGGGGAGCTGGTGGACGACTACCGGCGCACCACCCGCCGGGCCCGCGCGGTGGTGGAGCGGCTGTTCTACGGGCCGTGAGACGGCGGTGCCCCGCCGGCAGCCGGTCCGGGCGGGGCATCGGGGTGTCGTGCGGGGTCAGGACCGGCCGGCGCCGACCTCGGCCGTCCACTGTTCGGGGACGGTGACCTCGTCGCCGTCCGGGACGGCGACGGTCACCTTCGGCAGCTGGTAGGCCCAGACGTGGTAGACGGCCCGGGCGGCCAGGAAGCCGACGCCCAGGCAGAGGGCGCCGCCGACGGCGTCCATCCAGAAGTGGTTGGCGGTGGAGACGATGACCACCAGGGTGGCGGCCGGATAGACCAGGCCGAGGATCCGGACCCAGAGCGGGCGGGCCAGGAAGAAGATCGTCAGTCCGCACCAGAGCGACCACCCGATGTGCATCGAGGGCATCGCCGCGTACTGGTTGGACACGTGGGCGGCCGGGCCGGAGGCCATCGAGCCCCAGGTGTGGTGTGCGGCCACGGTGTCGACGAAGTTCCCGCCGGTCATCAGCCGGGGTGGGGCGAGCGGGAAGAAGTAGAAGCCGACCAGGGCGATGCCGGTGGTGACGAACAGGACGGTGCGGGTCGCCGCGTAGCGTCCGGGGTGGCTGCGGTAGAGCCAGACCAGCACACCGATGGTCACGATGAAGTGCAGGGTCGCGTAGTAGTAGTTCATCCCCACGATCAGCCAGCCGACCGAGTCGATCGCGTGGTTCACCGAGCGCTCCACGGCTACGCCCAGGGCGCGCTCGAAGTCCCATATCCAGGTCGCGTGGCGCTGGGCGATCGACGCCTGCTCGGGGACGGCGTTGCGGACCAGCGAGTAGAGCCAGTAGCTGATGCCGATCAGGGCGAGCTCGAACCACAGCCGCGGGCGGGCGGGCCGCCGGCGCTGCTCCCGGACCCGGCCGCGCAGGGCGGCGGTCGGTGACTGGGCGACGCGGGTGGCTCCGTCCGCCGGCCGGCCCGGTCGGGCGGCGACGGGAACGGAACCGCCGGTGGGCGCCGCGGCGGCGCGGTCGGCGCCGGCTGCATGGATCTCGGTCGATTCCCCCATGGGGGAGAAGTCTGCCAGACGTCTCGTGGCCGCCTGCTCATCCTGTGGTCGGGGATTCTTCACCGACTGTCCCCCTGCAGGGGTAGGGGAAGGAGAGGTGTAGGGGCGCATATCGACCATTGTTGCTCGCGGGTAACGGGCGGTCGAACCGGGGTGGACGTTTTTGACCTGGGCTTTGGCCGGAGTGAGGGTGCCCGCCGGGGGTCAGGTGTCCGGCGGGCGCGCTCGGTACCGACTCTGCGGTCTGCACAACGGTTCGGTCAAGACCCTGCTTGCAACATTTTCTGCATCTTGCTGAAACATATTTCAGCGCGCTACGGTCCGGCCACTCATCGACGACGAGCCGCATCGAGGGAGAGCCAGCCGTGGCCGAAGTCCAGCCCCGCCCGCCCCGGAGCACGACGCCCTACCGCAGTCCCGGCCGAGCCGCCGTACTGCTCGCCGCATCCCTGATCGCCGTCACGCTCGGCGCGGCCCCGGTCGCCGCCGCCGGCGCGCCCGCACCGCCGTCCGACGCCGCGCTCGCGGCCACGGCGGGCCGGCACGACCTGACCAGGGAGCAGTTCTACTTCGTCCTGCCGGACCGTTTCGCCAACGGCTCGACCGCCAACGACGCCGGCGGTATCACCGGCGGCCGGCTGGACAACGGGTTCGACCCCGCCGACAAGGGCTTCTACCACGGCGGTGACCTCAAGGGCCTGATCGACCGGCTCGACTACATCCAGGACCTCGGCACCACCGCGATCTGGCTGGCACCGATCTTCAAGAACAAGCCGGTACAGGGCAGCGGAGCCGACGCGTCGGCCGGCTACCACGGCTACTGGATCACCGACTTCACCCAGGTCGACCCGCACTTCGGCACCAACGCCCAGCTCAAGGAGCTGATCGCGAAGGCGCACGGCAAGGGCATCAAGGTCTTCTTCGACGTCATCACCAACCACACCGCCGACGTCCTCGACAACCGCGAGCAGGCCTCCGGCTACCGCTCCACCGGCGCCTACCCGACCCTGGACGCCGACGGCAACCCGGTCGACGAGACCGCCCTCGCCGACGCGGGCGCGAAGTGGCCCGCGATCACGGCCGACTCCTTCCCGTACAGCCCGGTGCTGCGCACCAAGGCCGACGCCACCGCCAAGACCCCGTCCTGGCTGAACGACCCCGCGCTCTACCACAACCGCGGCAACTCGACCTTCGCCGGCGAGTCCGCCACCGAGGGCGACTTCTCCGGCCTCGACGACCTCGACACCCAGAACCCGCGGGTGGTCGAGGGCTTCAAGAAGGTCTACGAGCAGTGGGTCCGGGAGACCGGCGTGGACGGCTTCCGGATCGACACGGTCAAGCACGTCGACCTCGCCTTCTGGCAGCAGTGGGCGCCGGCGCTCAAGAAGTACGCGGCCGAGCAGGGCAACCGGCGGTTCTTCATGTTCGGCGAGGTCTACTCCGGCGACCCGGCCGTCACCTCGCCGTACGTCACCAAGGGCCGGCTGCAGGCCACCCTGGACTTCCCGTTCCAGGAGGCGGCCCGCTCGTTCACCTCGCAGAACGGCTCGGCCAAGGCCCTGGCCTCGGTCTACGGCCAGGACTACCGCTACACCACCGCCGACACCGACGCGTACGAGCTGCCGACCTTCCTCGGCAACCACGACATGGGCCGGATCGGCTCCTTCCTGCGCGCCGACAACCCCTCCGCGAGCCCCGAGCAGCTGCTGGCGAAGGACCGGCTGGCGAACGAGCTCCAGTTCCTCACCCGCGGCCAGCCGGTCGTCTACTACGGCGACGAGCAGGGCTTCACCGGCGCGGGCGGCGACAAGGACGCCCGGCAGGACATGTTCGCCTCCAGGACCCCGTCCTACAACAGCGACCCGGTGATCGGCGGCGCCGCCGGCTCCGCCGACCGCTACGGCCGCAGCGGCCCGCTCTACCAGGGCATATCCGCCCTCGCCAAGCTCCGCAAGGACCACCCGGCACTGGCCGACGGCGCCCAGATCGAGCGCTACGCCGCCGACGGGCCCGGGGTGTACGCCTTCTCCCGGATCGACGCCGCCGAGCAGGTCGAGTACCTGGTCGCGGTCAACAACGCCGCCGAGGCGAAGACCGTCACGCTGGCCACCTACTCGGCCGGCCTGGCCTTCGACCGGCTCTACCCCGCTGCCGGGGAGCGGCTGACCACCGGCGCCGACAAGAAGATCACCGTCACCGTGCCGCCGCTCTCCTCCGTGGTGCTGGAGGCCGCCGGCCGGCTCGCCGCCCCGGCCGCCGCCCCGGCGCTGACCGTGCGGCCCCCGGCCGACGGCTCCAGCGGCACGGTCACCGTCGGTGCCGAGGTGGCCGGCGGCGGGTTCGACCGGGTGAGCTTCGCCGCGCAGATCGGCAACGGCCCCTGGCGCACCCTCGGCACCGCCGACAACGGCGACTGGCGGGTCACCCAGGACCTCGGCGCGGTCGCGCCGGGCACGGTGGTCCGCTACAAGGCCGTGGTCCGCGACTCGGCCGGACACCTGCGCTCCGCGACCGGCAGCTTCACCACCGGCACCCCCGCGCCCAAGCCGGTGCCCACGGCGAGCTCACGCCCGTACGCGGTGGTGCACTACCAGCGCAAGAACAACGACTACGACGGCTGGAACCTCTACGCCTGGGGCGACCTCGCCGACGGCGAGTCCACCCCGTGGCCGGCCGGCCACCCCTTCGTCGGCCGGGACGCCTACGGCGCCTTCGCCTACGTGAAGCTCAAGAACGGCGCCGCCGACCTCGGCTTCATCGTGGAGAAGGACGGCGCCAAGGACGTCGACACCGACCGCCACATCGAGCTCGGCAGCACCGGGGAGGTCTGGCTCAAGGAGGGCGACCCCGCCGTCCGCACCGCCAACCCCGACCCGGCCGTCCCCGTCCCGGCCGGCACCGCCGTCATCCACTACCACCGGGCCGACGGCGCCTACGACGGCTGGGGCCTGCACGACTGGACCGGCGCCGCCACCCCGACCGACTGGGGCAAGCCGCTGCCGCCCGCCCGCCGGGACGCGTTCGGCGCCGTCTTCGAGGTGCCGCTCGCGGCCGGCGCCACCAGCCTCAGCTACATCATCCACAACGGCAACGACAAGGACCTGCCCACCGACCAGTCGCTCGACCTCGCCACCACGGGCCGCGAGATCTGGATCATCGGAGGCCAGGAAGGCCACCTCCTCCCGCAGGCCCCCGGCAGCAGCTCCCAGCTCGACCTCGGTTCCGCGCGGGCCCAGTGGATCGACGCCCGCACCGTGGTGGTCCCGGCCGGGTACGGCGCCGGCGACGCCGCGCTGGCCGGCGGAACCAGCGCCCAGCTGGTCTACGACCCCGAGGGCGGGATCAAGGCCGACAAGGGCGCGCTCACCAAGCCCGGCCACTGGATCCGGCTCACCCCGGCGGCCGGCCTGACCGCGGCCCAGAAGACCAAGTACCCGCACCTGGCGGGCTACCGGGCCTTCACCGTCGACCAGCGCGACACCGGACGGGTCACCGCCGCGCTGCGCGGTCAGCTGCTCTTCACCGAGCACCTGCCGAACGGCGCCGTCCTGGCCGCCACCGGCGTGCAGATCCCGGGCGTGCTCGACGACCTGTACGCGGCCAAGGCCGCCGGGGCCGCGCTCGGGCCGGTCTACAGCAACCGCACCCAGGGCGACTGGCTGCGCCGCGACTGCCGCCGGGTGACCCTGTCGCTCTGGGCGCCGACCGCCACCGAGGTCTCCGTCCAGCTCTTCGACCGGGCCACCGGCGGCACCCCGAGAACGGTGCCGCTGCGCCGGGACGACGCCAGCGGGGTCTGGTCGCTGACCCGGGACGCGGGCGAACTCGACGGCCGCTACTACCTGTTCCAGGTCAAGGTGTGGGCGCCGAGCGTGCAGCAGCTGGTCACCAACACCGTCACCGACCCGTACTCGGTCGCGCTGTCGGCCGACTCGAAGCGCAGCCTGGTCACCGACCTCGGCGACCGGGCGAACAAGCCGGCCGGCTGGGACGCGCACCGCACCCCGGCCGCCGTCCCCGCCGTCCGCCAGCAGATCCAGGAGCTGCACGTCCGCGACTTCTCGGTGGCCGACACCAGCGTCCCGGCCCCGGAGCGCGGCACCTACCTGGCCTTCACCGAGTCCGCCTCGGCGGGCATGCAGCACCTGCGCGAGCTGGCGAAGGCCGGCGTCACCACCATCCACCTGCTGCCCACCTTCGACATCGCCACCATCCGGGAGAACCGGGCCGAGCAGAAGCTGCCCGCCTGCGACCTCGCCGCGCTGCCGGCCGACGGCGAGAAGCAGCAGGAGTGCGTGGCGGCCGTCCAGGCGGACGACGCCTACAACTGGGGCTACGACCCGCTGCACTACACGGTGCCCGAGGGCTCGTACGCCACCGACCCCACCGGCACCGCGCGGACCGTGCAGTTCCGGGCGATGGTCCAGGCGATGCACGAGGCCGGGCTGCGGGTGGTGCTCGACGTGGTCTACAACCACACCGCCGCCGCCGGGCAGGCCGAGCACTCGGTGCTCGACCGCGTGGTGCCCGGCTACTACCAGCGGCTCGGCGACAACGGCCAGGTGACCACGGACAGTTGCTGCGCGGACACCGCCCCCGAGCACGCCATGATGAACAAGCTGGTGGTCGACTCGGTGGTGACCTGGGCGCGGCAGTACCGGGTCGACGGGTTCCGCTTCGACCTGATGGGGCTCGACCCGAAGTCCACCATGCTGGACGTGCAGTCCGCGCTGCGCGGGCTGACCCGGGAACGGGACGGCGTCGAGGGCAAGGACATCTTCCTGTACGGCGAGGGCTGGAACTTCGGCACCGTCGCCAACGACGCCCGGTTCGTCCAGGCCACCCAGGCCAACATGGCCGGCACCGGGATCGCCACCTTCAACGACCGGGTCCGCGACGCCGGGCGGGGCGGCAACTTCCAGCTCTCCTCCGCGCCGCAGCAGGGCTTCGCCTCCGGCCTGTACACCGACCCGAACGGCTCGGCGGACAACGGCACCCCCGAACAGCAGAAGGCCCGGCTGCTGCACCAGATGGACCAGATCAAGGTCGGGCTGACCGGAAATCTGGCCGGATTCACCTTCACCGACAGCTCGGGCAAGGCCGTCAGCGGTGCCGGGGTCGACTACAACGGCGCCCCGACCGGCTACGCCGCCGCGCCCGGTGAGGCGGTGGAGTACCTGGACGCGCACGACAACGCGGACCTCTTCGACGCCCTCGCCTACAAGCTGCCGCAGTCCACCTCGCCCGCCGACCGGGCCCGGATGCAGGCGCTCGGTCTGTCGCTGACGGCCCTGACGCAGGGGCCCGGCTTCGCCCAGGCCGGCAGCGACCTGCTGCGCTCCAAGTCGCTGGACGCCAACTCCTACGACTCGGGTGACTGGTTCAACGCGATCCACTGGGACTGCGGGCAGGGCAACGGCTGGGGCCGCGGTGTGCCGATGGCGGCCGACAACCGCTCGATGTGGCCCACCGCCAAGTCCCTGCTGGCCGACCCCCGGTTGACCGTCGGCTGCAACGAGACGGGGGCGAGCAGCGCGCTCTACCGGCAGTACCTGCAGATCCGGCAGTCCTCACCGCTGTTCGCCCTGAGCAGCGCCGCCGAGGTCCAGCGGCGGCTGTCCTTCCCGCTCTCCGGCACCGCCGGCGAGACGCCCGGTGTGATCACCATGCACCTGGACGGCTCCGGGCTGAAGGGGGCCGAGAAGGGCATCACCGTGGTGTTCAACGCGACCCCGACCGCTCAGCGGCAGTCGGTGGACGCGCTGGCGGGCACCGCGCAGTCGCTGCACCGGGTGCAGGCCCAGGGGGCCGACCCGGTGGTCAAGCAGGCAGGGTTCGATCCGGCCACCGGCGGTTTCACCGTGCCCGGGCGGACGGTGGCGGTGTTCGTACAGAACTGACGATCAGTCGGGCGTCTCCAGGGGCTCCGCGGTCGCGGGGCCCCTGGGGCGCGTTTCGGACCGTGTGACGCCGGGTGGCCGGAAACCGTCCATGGCGGCCGGAAAAACTTGGCATGTACCGGCCCTTATGTCCTCCTGACGCCGACCGGTCGTTCGGCCGGTCTACGCGTGCAGTGGTCCCGCTAGCTCGATCGCTGCCGAGCCGCAATGACATCCATGTGCAGCAGGCTCGGCGGTGGCACCGGGCCGGCCGCGCGGTGCCATTGACGCTAATTGGCCAATCAGTGGCATGCATCTGTCATTCACGGTCCGTTTGCTGCCACGATTCCCCCGGCTGCAGACGCGAGGGGGCCCCACCCCCCGGGGGCAGCCGATCCAGCGCAGGTTCAGCGCTACCGGCTCCACTCTGTACCCGCTCCTGATTGCACCGCACCCATGCCGCGCACCAGCGGCAGGGCCCCCGCTGCGCCGCAACCCCGCGGCCCAGGTTCTCTCCACCGCTCGTGACCCCGCGAACGGTCGGATAAGGAGTCTGCATTGTCCCGTCACACCCATGTCCGGACGAGTCTGGCCGCCCTCGCCGCCACCACCGCGCTGCTGGTGACCGGCTTCCCCGTGGTCGCCGCGCAGGCCGCGCCGAGCGCCCCGTCCCCCGTCGCGCCCGCCGGCCAGGCCGCCGCCCTCGCCGCCGCCGGCCAGCAGAGCGCCGCGCTGGCGCAGACCCTCGGCCTCGGCAGCCAGGAGAAGCTGGTCGTCAAGGACGCGTTCCGCGACGCCGACGGCAGCCAGCACTTCCGCTACGAGCGCACCTACGGCGGACTCCCGGTGCTCGGCGGCGACATGGTGGTGCACCAGACCTCCGCCGGCACGGTGAAGAGCGTCGACCGGGCCTCCGAGGCCTCGCTGAACGGCGTCGGCACCACCCCGGCGCTGGCCGCCCCGAAGGCGCAGGCCACCGCGCTGGCCGCGGAGGCCGGCTCCAGCCTGCAGACCGCCCCGCGCCTGGTCGTCTGGGCCGCCGACGGCTCGCCGCGCCTGGCCTGGGAGACCGTGGTCTCCAGCACCGAGGCGGACGGCACGCCGAGCAAGCTGCACGTCGTCACCGACGCGAGCACCGGCACCGTCATCCACAAGTTCGAGGGCGTGCAGACCGGCACCGGCCAGGGCGTCTTCGTCGGCAACGTCACCATCGGCACCACGCTGTCGGGTTCGACGTACCAGATGAAGGACAACACCCGCGGTGGGATGTACACCACCAACCTGAACAACGGGACGTCCGGCGCCGGCACCCTCTTCACCAAGTCGACCGACACCTGGGGCAACGGGCAGGCCAGCAACAAGGAGTCCGCCGCCGTCGACGCCCACTTCGGCGTCTCGGCGACCTGGGACTACTACAAGAACACCTTCGGCCGCAACGGCATCCGCAACGACGGTGTCGGCGCCTACAGCCGCGTCCACTACGGCCAGAACTACGTCAACGCGTTCTGGGACGACAGCTGCTTCTGCATGACCTACGGTGACGGCTCGGGCAACAACGCCCCGCTGACCGAGCTGGACGTGGCCGGCCACGAGATGAGCCACGGCGTCACCGCCGCCACGGCCAACCTCAACTACTCCGGCGAGTCCGGCGGCCTGAACGAGGCCACCTCGGACATCTTCGGCACCATGGTCGAGTTCTACGCCAACATCCCGTCGGACAACCCCGACTACCTGATCGGCGAGCTCATCAACATCAACGGGGACGGCACGCCGCTCCGTTACATGGACAAGCCGTCGAAGGACGGGGCCTCCGCCGACAGCTGGTCCTCGACCGTCGGCAACAAGGACGTCCACTACTCGTCCGGCGTCGCCAACCACTTCTTCTACCTGCTGTCCGAGGGCAGCGGCGCGAAGGTGATCAACGGCGTCAGCTACAACAGCCCGACGCTCAACAACATCACCGTCACCGGCATCGGCCGGGACAAGGCGGCCGCGGTCTGGTACCGCGCGCTGACCACCTACATGACCTCCACCACCAACTACGCCGCCGCGCGGACCGCGACCCTGAACGCGGCGACCGACCTGTACGGCGCGGGCAGCGCCGAGTACACGGCCGTCGCCACCGCCTGGGCCGCCGTCAACGTCGGCACCGTGACCCCGCCGAGCTCGCCCGTGGTCACCAACCCGGGCAACCAGGTCACCCTGGTCAACTCCGCGGTGAACCTGCAGATCTCGGCCTCCGGCGGCACCGGCGCGCTGACCTACACGGCCACCGGCCTGCCGGCCGGCCTGTCGATCAACGCCTCCACCGGCAAGATCACCGGCACCGTGACCACCGCGGGCACCTCCAACGTGACGGTCACCGCCAAGGACACCGCCAACAAGACCGGCACCACCAGCTTCACCTGGACGGTCAACACCACCGGCGGCACCTGCACCCCGGCGCAGCTGCTCGGCAACGCGGGCTTCGAGACCGGCACCGCCGCGCCGTGGACCGTCACCAGCGGCGTGGTCGACAACAGCGCCTCGCAGGCCTCGCACACCGGCTCCTGGAAGGCCTGGCTGAACGGCTACGGCTCCGCCCACACGGACTCCGCCGCGCAGACGGTGACCATCCCGGTGGGCTGCAAGGCCACCCTCAGCTACTGGCTGCACATCGACACGGCGGAGACCACCACCACCACCGCGTACGACAAGCTGACCGTCACGGTCAACGGCACCACGGTCGCCTCGTACTCGAACCTCAACAAGGCCACCGGGTACGTCCAGAAGACGGTCGACCTGTCCTCCTACGCGGGCCAGTCGGTGACCGTGAAGTTCAACGGCGTCGAGGACTCCTCGCTGCAGACGAGCTTCGTGATCGACGACACCGCGATCAACACCAGCAACTGACCCTGACCCCGGGGCGGTGAAGGGCCCGGCGGCTTCGGCCGCCGGGCCCTTCGGCCGTCCGGCGGCGGCCGGCGCCGGCCTGTGAGCCTTCGGCAACCTCGACGCAACACGAAACACCGGTGAAACACCGTCGTCCGCAACAGGAAACCCGGTACGGCGAAACTCTCCGGATCGGCGTGCGCACAACCCCACCCACGGTGCGATCCGCGCCGTACGGGAAGGTTCCGCATGCTGCTCGCCGAATCCTCGTCCGGTCTCGACACCGGCGACACCGCCTGGCTGCTGGCCAGCACCGCCCTGGTCCTGCTGATGACCCCGGGCCTCGCGCTCTTCTACGGCGGCATGGTCCGCAGCAAGAGCACGCTCAACATGATCATGATGAGCTTCGTCTCGATCGCCGTGGTCACCGTGGTCTGGCTGCTGGCCGGCTACTCGCTCGCCTTCGGGGCGGACGCCGGCGGCTGGGGCCTGATCGGCGGCCTGGAGCACCTCGGGATGACCGGGATCACCCCGACCAGCCTCACCGGCCATGTGCCGACCCTGCTCTTCGCCACCTTCCAGCTCACCTTCGCGATCATCACCGCCGCGCTGATCAGCGGAGCCATCGCGGACCGGGCCCGGTTCGGCGCCTGGGTGGCCTTCACCGCCGTCTGGACGCTGCTGGTCTACGTCCCGGTCGCGCACTGGGTGTTCGCCCCCGGCGGCTGGATCCTCACCCGGCTGGGCGCGCTGGACTTCGCCGGCGGCACCGTGGTCGAGGTGAACTGCGGCGCGAGCGGCCTGGCCCTGGCCCTGGTGCTCGGCCCGCGCCTGGGCTTCAGGAAGGAGGCGATGCGGCCGCACAGCCTGCCGCTGGTGCTGCTCGGCGCCGGCCTGCTCTGGTTCGGCTGGTTCGGCTTCAACTCCGGTTCGGCGCTGGGCGCCAACGGTCTCGCGGCGGCGGCACTGCTCAACACCCAGGCGGCCGGCTGCACCGGCCTGCTCGGCTGGCTGCTGGTGGAGAAGCGCCGGGACGGCCACGCCACCACGCTCGGCGCGGCCTCCGGCGCGGTGGCCGGCCTGGTCGCCGTCACGCCCTCCTGCGGCAGCGTGGACCTGCTCGGCGCGCTGGTGATCGGCCTGGCCGCGGGTGTGGTCTGCTCGTACGCCGTGAGCTGGAAGTTCCGCTTCGGCTTCGACGACTCGCTGGACGTGGTCGGTGTCCACCTGGTGGCCGGGGTCATCGGCACCGTACTGATCGGACTGTTCGCCACCGCCACCATGACCGGCGGCGCGGCCGGCCTGCTGCACGGCGGCGGCCTCGGCCAGCTCGGCCGGCAGCTGGTCGCGGTCCTGGCGGTCGGCGCGTACGCGTTCGCCATGACCTACGGCATCGGGAAGGCGATCGACCGGCTGATGGGCTTCCGGGCCTCGCCCGAGCACGAACTGACGGGTCTCGACCTCGCCGTGCACGCCGAGACCGCGTACGATCACGGCGTCCTGGGCCACGGCACCACCGGGGCCCACGCCACCGTGCTCACGCACTCGTCCGACAGGACTCCCGCGACATGAAGCTGATCACCGCCGTCGTCAAGCCGTTCAAGCTGGACGAGGTCAAGACCGCGCTGCAGGAGATCGGGGTGCACGGACTGACCGTCACCGAGGCCAGCGGGTACGGCCGCCAGCACGGGCACACCGAGGTCTACCGCGGCGCCGAGTACCGGATCGACCTGGTGCCCAAGGTGCGGATCGAGGTGGTGGTCGAGGACGAGGACGCCGAGCCGGTGATGGAGGCGATCGTGGCCGCCGCCCGGACCGGGAAGATCGGCGACGGCAAGGTCTGGTCCGTGCCGGTGGAGGGGATCGTCCGGGTCAGGACCGGCGAGCGCGGGCCGGACGCGGTCTGAGCCAGCCCGGGCCTGCCGTCGGGGTCACCCCCAGGCGCGCCGCCAGGCCGCACCCTCCGCGATCAGCTGCGGGGACAGTGCCTTCAGCCAGTTCTCGTCGTCGGCCATCGCGGCGAGCCGGTCCTCGGCCAGGGCCGGTCCGGGCCGCGTCCCGCGGGCCGTGGTGCGGCCGTCGGCCGGGTGCGTGGTGCCGTTCATCGAGGTGATGAGTACCACGGTGCCGCCCTCGTGCCGTACCGCGACCGTCCGGCCGACGAGGCCGCTCCCGGCCTCGGCGCCCTGGTAGGCCACCATGTGGTCACCGTTGTCGAGGGTGGTCTGCGTGCAGTCGTCCGGCGAGGCCGGCGTCGCCCGGGGCAGCGCCGGCAGGTGCGCGCAGTCGAACTTCTCGCCGTCCGCGTCGATCAGCGAGACCACGAGGGTGGTCGGCCCCGGGCCGTCGTTGAAGTCGACCCGGAAGCTTCCGCCGGAGGCCGGCATCCCCGCCCCCGGGGCGAAGTTGCTGTACGCCCCGCTCGGCAGCAGCGAGCTGAGCACGGCCAGCATGCCGTCGGCACCGGTGGCGGCGGGCTCGGCGGCGGGGCCCGACCGCGGCTCGGGGACGGGGTCGCCGGGGGCGTCGGTCACCGGTGCGGCGGTGGCGGGCGCGGCGGCGAACGCCGGGCCCCGGGCCTGCCGGACGGTCACCACCCCGACCGTGCCCACCAGCGCGGCGGCCACGAGGGCGGACCCCGCCACGGCCAGCCGCCGGCGACGGCGCAGGGCGCGTCCCTGGGCGGTCGCCTGCGCGACCATCAGCACCACCGGGGGAGCGCAGAGCTCACCCACACTCTCCTGGAAGCGGCGGGAGAGGTCGCCGTCGAGATCGCGGTCGACGTCGCTGTCGCGTTCAAGGTCCATGGCCGGGTTCCTCGTTCGGTTCTTCGGGGGAGACGGTGCGGTGTGGCGGGAAGGGGAGGCGGCTCAGGAGAGGAACATCAGCTCGCGGTCGCCGCCCAGAATGCCCCGCAACTTGGCCAGGGAGCGGGTGTTGAGGCTCTTGACGGAGCCGGTGGACATCCCGAGCAGGTCGGCGACCTCCTCGATGCTGCGGTCCTCCAGGTACCGCAGGACCACCACCGCGCGGTTGCGCGGCGGCAGCAGCCGCAGTGCGGCGGTGAGGGTGACCCGCAGATCGGGGCTCAGCGCCGACTCGGGGGAGTCCGGTACCTCGGCGATCACGATCTCGGTCGACTTCCGCAGCCGGCGGTGCGACAGGTAGTACCGGAGCAGCACCTTCCGGGCGTACGCGTCGAGGCCCGGCTCGTCCTGCCCCCGGCGCAGCCGCCCCCAGATGGAGAACATCTTGGCGAGGGTGGTCTGCACCAGGTCCTGGGCCTGGTGCCAGTCACCGCACATCATGTACGCGACATGAAACAGTCGACGGGCCCGGGTGCTCGCGAACTCCTCGAAGTCGAGTTCCGCGTCGTCCATCCGGTGCTCCCCCGAGTGATTGGTACTGGTGACGTCACTCCTACTGACGCGGTGACCCCGACGGAGGTATCAGCCGATTTTCCGGTGACATCGAACCGTTGCCGACGGCGGCCTTGACGCACCCATCGGGCGGTCATATGTTCTCACCGCACTGCAAGTTTCCTGAAAGTTTCAATGAGTTTGCAGCAAGTGACTCGTCCGTAGCGCGGACCCCACCCGCCGCGCTCCGGCCCGGTCGGACTGCGCCCCACCATCCGCAGCCCGCCGGTCCTGCCGCATCCCTCCAGCCCCGCCCTGCACCTCTTCGCACCCCGGCCCGCGCACCTGCGTCCGCGGGCCGAACCAGGCCGCCCACCCGCCCCCTGGAGACACCGTGGTCACCAATTCCCCCACCTCCCGCCCCGCCCGCGCCGCCGGCGCGCTCACCGCCGCGGCGGCCCTCGCGCTGTCGGTCGGCGCCGGGCTCTCGCTGGCGCCGACCGCGGCGGCCAGCCCGCCCGGCGGCGGCAAGGACGTCACCGCCACCCTGTTCGAGTGGAAGTTCGACTCGGTGGCGAAGGCCTGCACCGACACGCTCGGCCCCAAGGGCTACGGCTTCGTCGAGGTCTCCCCACCCCAGGAGCACATCCAGGGATCCCAGTGGTGGACCTCCTACCAGCCCGTCAGCTACCGGATCGCCGGCCGGCTCGGCGACCGGGCCGCGTTCCAGTCCATGGTGAGCACCTGCCACGCCGCCGGCGTCAAGGTGATCGCCGACTCGGTGATCAACCACATGTCGGCCGGCTCCGGCACCGGCACCGGCGGCACCGTCTACAGCAAGTACAACTACCCCGGGTACTACCAGGACCAGGACTTCCACTCCTGCCGCAGCGCCATCTCCAACTACGGCGACCGCAGCAACGTGCAGAACTGCGAGCTGGTCAACCTCTCCGACCTCAACACCGGCAGCACGTACGTCCAGCAGACCATCGCCAACTACCTGAGCGACCTGCTCTCGATCGGCGTCGACGGTTTCCGGATCGACGCGGCCAAGCACATCGCCGCCGCCGACCTCTCGGGCATCAAGTCCAGGATGAGCAACCCGAACGCGTACTGGGTGCAGGAGGTCATCTACGGGGCCGGCGAGCCGATCCAGCCGAGCGAGTACACCGGCACCGGCGACGTCGACGAGTTCCGCTCCGGCACCTGGCTGAAGAGCGCCTTCGACGGCGGCCGGATCGCCGACCTCTCCTCCTGGGGCTCCGGCCTGCTCGGCAGCGGCCAGGCCCGCACCTTCGTCGACAACTGGGACACCGAGCGCAACGGCTCCACCCTGACCTACAAGTACGGCAACAGCTACACCCTGGCCAACGTCTTCATGCTGGCCTCCCCGTACGGCTCGCCCAACGTCTACTCCGGTTACGCCTTCACCGGCCACGACGACGGCCCGCCGAACGGCGGCGCCGTCAACGCCTGCTACCAGGACGGCTGGAACTGCACCCACGCCTGGCGGCAGGTCGCCAACATGGTCGGCTTCCGCAACGCGGTGTCCGGCACGGCGCTGACCAACTGGTGGTCCAACGGCAACAACGCCATCGCGTTCGGGCGCGGCGGCAAGGGCTATGTGGCGATCAACCACGAGAACGGTGCGATCACCCAGACCTTCCAGACCTCGCTCCCGGCCGGCAGCTACTGCGACGTGCAGCACGGCGACCCGGTCGCGGGCGGCGGCTGCACCGGGACCAGCTACAGCGTGGGCACGGACGGGAAGTTCACCGCCACCGTCGGCGCGGGCGACGCGGTCGCCCTGTACGTCGGCGCGAGCGGCGGCGGCACCACGGCGTCGCCCAGCCCGACCCCGTCGGCCGCCACCGGGGCCTCGTTCGCCGTGAACGCCACCACGGTCCTCGGGCAGAACATCTTCGTGGTGGGCAACAACGCGGCCCTCGGGAACTGGGACACCACCAAGGCGCTGCCGCTGTCCTCGGCGGCCTACCCGGTCTGGAAGCTCGACCTGGCGCTGCCGGCCGGTACCGCCTTCGAGTACAAGTACATCCGCAAGGAGGCGAACGGCGCGGTGACCTGGGAGAGCGGCTCCAACCGCACCGCCACCGTCCCGTCGAGCGGCAAGGTCGCCCTGAACGACACCTGGCGCAGCTGACCCACCCCTGACCCCCGCCCGGCACTACCAGGGCGGGGGTCACGGCTTCTGCTGCGACGTCGAGCTCCCCGGCGGGCGCTGGAACGGACACCTCTGCCGGATTGGCTGCCCGCCGGCCAGTTGAAGGGCTCACTCACAACCGATGTGGTCGGGTGGCCGGGTCACGTTGCCGTGACCCGGCCACCCGACCACCGGTGGTGCTCCCGCGGCAGTGCGCCGCAGGGTCAGTGGCCGAAGTCGAACCAGTTGACGTTGACGAAGTCGGCGCCCTGGCCGCTGGTGAAGGTCAGGTAGACGTCGTGGGTGCCGGTGACGCCGCTGATGTTGGCGGGGACGGTACGCCAGCTCTGCCAGCCGCCGGTGTTGGCGACGGCGAAGGAGCCGACGGGGGCGCTGGTACGGCTGTCGAGCCGGACCTCGACCAGGCCGCTGACGCCGCCCGCCGCGCCGCTCGCCACCCGGCCGAGGAACTGCCGGGCGGGCGTCGAACCGAAGTCGACGCCGCGGTAGAGCGCCCAGTCGCCGTTGGCCAGCGAGCCGATGTCCTGGCCGCCCTCGGCGCAGGCCTCGGTGGCGGTGCCGCCCTGGCCGTCGAAGGACTCGGCCTGGATCGGCGCGTACGCGTCCCGGTGGCCGCCCGGCGGCGGGGTGCTGGGGGTGCCCGTCGGGGTGGGGCTCGGGGTCGGTGTGGGTGTCGGGGTGCCGGTGCCGGACTGCCAGACCCCGACGTAGTCGACCACCATCGGCACGCCGGAGGCCGTGGCCCCGTCCGGACCGCCGCCGAAGGCCGCCGGGAAGGCGCCGCCCATCGCGACGTTGAGGATCAGGAAGAAGCCGTGCCCGGTGGCGGCCGCCCAGGTGCCGGCGTCCATCTGGCTGGCGTTGACGGTGTGGAACTGCGCGCCGTCCAGGTACCAGCGCAGCTGCTCGGGGCTGGTGCTGCGATCCCACTCGACGGTGTAGGTGTGGAAGCCGCTCTGGCAGGTGCCGGGCCCGCAGGCGCGCTGGCCGCCGATGCCGGTGGTCTCGTTGCAGACGCCGCCCGGGCTGGTGCCGCAGTGCAGGGTGGCCCACTCGTTGTTGATGCCCTGGACGTTCTCCATGATGTCGATCTCGCCGATGCTCGGCCAGTTCCAGTAGTTGCCCCGGTAGGGCGCGCCGAGCATCCAGAACGCGGGCCAGTAGCCCTTGGCCGCCGCCCCGGTGACGTTCGGCATCTGGAGCCGGGCCTCGACTCTGAGCTTTCCGCCGGCCGGGGGCTGGAAGTCGGTGCGGTTGGTCTCGATCCGGCCGGAGGTCCACTGCCCGGCGGCGTTGCGGACCGGGGTGATGCGCAGGTTGCCGGAGCCGTCGAGGGCCACGTTCGCGGTGCTGGAGGTCATCGTCTCGACCTCGCCGGTGCCGAAGCCGGCCGGGCCGCCGGGGTAGGAGGTGCCGGTGGTGTACTGCCAGGTGGCGGTGTTGACGCCGGTGCCCGCGGGCCCGTTGAAGTCGTCCGCGAAGACCTGGGTCCAGCCGCCGGGCGCCGGGACCGCGGCCTGCGCGGGGTCGAACTGGCCGGCCAGCCCGCCGGCCAGCAGCCCGGCGAGGCCGAGCGCGGCGAACAGGAGGCGGAGACGTGGTGGTCGGTGCCGCATGGGGTGCCTCTCGTTGGGTGGGGGATCCTGAGAGCGCTCTCTATTTTGGTATCGGAGCCACTGGCGGCTGTCAACGGATGAAGGCGAATCGGTGGCAGATCCTGGCTTTCCGTTGAAGAGTTGACGCAAAGGGTTGACATCGCGTCAGGCGGTCGACACCCTCCGAATGAGAGCGCTCTCATCTGCCCCCACCCCGTGAGAGGTCGTCGTGACCAAGCTCTTCCGCCTCGCCTCAGCGCTGCTCGTGCTCTGCGCAGCCGTGCTGGGGGCCGTCGGCCCGGCCCGGGCCGCCACCGACTACGCCCAGGGCGTCACCGCTGCCGGCGAGGGCCGGGTCCAGTTCTGGTTCAGGCCGGCCGCCCCCGCCGCCCTGGTCGACGTCCACTACCTGGTGAACGGAGCCAGCCAGCAGAACTTCAGGATGGACGGCGCGGCCGGCACCTGGACGAAGACCGCCGGTTCGCTGCCGGCGGGCGCCGTGCTCGACTACTGGTTCACCTACGAGAAGTCCGGCCCGCTCTACGACACCCCGCACTTCTCCTACGCCCTCGGCGGCACGACCACCCCGCCGCCGGGCGGCGGCCAAGGCGGTGCCGGCGGCTTCCCGGTGTCCTTCGTCAACAACACCCGGGGCACCTGGTCCAACAGCCAGGCGTACGTGCTGATCCTGGGCATGGCCACCCCCGGCCGGTGGTCGTACCTCAAGCCGGACGGCACCCTCGCGCCCATCAGCCACCTGGACGAGAGCGCGCCCGGGCACCTGGTCAAGAACGGCCGCACCTACGCCGCGATGTCCTTCTCCCTGGCGCAGACGAGCACCGTGACCGTACCCGCCCGGCTGGAGGGCGCCCGGATGTACCTGTCGCTCGGCTCGCCGATGTACATCCCGATCTCGCCCGACGACTCCGGCTGGGGCGGCCCCGACCCGCTCAACCCGGCCGACCCCAACGCCGACGTGTACTACGACTGGTACGAGTTCACCTACCGCAACGGGGTGGTGCCGTTCGGCGGCAACACCACCCAGGTGGACATGTTCGGCTTCCCCGTCACGGCTCGCCTGCAGCAGAGCTCCAGCGGCTACGACCAGACGGTCGGCATCACCCTGACCCGCGATCAGGTGCGCAGCCGGTTCGGCACCGACGTGGGGCCGGCCTTCCGGGGCCTGGTGGACCAGTACCGGATCACCGCACCGCGCACCTCCGCGCGGTTCCGTCCCGGCGGCGCCCAGGCCGGCTACCTCCAGCCAGCCATCGACGCGGCCTGGGCGCAGTACGCCGACCGGCAGTTCACCCTCACCCGGCTCGGGCAGACCTTCACCGGGCGGGTCGTGGGCGGGCGGCTGCAGTTCACCAAGGACGGCGCCGGCCCGTACCACCTCTCCAAGCCCACCACCGCCGATGTGATGGCCTGCTCCGGAGCCCTGGCCTCGCCCGGAATGGCCACCGTGGAACTGGAGTTGGGTGCGGAGTTCTGCGCGGCGCTCAACCGCGGCGTCGCGCTGGACACCGCGCAGTGGTACACCGCGGGCGCCTACTACCCGGCCGGTGTGAGGAACGACTACGCCGGGTTCTTCCACGCCGTCGGCCTGGCCGGTCGCGCCTACGGATTCGCCTACGACGACGTCAACGACCAGAGTACGGTCAGGATCCTCCCGAACGCGGACCCGCCCTCCCGCCTGACCATCGGGCTCGGCTGGTAGGGGTGCTCGACGTGGTGGTGGCGGCCCGGCCTCAGCCGCGTCCGATGTACGGCATCGCCGTCGCCATCACCGTCGCGAACTGGACGTTGGCCTCCAGCGGCAGCTCGGCCATGTGCCGGACGGTGCGGGCGACGTCGGCCACGTCCATGGTGGGCTCGGGCGCCGTCCGGCCGTCCGCCTGGCGGACCCCGGTGGTCATGGCCGCCGTCATGTCGGTGGCCGCGTTGCCGATGTCGATCTGGCCGCAGGCGATCCGGTAGGGACGGCCGTCCAGTGAGAGCGACCTGGTGAGGCCGGTCACGGCGTGCTTGGTGGCGGTGTAGGCGATGCTGTGCGGGCGTGGGACGTGGGCGGAGATCGAGCCGTTGTTGATGATCCGGCCGCCCTGCGGCCGCTGGGCCTTCATCAGCCGGAACGCGCCCTGCGCGCAGAGGAACGCGCCGGTCAGGTTGAGCTCGACCACCGCCCGCCACTCGGCCGGATCCAGGTCCTCGACCGGGGTGGGGGTGCCGAAGGTGCCGGCGTTGTTGAAGAGCAGGTCGAGCCGGCCGAAGCGTTCGGCGGTCCCGGCGAAGAGCGCGTCCACGGCGGCCGGGTCGGTGACGTCGGTCGGGATCACGGCCGCGGTCGGGGCGCCCAGCCGGGCGGTCTCGCGCAGCGGCCCGTCGCGGCGGCCGGCCAGGACGAGCTGCCAGCCGGCCCCCGCGAGTTCCAGGGCCACGGCGCGCCCCACCCCGCTGCCGGCTCCGGTGACCACGGCGACCTGCTGCGACACGTGCTGCTCCTCGGGGTGCTCGGCGGTGCCTCGATGATCCCGCAGCGGCGGCCCGGGCGTCACTGGTACGAGTGTCCAAGGCGTGGCACGGCGCGGGGCGGACGCGCTGGCGAATCTCCCGGGCGGGGCGGGCGCCGCCGCAGTCGTGGGCCCGGGCCGGCGGATCGGCCGACCGAGTGGCAGTTGACCGAGTTGGCGCGGCACGCGGTCTCCGGTGCGTACGGCGTGCGGTACGACGGGGTGACAGTGGTCACGGGTGCGGCGCTCACGCCGTCCGCCGGGGTCGCGGCCGGTGCCGGGGTCCAGCCGCCCGAAGGGGCGGGCCCCGCCGGTGCTCCGCGGTGGACGAGGTGCTTGTCGCGCAGGTGTGACCCCTGCCGTTCGGCGGGGCGAACCCCCGCCGGACGGCGGGTTCCGGATCTTCGTCGCAACCGGGCCACCCGTCCGGTCCGTCATAGGATCACGGGTGGTGCGGTCTCCGATCGGAGGCCGCCTCGCCCGTTCCGGGGCGGCCGACAGCCAGAGATCCGCCGCCCGATCCCAGGTCCCGCCGGGGCCACCGCCCGGACACACCGACCGGGCGAGACACCGCTCGGAGAGTCCCCACCGTGCAGCCGAAGCCGCCCTCCTCCCGTACCCGTGCCGTTCTCGGCGGTGCCGCCGCGTTCGCGCTGGCCGCCTCGCTGGCGGCCTGCGGGAGCACCGACGCCGGCAAGCCGGCCGCCGACGGCGCGAAGACGGCCGGCGGTGCGGCGCCGGCCGCACCGCCGAGCCCCACGCCGACCAAGCCTTCCAAGGTGCTGAAGCCGACCGGGCCGGCCGCGGAGCTCAAGAAGGTCCGGGACACGGCGGCCGGGCCGATCATGATGACCACGCTGACCGGGGCGAAGTCCGGTGTCAGCGGCAAGGTCTGGGTCTGGCTGCCGCCGGAGTACAGCGACCCCAAGTACGCGAACACGGGCTTCCCGGTGCTGACCCTGTACTCGGGCGGCCAGAGCGCCGGCTACAACACCTGGACGGACAACCAGCTGCCCATCGAGGAGGCCGACGCGGCGATGTCGAAGGAGGGCAAGGCGCACCCGTTCATCATGATCATGCCGGTGCAGAACCTCGAGTCCAACGAGGCCAAGGCCCTGGAGTGCAGTGACATCCCGGGCCAGCCGAAGATCGGCACCTGGATGTCGCAGGACATCCCGGACTTCGTCCGCGCGAACTTCCGCACCGTCAGGGGCCGGGACGGCTGGGCCGTGATGGGGGCCTCCACCGGCGCCTTCTGCAGTGCCAAGCTGGCCATGCAGTACCCGGACGTCTTCAAGGCGGCCGTGCCGATCGACGGCTACTACAACCCGGACTCCCCGCTCTGGAAGGGCTATGAGCAGGACCGGCTGGCCAACAGTCCGGGTCAGCTGGTCGCCGCCGGCACCGCCGACGTGCGGATGCTCGCGACCGCCGGCGGGGCCAACGCGGGCGAGGTCAAGCTGGTCAAGGCCTGGGTGGCGAAGGCCAAGCCCCCGCTGACGATCGACTACTACGAGCAGCCCGGCGGCAACCACCTCACCTCGGACTTCAAGAAGATGATCCCGAACACCCTGGAGTGGCTGACCAAGAACGTGGCCGGGCCCGAGAGCGACTGACGGTCCCGGATTTCGCGGAGCCGCCACCTCGGCGGCTCCGCTCGCGCCATACTGGTTCGTGGGCTGCGGTAAGTCCGGCGAAAAGCCGTCGACAGGCCCCTGACCTGCGCGTCAATCAGACATTCATTCGACCCTGATGGCATGTCACCACCCTGAAGACCCGGGCCGGGACACCACAGACGCGGTGTCCGCAGCGGCCAGCCTCAGCCAGTCGTGAAGAGAGCGCCATGCCCAGCCATCTGCTGCCCGTCAGGACCCCGCACGTTCCGGCCCCGTCCGACGGGGAGAGCGCCCGGGCCGCCGCCGAGCCGCCCTCCGTGGCGCCCGTCCCGTTCGCGGGCCTGCGCCTGGTGCACTCCGCCATCCGCCGCGACCTCGCCCGGTTCCCCAACGCGCTGCGTCTGCTGCAGCCCGGCGACCCGGCCGCGGGCGAGGCGCTCCAGCGGCACTGGGACTTCATGACCGCCATGATCACCTGCCACCACGAGCAGCAGGACACCCGGCTCTGGCCGCTGCTGCGCCGCTTCGTGCCGGAGATGCGCCTGCTGCTCAACTGGCTGGAGGCTGACCACCACAACCTGGACCACTCCTTCACCCGGGTGACCACCCTGGTGCGGATCGCCACCCGGGACGCCGCCAGCAGCTGGCCGGTGGCGTACGCGGTGGAGGAGCTGGCCGCCCGGCTGGAGACCCACCTGCGGATCGAGGAGCGGCAGCTGCTGCCCCGGATGGACGGCGTCTTCCCGGTCGGCTCCCGGATCGGCACCCTGCCCGAGCTGCTGGACCTGCTCCGGGCGGCCGACGGTCCGGCCTCCTCGGACGCGCTGGTCTGGCTGCTGGAGGGCGTCGACGAGCGGGTGGTCGACCGGCTGCTCGCGGACTGCGACGACGAGACCGTCCGGCACTGGCCGCACTGGCGGGACACCTACGCGCGCTGCACCGACCAGCTCTGGGGCCCGCAGTTCTGAGCCCGCCCGGACGGCGGGCCCGACCGCGGCCCGCTCAGTGGCGCAGCCCCACCGCGGCGTAGTACCCGTCCAGGTCCGCCGGGTCGGTGGTGGCCAGCCCGAGGTACCCGTCCGGCCGGACCAGGAACAGCCCCGCGCCCCAGGCGTCCACCCGCAGGGTGCGCACACCCGCCGGCGCCGCGGGCGGCTCGCCGCCGCCCGCCACCAGGGTGAAGTGCGGCCCGCGCAGCACGTCGAACAGTCGCCCGCCGCCGGACAGCGGCGTGTCGGGCGCGCGGTCGCCGGCCCGCAGGGCGTCCTCGGGCAGTCCGGTGCGGGTGTCGACACTCAGCGGGCCGCCCCGGTAGCCCACCCCGAGCTGTTCGGTGCGCTCGCCGCGCCGGACCGGACGGTCGCCGCCGGTGCCGGCCGCGGCGCGGTGCAGCGAGGTGCTGATGTCCAGCACGTCGGCCGCGACCGGCAGGCGTTCGGCCTCGTAGCTGTCCAGCAGCTCGGCCGGCGCGCCGTGGCGCAGTACCTGGCCGAGCTTCCAGCCCAGGTTGTAGGCGTCCTGCACGCTGGTGTTCAGCCCCTGGCCGCCGGCCGGGGAGTGGATGTGCGCGGCGTCGCCGGCCAGGAAGACCCGGCCGCCGCGGAAGCGGTCGGCGAGTGCGGCGCGCGGGCGGAAGTCCGAGGCCCAGCGGACTTCGGTGACGGCCTCGGCGGGCAGGTGGGTGCGTTCGGCGACGGTCCGGCGCACGCCCTCCGGGGAGGTGTCGGGGACGCCGTCCGTGAACTGGGCGAACAGCTGGAAGTCCGCCGTGCCGGGCAGCGGGCAGAGCAGCAGCGGGCCGCCCGGGGCCTTCGGCCAGATGTGCCAGTCCGCGCGGTCGAGGCCGGTCAGCCGCAGGTCGGCGACGAGTGCCGGGTGCGGGTCGACCGTCTCACCGACCATCGGGATGCCCACCGCCCGCCGTACCGTGCTGCGCCCGCCGTCGGCGGCCACCAGGTAGTCGGCGGTGACGGAGCGGACGGCGCCGTCCGGCCCGGTCAGCCGCGCCGTGACCCGCTCGGCGTCCTGGGTCAGCCCGGTCAGCGCGGTGCCGAACACCGCCTCGCCGCCCAGTTCCCGCAGCCGGGCGTGGAGGATCTCCTGGGTGCGCCACTGCGGCAGCATCCAGATGTCCGGGTACGGCACCGACGGGTCGCCGGCCCTGTCGCGCTCCATCAGGTCCCACCGGGCTCCGCGCTCGCCGTCCTCCCAGCTCTGCATCAGCGGGTAGGGCGCGCCCGAGGCCCGGACGGCGTCGATCACGCCGAGGTCGTCGAGGACCTCCTGGGTGCGGGGCTGCAGGCCCTTGCCGCGCGAGCCGGGGAACAGATCCGGGGCCCGCTCGACGAGCAGCGCGGACACGCCGCGGCGGGCGAGGTCCAGGGCGAGGGTGAGGCCGGTCGGGCCGGCGCCGACGATCAGTACGGGAGTGTGCACTCCAAGACTCCTTAACGTTGTTAAGTGGCTGCCTTCCGAGCGTGGCCTTAACAGTGTTAAATTGTCAAGGGGTCATCGAGGAGGAGCGTGCGCATGGCGGCGAAACTGGACCGGGCACAGGTGGCGGACACCGCCCTGCGGCTGCTCAACGAGGTCGGTCTGGACGGCCTGACCCTGCGCCGGATCGCCACCGAACTCGACGTCAAGGCCCCCGCGCTCTACTGGCACTTCGCCAACAAGCAGGCCCTGCTGGACGAACTCGCCACCGAGATGCTCCGCCGCATGACCGCCTCCGCCGAGCCCCCCGCCCCCGACGCCCCCTGGCAGGAACACCTGCTCGCCGCCTGCCGGGCGCTGCGCCGCGCCCTGCTCGGCTACCGCGACGGCGCCAAGGTGTTCAGCGGCACCCGGCTGACCGACAGCGGCCACGCCCGGCACCAGGAATCCCAGCTCGACGTCTTCCGCCGGGCCGGCTTCACCCTCGCCGAGGCCGTCGACGCCTACTTCACCGCCTACAGCTTCACCATCGGCTTCGTCATCGAGGAGCAGGCCGTCCACCCGCGCCCGGGCGAACGGGCCCCCGGCTACGACAGCGCCGAGCGCGCCGAGCGGATCGGCCCCGACCACCCGCTCGCCGCGGCCGCCGGCGAGGACCTCTTCGGCGGCTACGAGCGGCGCTTCGAACACGGCCTCGCGATCGTCACGGCCGGCATCGCCGCCCTCGCCCGGAAGTGACCCGCGGCCCCCACCGAGCGGCAACCCGCCGCCGGAGCGGCACAATTCACGCCCGCCCGTACCCGACCCGCCTTGGTACCGTCCCCGGATGCCCTCGCTCTTCGAACCCCCGCTGCTCACCCGTCTGAAGTCCGCCGAACGGATCCTCGTCGCCGGAGCCGGCGGCGGGTTCGACGTCTACGCCGGGCTGCCGGTCGCCCTCGCGCTGCGCGCGGCCGGCAAGGAGGTCCACCTGGCCAACCTGTCCTTCAGCCACCTCCACGGCCTCGGCGCGGACGTCTGGCTGGCGCCCGACGTGGCGGAGATCCGCCCGGACACCGGATCGGCCGAGCCCTACTTCCCCGAACGCACCCTGGCCCGCTGGCTGCGCCTGCACCGCCTGCCCGACACGGTCTGGGCCTTCGCCTCGGTCGGCGTCCAGCCGCTGCGCGACGCCTACCGGGCCCTCACCCGGCACCTCGGCATCGACGCGATCCTGCTGGTTGACGGCGGCACCGACATCCTGATGCGCGGCGACGAGGCCGGGCTCGGCACCCCCGAGGAGGACATGGCCAGCCTGGGCGCGGTGGCCGGTCTGACCGAGATCCCCGAACGGCTGGTCAGCTGTCTGGGCTTCGGCGTCGACGCCTACCACGGCGTCAACCACAGCCTGGTGCTGGAGAACCTGGCCGCCCTCGACCGCGCCGACGGCTACCTCGGCGCGTTCTCCCTGCCGCGCGACTCCCGGGAGGGCGCCCTCTACCTGGACGCCGTCGAGCACGCCCGGGCGGCCTTCCCCGAACACCCCAGCATCGTCCAGGGCTCGGTCGCCGCCGCCCTGCGCGGCGAGTTCGGCGACGTCCGCTTCACCGAACGCACCCGGCACAGCGCACTCTTCGTCAACCCGCTGATGACGCTCTACTTCTCGGTCACCGTCGAGGCCCTGGCCGCCCACCACCGCTACCTCGACCGGATCGAGCACACCGTGCTCACCCGCCAGATCAGCTCCGCCGTCGAGGAGTTCCGCGACACGCTCCCCGCCCACCGCCCGCCCCGGCAGTTCCCGCACTGACGCCGGCCCGGCTCCCGCGCGGACACCCTGCGACTCCTCGGGATCAGGCCTTGCGGGCCGCCGCGACGATCTTGGCGGTGGTGTGGAAGAACCGGGAGGTGCCCTGCCCGGTGTACGACGACGGGAACGCCGTCGCCGGGTTGGTGCCGAGACGGCCGTTGCGCAGGTGCACCACGACGTAGGCGGTGCCCGGGTCGGCCCCCAGAATGTCCCAGTCGCCCTTGGGGGAGTGCACCGGGAACTCCAGGCCGTCCGGCAGCGGCTCGGACAGGAAGACCAGGCAGAGCCTGAGCTCCGGGGTCACCTCCACGCCCGCGAACGGCTCGGCGGCGACCAGCTCCTCGACCTCGTCCACCGTGCGCAGCATGGTCGGCACCGGGTAGCCGAGAGCGGCCTCCAGATGCTGTTCGATCCGGCGGGTGAGTGCGGCCCGGTCGGTCTCCCCGGTGTCGAAGAAGACGTTCCCGCTCTGGATGTAGCTGCGGACCCGGGCCAGCCCGAGTTCGGCGAAGAGCTCCCGCAGCCGCTCCATCTTCACCGTCCGCCCGCCGACGTTGATCGCGCGCAGGAATGCGATGTAGGTCTGTGCCATCCGGCCAGTCTGACAGCGGCAACCGACAACGGCGGCCAGACTGGCGCCATGGTTACCTGGCAGGATTTCGAGCAGCAGGCCCCGGACCTCGCGCCCGCCGTACGAGCCCGGTTCGAGGCCCACCGGCACCACGTACTGGCCACCCTGCGCAGGGCCGGCGCCCCTCGGGTCAGCGGCACCGAGGTGCAGTTCATCGGGGCGGACCTCACCATCGGCTCCATGGACGGCGCCGTCAAGGCCCTCGACCTGCGCCGGGACGGCCGCTACGCACTGCACAGCCACCCCGGCGACGAGACGATGACCGACGGCGACGCCAAGATCTCCGGCGTCGCCGTCGAGATCGCCGACGAGGTCGAGCTGTCCGCGTACGAGAGCGACCTCCCGCAGGCGCCGCCCGGCCCGTTCCACGCCTTCCGGCTGGGGATCACCGAGGTGGTGCTGACCACCGTGGCCGACAACCGGCTGGTGATCCGCTCCTGGCGCCCGGGGGAGGAGGTCCGGACGGTCACCCGCGACTGATCAGCCCGGCAGCACCGAGCGCACCGCGTCCGGCGTGCGAGCCACCACGGCGTGGCCGTCGTCCGCGGTGATGATCGGCCGCTGGATCAGGATCGGGTGCTCGGCCAGCGCCGCGATCCAGCGCGCCCGCTCGCCGTCCTCGCGCGGCCACTGCTTCATCCCCAGGTCCTTCGCCGCCTGCTCGTCCAGCCGGGTGATGTCCCAGGGCTCCAGCAGCAGCCGCCCCAGCACCTCCTCCAGCTCGGCGGCGGTCGGCGGGTCCTCCAGGTAGCGGCGGACGGTGTACTTGGCACCGACGGCGTCCAGCTCGGTGAGGGCGCTGCGGCACTTGCCGCAGCGCGGGTTGATCCAGATCTCCATTCCGCCACCCTACTCAGCGCCGGTGCACCCGCCGACCGGCGCGCCCGCCCGGGAACGCCGACGACCTGGCCGTCCTCGCCCTCACCCCGGCCTGACCGTCGGCGCGGGGCGGCACACTGTGGGGGTGTCCGACGCCGATCCCGATGCCGCCCTGATCCCGCCGATTCCGGCCCGCCTGCCCGCGAAGGTGCGCTGCCTGCGCTGCGGCCGGCTACTGCACGACCCGGAGTCCCGGATGCTGCGGCTCGGCCGCGAGTGCCGCCGCCCGGACGACGCCGTCCGGGTGCTCCCCGGCGAGCAGGACCCGCTCCCCGGCCTGGATGCGGAGGGCTGAGCCGTCAGTCGCCGTACGGCAGCAGGCCTGAGGTGTCCAGCTCCAAGTCGAAGGGCTCGGGGATCTTGATGCCGGCCCCGAGCCCTCCGATGCACCGGTGCTGCCGGTCTACAGGTCGTAGTACAGCTCGAACTCGTGCGGGTGCGGCCGCAGGGCGATCGGGGCGATCTCGTTGGTGCGCTTGAAGTCGATCCAGGTCTCGATCAGGTCCGGCGTGAAGACGCCGCCCGCGAGGAGGTACTCGTGGTCGGCCTCCAGGGCGTCCAGTACCGCGCCGAGCGAGGCCGGCACCTGCGGGACGGCGGCGTGCTCGTCGGGGGCCAGCTCGTACAGGTCCTTGTCGACCGGCTCCAGCGGCTCGATCTTGTTCTTGATGCCGTCCAGGCCGGCCATCAGCATCGCGGCGAAGGCCAGGTACGGGTTGGACGCCGGGTCGGGCGCGCGGAACTCGATGCGCTTGGCCTTGGCGTTGGAACCGGTGATCGGGATCCGGATCGCGGCGGAGCGGTTGCGCTGCGAGTAGACCAGGTTGACCGGGGCCTCGAAGCCGGGCACCAGGCGGTGGTAGGAGTTCACCGACGGGTTGGTGAAGGCCAGCAGCGAGGGGGCGTGCCGGAGCAGGCCGCCGATGTAGTACCGGGCGGTGTCGGACAGGCCCGCGTAGCCCTGCTCGTCGTAGAAGAGCGGGGAGCCCTCGGTCCACAGCGACTGGTGGACGTGCATGCCGGAGCCGTTGTCGCCGAAGATCGGCTTGGGCATGAAGGTGGCGGTCTTGCCGTTGCGCCACGCGACGTTCTTGATGATGTACTTGAACAGCATCAGGTCGTCGGCGGCGTGCAGCAGGGTGTTGAACTTGTAGTTGATCTCCGCCTGGCCGGCGGTGCCGACCTCGTGGTGCTGGCGCTCGACCTCCAGCCCGGACTTGGCGAGCTCCAGCGACATCTCGGCGCGCAGGTCGGCGAAGTGGTCGACGGGCGGGATCGGGAAGTAACCGCCCTTGTACTTGACCTTGTAGCCGCGTGCGTCGCCCTCGGCGGAGCCGCTGTTCCAGGCGCCCGCCTCGGAGTCGATGTGGTAGTACGAGGCGTTGGCGCTGGTCTCGAAGCGCACCGAGTCGAAGACGTAGAACTCGGCCTCCGGGCCGAAGTACGCGGTGTCGGCGATGCCCGAGGAGGCGAGGAAGGCCTCGGCCTTCTTGGCCACGTTGCGCGGGTCGCGGCTGTAGGCCTCGCCCGTGATCGGGTCCTGGATGAAGAAGTTGATGTTGAGGTGCTTCTCGGTCCGGAACGGGTCCAGCCGGGCGGTCGCCAGGTCCGGCACGAGCGCCATGTCGGACTCGTGGATGGCCTGGAAGCCGCGGATCGACGAGCCGTCGAACATCAGGGTCTCGGACGGGTCGAAGGTCGCCGCCGGTACCGAGAAGTGCTGCATGACGCCCGGCAGGTCGCAGAAGCGGACATCGACGAATTTGATGTCGTTGTCGGCGATGTACTGCTTCACCTCGTCGGCGTTGGTGAACATCCATCCTCCTCAGCGTGCGGTCTGGTGGCTCACCCTAGGGCGGCTCACGTTAGAGCTGGGCCGTTTCCGGTCGGTGACTCCACCGTTTCCTGAATGTTAACCGGCCCGCTCCGGTGGGTGGCAAAGCCGTACGGTTTCGGACAAAACGCAACCCCTGTCGGCACCGTGATTCTCAAGTGGTCCAGACCACTTGTGGAGGGCGGTCGACACGGATTCACCCCTGCGGGGGGAGGGTGGCGAAGATCGCCCGGGAGGTCCGGATACTGTGGATTCGTGGATACCAGAGAAGCGTTGGGATCGTGGATCGACGGCCCGAAGGCCGCGGCCGAGCGGATGGGCGCCGACTTCGGCTACCGCGGCGAGCGCCTGGGCCTGCCCAAGGAGGGCCCCGGCTCGCTGGCCGGCCCCGGCCGGCGGATCGGCGCGCTGTTCGTCGACGGCTGGCTGGTCAGCCTGGTGGCGTACGGGCTGCTCGCGCGCGGCGACCAGGCCGCGGCCAACCTGTGGACCACCCCGCTCTTCTACGTGGTCACGGTGCTGCTGCTGGCCACGGCCGGCTTCACCGTCGGCAAGCGGCTCTTCGGCCTGCGGGTGGTCCGCCTGGACGGCACCCGGGCCACCATCCCGCAGGTGCTGCTGCGCACCCTGCTGCTCTGTCTGGTGGTGCCGGCCCTGGTCTGGGACCGCGACACCCGCGGCCTGCACGACAAGGCGGTCGGCACGGTGGAGATCCGGATCTGACCACGGCCCGACACCCGCACGTCAAACGGCCCCGCCGCGAGAGGATCGCGGCGGGGCCGTGGTGTCGAGTCGGGGCCCGGAGAGCGGGCCCGGCAGGCGCTGGGATCAGCGGACCTGGCCGCCCTTGGGCATCCGCGCACCCTTGGGCATCGGGCCCTTGGGGATCGGCGCCTTGGAGAGCAGGTCGCCCAGCGCGCGCAGCCGGTCGTTGGTCTCGGTGACCTGGGCCGGGGAGATGGCACGCGGCAGTCGCATCAGGTGGATCTGCAGCTTCTTCAGCGGGATCTCGCCCTCGCCGTTGCCGACCATGATGTCGTGCACCGGGACGTCGCCGACGACCTTGGCCATCTTCCGCTTCTCGGAGGCCAGCAGCGGGCGGACCCGGTTCGGGTTGCCCTCGCCGATCAGCGCGATGCCCGCCCGGCCGACCGCGCGGTAGACCGCGTCCTGGTTGCGGGTCACCGCGACCGGGGTCGAGTTGGCGCTCCAGCCGCGGCGGATGTTGTCCAGCACGGCCGCCACCGCGCCGGGCTGCCCCTCCATCTGCCCGAACGCCGCCCGCTCCGCCCGGCGCCCGAAGACGATCGCCATGGCGAGGAACGCCACGATGAAGCCCAGGATGCCCAGGTAGATGGGGTGACCGATCAGGAAACCGATGGCGAGGAACACGCCGAAGGTGAGGAGGCCGATGCCTCCGATGATCAGGCCGATCTTGGTGTCGACCTTCTTGGTCATTTGGTACGCCGTGCGGATCTGCTTCAGCCGCCCGGGGTTCTCGGATGTTTCCCTCGCCATACCGCTCATGGTACGTGTGGCAGGTACGGGATATCCAAGGGCGGTGCCGGTTCGTGACCTGCGTCTTCCCGGACGGCCGCGCACGGACGGACGCCGGGGCACACCGAGGGGCCCCGCGGCGCGCCGCTCAGGCCCGCTGCCGCGCCTGGTCCGGACGCCCGGGCGCCGCCGCGCCGTCCACCCGGTCGGCCGCGTACCGGCGGTTCTCGCACACCGCCGACCAGGCGTTGCGCCGGGCGCGGCGCTGGCCGCCGCCCAGCAGCACGCTCTCGGCCATTCGGACGGCGTCCTTGACCGAACGCACCCGGCCGAGCACCCGGGCGTCCCGAAGCGCTCCCATTGCTGCCTGCATGTCGCGTGCTCCCCTGGCTGTCGAGGCGGATCCGACTCCGTACATCCTGGCCGAACGGTGTTACCTGCCGGTGACCCGGGCGTCAAAGGCCGATGAAGCCCGGGCACGGCGACGGGGCGGGCCCGAACCGGACCCGCCCCATCATCGGACGAAACTCAGACCGCGGCCTGCGCGCGGTGCTCCAGCGCCTGCCGGTACAGCCGGCCGGCCCGGTACGAGGAGCGGACCAGCGGGCCGGACATGACACCGGCGAAGCCGAGCTCCTCGGCCTCCTGCTGCAGCTCCACGAACTCGTGCGGCTTGACCCAGCGCTCCACCGGATGGTGGCGCACGGACGGCCGCAGGTACTGGGTGATGGTGATCAGCTCGCAGCCGGCCCCGACCAGGTCGGCCAGCGCCTGGCTGACCTCCTCGCGGGTCTCGCCCATGCCCAGGATCAGGTTGGACTTGGTCACCAGCCCGGCCGCGCGGGCCTGGGTGATGACGTCCAGCGAGCGCTCGTAGCGGAAGGCCGGCCGGATCCGCTTGAAGATCCGCGGCACCGTCTCGACGTTGTGCGCGAGCACCTCGGGACGGGAGTCGAAGACCTCGTCCAGCAGCGCGGGGACGCCGTTGAAGTCGGGGATCAGCAGCTCGACGCCGGTGCGGCCGGTGGCCCGGTCGGCGGTCAGCGCGTGCACCTGGCGGACGGTCTCGGCGTACAGCCAGGAACCGCCGTCCTCCAGGTCGTCGCGGGCGACGCCGGTGATGGTCGCGTAGTTCAGGTCCATCGTGACGATGGACTCGGCGACCCGGCGCGGCTCGTCCCGGTCGAAATCGGCGGGCTTGCCGGTGTCGATCTGGCAGAAGTCACAGCGGCGGGTGCACTGGTCGCCGCCGATCAGGAAGGTCGCCTCGCGGTCCTCCCAGCACTCGAAGATGTTGGGGCAGCCCGCCTCCTGGCAGACCGTGTGCAGCCCCTCCTTCTTCACCAGCGACTGCAGTGCGTTGTACTCCGGGCCCATCTTCGCCCGGGTCTTGATCCACTCAGGCTTCCGCTCGATGGGGGTCTCGGCGTTCCGGACCTCCAGGCGGAGGAGCTTCCGGCCGTCGGGTGCGACAGCGGACACGTGCGACTCCTAGGACTAGACGGGGTACCCCCAGGGTACGCCTGTGCTTTCAGCTATTGGGCCGGGCCCCGGCCCTGCAATCGCAGGGCAACAACCGGAGCCCGGTGTGGATTCCCCGCCTCAGCGAGCGAGCGAGGGCTCCGGCAGCTCGGCCAGAACCGCCGCGAGGTGCCGTTCGACGACCGGCAGCGCCTCGGCCACCGGGAAGCCGCGGCCCAGCTCGGAGCCGACCGAACCGACGCCCGCGTCCCGGATCCCGCACGGGACGATCTTGTCGAACCAGGTCATGTCCGGGTCGCAGTTGAGCGCGAACCCGTGCATCGTCACACCACGCGCCACCCGGACGCCGATCGCCGCCAGCTTGCGGTCGTCGCCGCGCTGGCCGGCGTTGGACGGCGCGTACTCCGGCCCGGCCAGCCGCGGGTCGATCCCCAGCGGCAGGCCCATCCGCAGCGTGAGCTTGCCGATCTCCACCACCTGCGACGGATCCACCACCGCGTCCGGGATCTCCCGGCCGAGCTTCCAGACCCCGCTGCGGCCCTCGATCCGGGTGGTCTCGACGCCGAACTCGGTACAGGCCCTGATCAGCGCCTCCTCCAGCCGCCGGACGTAGGCGACCACGTCCATCGGGTCCGGCAATTTCACGATCGGGTAGCCGACCAGCTGGCCCGGGCCGTGCCAGGTGATCTCGCCGCCCCGGTTCACCTCCACCACGGGGGTGCCGTCCAGCGGCAGGTCGGCCGGGTTGGTGCGCTTGCCCATGGTGTACACGGGCGGGTGCTCCAGCAGCAGCACGGTGTCCGGGATCTCGTCCGCGACCCGCAGCGCGTGCAGCCGCTGCTGCTCGGCCCAGGCGTCCTGGTACGGGACGGCGCCCTCGCCGATCCCCAACCGCACGAACCGTATCTGCTCGCTCACCACTGCTCCTTGCCAGGCGTTCGAGACCAACCCCAGAACTGTACGCCTGCGCCCGGGCGATCCCCCCGGGCCGGGGACGCTCCCGGGGATGTCAGGCGGCGAGCAGTTGCAGGCGCAGGGCGAGGTGGAGTTCGAGGCAGCGCTCGGGCTGGTTCCAGTCGGGGCCGAGCAGGGCCTCGATCCGGTCCAGGCGCTGGACCACGGTGTTGACGTGGACGTGCAGGTGGTCCTTGGCGCGGGTGAGGCTCTGGCCGCAGTCGAAGTACGCCCGCAGGGTCCGGACCAGTTCGGTGCCGCGGCGGGCGTCGTAGTCGAGGAGCGGGCCGAGGGTGGCCGCGACGAAGGGGTCCACCTCGTGGCCGTCCCCGAGCAGCACGCCGAGGAAGCCGAGGTCGGCGGCGGCCGCGCCGTCCCCCTCGCGGCCGAGCACGCGCAGCGCCCGGACGCACCGCAGCCCCTCGGCGTACGCCGCGGCCAGCGGGACGGGGCCGGTGGCGGGGCGGCCCACGCCGACGGTCACCGGGACACCGGCCAGCCGGGCCAGCCGGTCGGCGGTGTCCCGGGCGAGCCGGCCGGGGGAGGTGCCGTCCTCGGGGAGCAGCAGGACCACGGCCTCGCCGTGCTCCGCGCTGATGCCGCGTGAGCCGAAGAGGTGGCGGGCGGCGGCGCCGGCCAGCCGGGCGCGGCCCTCGGTGCCGCTCTCGGCGACCAGCACGAGGTGCGGCCGGGCGAGGTCGACGCCGAGGCGGCGGCCGCGGGCGGTCAGGCCGGCCGGGTCGCGTTCGGGGGCGGTGAGCAGGTCGGCGAGGAGTTCGCCGCGGATCCGGTTCTCGGTCTCGGCGACGGACCGGCGCAGCAGCAGGAGCAGGGCGGTGACCACACCGGCCCGTTCGAAGATCCGCCGGTCCGCGTCGTCCAGGTCGGGCCGGCCGTGCAGGGCGAGGCCGCCGAGCAGTTCCTGGCCGGCCAGGACGGCGCAGACCCAGCCGCTCCCGTGGCGCACCGCGCGGGCCTCGGCCCGGGAGGCGGCGAGCGCCTGCGCCGGCTGCCCACCGGTGACCGGACGGCCGCTGACCGGGCGGCCCTCGGCGTCGTGCACGGAGACCTCGCCGCCGAGCAGGGCGGCGACCTCGGCGGCGACGTCGGCCACCTCGGCGCCGCGCAGGACCAGGTCGGTGAGCCGGTCGTGAGCCTGCTCGGCGCGCTGGACGGCGGCCGCGTGGGCCCTGATGACCTCGTTGGCCCCGGCGAGTTCGGCCAGCGCGGCGCGGGTCTCGGCGAGGGACTTGGCGGTGTCCAGCGCGATCGCGGCGTGCGCGGCGAGGGTGCAGAGCAGGGCGACCTCGTCGGGGGAGAAGGTCCGGGCGGAGCGGTCGGCGGCGAACAGCACGCCGATCACCCGGCCGCCGAGCAGCAGCGGCACGCCGATGATGGCGACCAGTCCCTCGTCCAGCACCCCGGCGTCGATCCGGCCGGTGTGGCGGAAGCGTTCGTCGGCGCGGTAGTCGGGGGTGGCGTAGGGGCGGGAGGTCTGGGCGACCAGGCCGCCGAGACCGTCGCCGAGACCGAGCCGCAGGTGCTGGAAGAGCGCGGAGACCGAGCCGTCGGTGACCCGCATGTAGGTGTCCCCGGCGGTCTCGTCGGGGAGGGTCAGGTACGCGGTGTCGGTGCCGAGCAGCATCCGGGCCCGGCGCACGATCGCCTGCAGGACGGAGTCCAGGTCCCGGGAGGCCGCGAGGTCGCCCGCGGTGTCGAAGAGCGCCGTCAGCTCGGTCTCCCGGCGACGGTGCTGACGCAGGGTCCGGTGCACCCGCAGGGCCTGCCAGGTGGCGTCGTCGATCTCGGCGAGCACCTGGGCGGGGGCGCCGCGGCGGCGGGCCTCGGCGAGTACCGCGGCGAAGTCCTCGGTGGCCGCGCCGGTGGCCAGCAGATCGAGCAGCCGCCGCAGCGCGGGCGCCGCGGTGGGGGCCTGGCCGGCGGGCGCGGGGCCGCCCGGGGCGGGGCTGGTTCGGGAGGCGGGGTCGTCCATGGTGCGGGACATCGTGCCAGTTCTCGGTGGAGGGGGGAACGGCCCGGCGCGGATGGCGGAGCGCGCCGGGCCGTACGGGGGCTCAGACGGTGACCGCCTGCCCGGCCGGCCGTTCGCCGGCGGGGCCGGAGGGCTCGATCGCGGCGAGGTCGCGGCCGCGGGTCTCCCGGGCGCAGACCACCGCGAACACGGTGACGGCCGCCGCGATCGCGACGTAGACCGCGATCGGGGTGGCGCTGCCGTAGTCCTTGAGCAGCGCGGTGGCGATCAGCGGCGCGGGGGCGCCGGCGGCGACCGAGGAGAACTGGGCGCCGATCGAGGCCCCGGAGTAGCGCATCCGGGTGGCGAACAGCTCGGAGAAGAAGGCCGCCTGCGGCGCGTACATGGCGCTGTGGAAGACCAGGCCGACGGTGACGGCCAGCACCAGCGAGCCGAAGTCCGCGGTGTCGACCAGGCCGAAGAAGACGAAGGCCCACACCCCCACCCCGGCGGCGCCGACCAGGTAGACCGGTTTGCGGCCGACCTTGTCGGACAGCGCGCCGAAGACCGGGATGAGCGCGAACTGGACGGCCGAGGCGATCAGGACGGCGTTCAGCGCGGTCTGCTTGGGCAGGTGCACATGGCCGACGGCGTACGCGAGGACGAAGGTGGTCATCACGTAGTACGAGATGTTCTCGGCCATCCGGGCGCCCATCGCGACCAGCACGTCCCGCCAGTGGTCGCGCAGCACCGCCACGATCGGCGGCTTCTCCTCCGCGCCACGGGCCTCGGCCGCGGCCAGCGCCTGCTTGAACAGCGGGGACTCGTCCACCGACAGCCTGATCCACATCCCGACCATGACCAGCAGCGCGGAGAGCAGGAACGGGATCCGCCAGCCCCAGGCGAGGAAGTCGGCGTCGCTCTGCACGGTCGTCAGCAGCGAGAGCACGCCGGCCGCCAGCAGGTTGCCGGCCGGGGCACCGCCCTGCGGCCAGGAGGCCCAGAAGCCGCGCCGGCGCGGGTCGCCGTGCTCGGAGACCAGCAGCACCGCCCCGCCCCACTCGCCGCCCAGCGCGAAGCCCTGCACCAGCCGCAGCGCGGTCAGCAGCAGCGGTGCGGCCACGCCGATCTGGCGGTACGTCGGCAGGCAGCCGATCAGCGTGGTCGCCCCGCCCATCAGCAGCAGGCTGAGCACCAGCAGCCGCTTGCGGCCGATCCGGTCGCCGAAGTGGCCGAAGACCAGGGCGCCCAGCGGACGAGCGGCGAAGCCGATCGCGTAGGTGAGGAAGGAGAGCAGGGTGCCGGTCAGCGGGTCGCTGTTGGGGAAGAAGACCTTGCCGAAGACCAGGGCCGCGGCGGTGCCGTAGAGGAAGTAGTCGTACCACTCGATGGTGGTGCCGATCAGGCTGGCACCGACCACCTTCCAGAGCCGGGAGCCGCTTCTCGCGACGTCGGGAGAGCTGGCCATCAGGGTCACCTCGGGGGGTTGGGTGGTGATTGCTGGGTGGGGCGGGCAGAGCGGGTGGGCAGGCGGGCGGGCCGGGGTCAGCGCGCGGTCCAGCCGCCGTCGACGGGCAGGCTGGCGCCGGTGATGCAGGCGGCGGGCGGCGAGCACAGCCAGACGGCCAGGGCGGCCACCTCGGCGGGCTCGATCAGGCGCTTCACGGCGGTGCGGTCGAGCATGATCCGCTCGACCACCTCGTCCTCGGGGATGCCGTGGGCGGCGGCCTGGTCGGCGATCTGCCGCTCCACCAGGGCGGTGCGGACGTACGCCGGGTTGATGCAGTTGCTGGTGACGCCGTGGGGTGCGCCCTCCAGCGCCGCCGTCTTGCTGAGGCCCTCCAGGCCGTGCTTGGCGGTGACGTAGGCGGACTTGTAGGCGCTGGCGCGCAGCCCGTGCACGGAGGAGATGTTGACGATCCGTCCCCAGCCCTGCCGGTACATGTGCGGCAGGGTGCGGCGCAGGATCCGGAACGGCGCCTCCACCATCACCCGCTGGATCAGGGTGAACCGTTCCACCGGGAACTCGTGCAGCGGCGCGACGTGCTGCAGGCCGGCGTTGTTGACGACGATGTCGGCGTCGTCCGGCAGGGCCTCCACCGCGGCCGGGTCGGCGAGGTCGGCGACATGGGCGTTCCCGCCGATCCGTGCGGCCACGTCCTCGGCGGCGCGCGCGTTGAGGTCCACGACGTGGACCTTGGCGCCGGCCGCGGCGAGCGCCTCGGCGCAGGCCCGGCCGATGCCCGAGGCGGCGCCGGTGACCAGGGCGGTCCGGCCGCTGAGCGGGGGCGGGACGGAAGTGGTGTCCATGGCCGAGAACGGTAGGAACAGCGGGCCCGCACTCCTATGTGGCCGACCGCCATAGACCGAACCCCCGGCATGGCGGTCCGAGCCATGGGACCGGATTCGGCACAGCGGACATCCAAGCCAAACACGCGGGGCCGGAGCTTCCCCACAACGGACGCCAATGCGTCACCCGTTCGGAGGACTGCCCGCCCAGATCCGCCCATAGCGCCCGAATGCTCGCTACATTCACGCCGATTCCCGACAGGGGGCGCCGCCCCGGGCACCGGGGGGATCCGGTGCGGCGCTCGAGAGGTGTTGACAGACATGCCCCAACGGCCTGCAACCGACAGCCCGGCGTACGGACCGCTCGACCCGCTCGACCCGCTCGACCCGCACGAGATGCCGGCCGGGGCCCTTGCGCGCGCTTCCGTCGTGCCCGCCGCGGCCGCCGCCGACCACCCCGCCGACCACCCGGTCGGCCGTCCGGCCGACCCGGCGCCGGCCGCCGCCAGGACCCAGAACCCACAACTCGCGGCCCTCATCGAGGAGTCCGGCTTCTCGCACGCCGGTCTCGCCCGCCGCGTCGACCAGCTCGGCCTGGAGCACGGGCTCGACCTGCGCTACGACAAGACCTCGGTGACCCGCTGGCTGCGCGGCCAGCAGCCCCGCGGTGCGACCCCCGCCCTGATCGCCGAGGTCTTCACCCGTCGGCTCGGCCGCCGGCTGACGGCGCAGGACGTCGGCCTGGACGCCTGCGCGCCGGTCTACGCGGGCCTGGAGTTCGCCGAGACCCCGCAGGAGGCGGTCGACATCGTCGCCTCCATGTGGCGCAAGGACAACGGCCCCTACGCCGAACTGCGCAAGATCGCCTTCACCCCGGCCGGCCTGGTGGTACCGAGCCGGGACTGGCTGATCGGCCGCACCGACGAACGGGTCGCCCGGGACGGCTCCGCGCAGCCCCCGGAGGAGGACCGCGCCGCCCGCGCGGAGCCGCCGGTCCCGAGGGGCGGGCCGGGCCCCGGCCAGCCGAGGGTCCCGCAGCAGGGGCGGGTGCCGCAGCAGACCCGCCGCCCGCCCGCCGCCGGGCCCGACCAGGCCGAGAGCCCGCGCGACCAGCGCCCGCCGGTCCGGGTCGGTCGCGGCGACATCGCCGCCATCCGCGCGGTCGGCGACCTCTTCCGCGCCCTGGACCACGCCTACGGCGGCGGCCACGCCCGGCAGGCGCTGGTCCGCTACCTGGAGAGCGAGGCCGAGCCGATGCTGCGCGGCCGGTACGGCGAGCCGGTCGGCCGCGCGCTGTTCGGCGCGGTCGCCGACCTGACCAGGCTGGCCGGCTGGACGTCCTTCGACATCGCCGCGCACGGCCTGGCGCAGCGGTACTTCGTCCAGTCCCTGCGGCTGTCCCAGGCGGCGGGGGACAGAGTGCTCGGCGGCTTCATCCTCACGACGATGAGTCAGCAGGCCGTGCACCTCGGCCACGCCCGGGAGGCCATCCAGCTCGCCCGGGTCGCCCAGCAGGGCGTCGGTACCACCGCCGCCCCCGTCGTCCAGGCGCTCATGCACGCCGCCGAGGCCCGCGGCCACGGCCTGCTCGGCGACGTCCGGTCCTGCACCACCGCCCTGGTCCGCTGCGAACGAGCCCTCGGCACCAGCCGGCCGGGCGACGAGGTGCCCTCCTGGGCGAGGTACTTCGACGACGCCCAGCTGGCCGACGAGTTCGCGCACTGCTACCGCGACCTCCAGCAGTGGCGGCCGGCCGCCCAGCACGCCGAGAAGTCGCTGCGCCTGCGGGGCCCCGCCTACGCCCGCAGCCGCATCCTCTGCCGCCTGGTCCTCGCCTCCGCCCGGCTGGGCATGGGCGAGGTGGAGGAGTCCTGCGGGATGGCCACCGACGCGCTGCGCGCGGCCGGTGAGATGCGCTCCGCCCGTACGGTGGAGTACCTGCGCGACTTCCACCGACGCCTCGCCCCGTACCGCAGCACCACCGTCGTCCGGGGCTTCGAGGACGCCGCCCGACAGTCGGGGGTGATCTGACCACCCGCCCGCCGCGCCCCGGGCGTCACCAGCTCTCCGCCCGCGCCCCCGGCCCGTCGGCCGGGGGCGCCGCCGGGGTCGTGCCACCGCGCAGGTGCTGGGCGAGCAGGGGGAGCAGCAGGACGGAGAGCATGCCCGCGCCGACCAGCGCGGCGGCGGTGGAGGTGCGCAGATGGCCGGCGTCCACCTCGATCGTGGTGATCACGACGACCAGCGGCAGCGCGGTGGCGGCGTACAGGCCGAGGGCGGCGCGGTCGCGGCGGGGCAGGTCGGGGGCGAAGAGCGCCGCGGGCACGCCGCGGACCACCACGAGTCCGGCCAGGAAGATCGGCACCAGCAGCAGCGTGCCGGGGTCGTGCAGCAGCGCCGTCAGGTCGAACTTCATCCCGCTGACCACGAAGAACACCGGGACGAGGAAGCCGAATCCGAGGGCCTCCAGCTTGGCGTCGACCACCTCCTGTTCGGCCTGCGGGACGCCGGCCAGCAGCAGCCGGCCGACGACGCCGGCCGTGAAGGCCCCGAGCAGCAGGTCGAGGTCGAGCCAGAGGGCGGCGGCGACCATCGCGCCGAGCACCAGGATCACCGAGCGGACGGCGAACTGCCCCGAGGTGCGCAGGGTGCGCACTATCATCCGGGCGACCCAGGCGGGCTGGGGCCGGCGGGCCAGTCCGAGGGCGGCGAGGGCGATGAGCGCGAAGGCGGCCAGGATCACGGCGGACCTGAACGGTGTGTTGCCGCTGAGCAGGACGGCGACGGCGACGATCGGCCCGAACTCGCCGACCGCCCCGGTCGCCATGGTCATCGAGCCGAACGGGCTCGCCAGCACGCCGGAGTCCCGCAGGATCGGCAGGAGTGTGCCGAGCGCCGTGGTGGTGAACGCCAGCCCGGCGAAGGCACCGTTCAGCGGGTCGCTGTTGAGCAGCCCGCCGAACACCAGGGCCACCGTCAGCGACAGCAGCCACGCGGCGCCCGCCCGCCGCAGCGGGCCGCCGCGCAGCCGGGTGAAGTCGACCTCGTAGCCGGCCAGGAACATCAGCATCGCCAGGCCGAACTCGGACAGCGCGTCGAGGAACCCGCCGACGCCTGCCCATCCCAGGGCGTCCGGGCCGATCAGGATGCCCAGCACGATCTCGAAGACGACGGTCGGTACGGCCAGCCACCGTCCCAGCCGGTCGGCGAGCAGGGGCGCGGCGACCGCGCAGGCCGGGACCAGGACCAGCGCCTGGATCTGCACGTCGGCCGCGCTCACTGCCCACCACCGGCCGTCCGACATGTCCGACTACGGGTCATATCAGCATACTGACACGCGGTGGGTGAGTGGCCTGGCAGGCCAGGCCGGGCCGGAGCTACGCCGCCACGTCGGCTGCCCGGTCCGCCGCCGGTACGCCGAGGTCGCCGAGCACGGCCTGCGCGGCCCGCCGCCCGGACACCAGCGCGCCCTGCACGGTGCTGGTGTCCCGGTGGTCGCCGCACGCGTACAGGCCGGCCAGCAGCCGGACGGGCCGGCGGACGTTGTGCGGCGGCGGCATCGCCGGCACCGCGTCCGCGAGGTGTCGCACGCTCAGGAACTCCCAGCCGGCCGTGCCGGTGCCGTACAGCTCGGCCAGCCGCCGCCGAACGGCCGGCTCCTCCCCGGCGGGGCCGCCCGAGTCGAAGCGCTGCCGGCCGAGCACGGTGGTGGCGATCAGCGCCCGCCCGGCCGGGGCGTACGAGGGGTCCAGCTCGCTGAGCACCAGGGAGTGCGCGACGCCGCCCCGGTCGGTGCCCCGGTCCGCGTCGAGCAGCAGCAGCGGCTCCTCCATCGGCGAGCGGTCCGCCGCGTGGTAGTACGTGGTGACGGGGTGGAAGCCGGGCAACCGCAGGCCGGGCAGCAGGGCCGCGGCCGAGCGGGCATCGGTGGCCACCACCACCGCCCGGGCGGCGATCCGGCCGTGTCCGGCGGTCTCCACACCGTCCGCCGCGACGGAGGTGACCCGGACCCCGAGCCGGACCGTCCCGGCCGGCAGGCTCTCGGCCAACTGGGCGGGCACCGCGCTCGCCCCGTCGGCCGGGAGACAGAGCCGGCCCCGGGCGTAGCTGCGCAGCACCAGGTCGGCGACCCGGCTGCTGGTGGTGAGCGCGGGGTCGGCGAGCAGGACACCGAGCAGCGGGCGCAGGAAACCGTCCACCGTCCGGGGGGACAGCCCGCGCTCCGTCAGGGCGCGGGCGGCGGTGGTCTCCGGGCGCGCCAGCAGTTTCGCGGCGGGGGTGGCGGCCAGCCGGGCGAGCGTGGCGGCCAGCCGGGCCTTGTCCAGCGGACTGCCGAGCGGCCCGCGGGAGGCGGCCTGCCGGGCCGTGTTCTGCTGCGGGTCGCCGACCCGGTGGCGCCGGCCGCCGCTGTGCACCATCATCCCGGCGGCGAGCGGACGCAGCGCCAGCCGGTCCAGGTCGAACCGCCTGGTCAGCTCCGGGAAGTCGGTGTTGAGCAGCAGACTGCCGTGGTCCAGCCGGAAGCCGTCCAGCTCGCGGGCGGCCATCCGGCCGCCCAGCTGCCGGGTGGCCTCCAGGACCTGGACGGTGACGCCGCGGGCGGTCAGTGCCCGGGCGGCCGTGAGGCCGGCGAGCCCGGCGCCGACCACGATGACGTCCGGATCCGACGGCTGGCGGATGCGGCGGGTGAAGTCGTATGCGGGCACGGATGTGCTCCTCCCTGACGGTGGCTTCCGCGGCCGGGCGCGGCCGGACCGGTGAACTCCGGCCGAGCGGGCAGCGACGTGCCGGGAACCGGTCCGTTCGGGTGATGCCCAGTCAATGTCCTGATCAGACAGTCGGATCCGGTGATTTACCGCGGCACGGCAGGGGCGTGGCGGCATCGAACGGGGGCACGGTCACGGAGCGTGCGCCATCGGGGGGCGGGCGCCGGGGTGGTGGGCGCACACGGTCACGACAGGCGCGCAGCGCGCCGCCCGCGTGCCTCTGTGCGCCCCCCGGTGTCCGCGGCCTGTGCCGCCTCCCCGTCCGCTCCCAGGGCGGCGCCGGAGCCTACAGCGCGGCCCGTACCACCGATTCCGCATCCGGGTGCCGGAAGGCGAAGCCGGCGTCCAGCAGCGCCCGCGGCACGACCCGGTGACTGCCCGCGACCTCCACGGCCATCTCGCCGAGGACGGCCTGCAGGGCGAGGCGCGGGACGGCGAACACCGTCGGCCGCCCGAGCACCCGCCCGAGCACCTCGGTCAGCCGGCGGTTGGTCACCGGGTCGGGCCCGACCAGGTTGACCGGTCCGCTCACCCCCGGGGTGTCGATCAGGAAGCGCAGCGCCGCGACCTCGTCCGCCAGGGAGATGACGCTCCAGTACTGCTCGCCGGAGCCGAGCCGTCCGCCCAGCCCGAGCTTGAACAGCGGGAACAGCCGGGCACCGGCGCCGCCCCCGGCCGCGAGCACCAGGCCGGTGCGCGGGTGCACCACCCGGATCCCCGCCTCGGCGGCGGGTCGCGCCGCGGCCTCCCACTCCACGCAGACCGAGGCCAGGAAGTCGTCGCCGGCCCGGTCCCGTTCGTCGATCACCCGGTCGCCGGTCTGGCCGTAGTAGCCCACGGCCGAGCCGCTCACCAGGACCTGCGGCGGCTCCTTCAGTTCGGCCAGCGCACCGGCGATCGCCTCGGTGCCCAGCACCCTGCTGTCGCGGATCTCCCGCTTGTAGGAGTCGGTCCAGCGCCGGTCGCCGACCCCGGCGCCGGCCAGGTGCACCACCGCCTCGACGCCGTCCAGGCCCGCCGTGTCCACCCGCAGCAGGTGCGGGTTCCACCCCACCCCCACCGTGCCGTCCGCCTGCGGGCCGGTACGGCTGCGGTGGCGCACCAGCCGCACCACCTGATGGCCGTCCGCCAGCAGCGAGCGGACCAGTGCCGAACCGATCAGACCTGTGGAACCCGTCACCGCGATGCGCATGCACCCATCCTCGCAGCCGCCGCGGGTTCCACGGGCCCGGCCGCGCGGATCCCGCGGGTCCGCCGGGTGCGGGAGGGTCCTGCGTGGACGATGTTCTGGCGGTGCGTCAGGCCGGCGGCGCAGGGCCCGGTGGGCGGCCCGCCCGTGCCAAGTCGTGACCCGTCCGCCCCTGCCCCGCGCCGGTGCCCGGCCGGTACCGTTCCGGGGTGACCAACTCGATTCCTCCCGGCTGGTACCCCGTCCAGGGGACGTCCGAGGAGCGCTGGTGGGACGGCAGCGCCTGGACGGCCGACGTACGCCAGGCCGGTGCGCCCACGGCCGGGCAGCTCGCCGACGCGCCGACCCAGGCGTGGGAGAGCGCCTCGTACACCCCGCCCGCGGCCCCCGTCGGCCCGCCGACCGCGCAGCCCGCCTACGGCTACCCTCCGCAGGGCCTGCCGGGCGGCTATGGCTACCCCGGACCGCCGCCCCAGCCCAGGCGCAACGGGCTGGTCATCGGTATCAGCATCGCGGTCGTGGTGGTGCTCGTCGCGGCCGGCGTCATCGGGTACTCCTTCACCCGCGGCGAGGACCCGAGCCCGCCCCCGCCGAGCCCCACCGCCTCGGGCTCCGGCACGCGCGGCGCGTCCCCGTCGGCCAGCCGCAGCCCCCGGCCCAGCCCGAGCGCCAGCCCCAGCCCGTCCCGGAGCACCGGTGCCGCGACCACCGTCACCGACACGGTGCACTCGCTGCGGGTCACCGTCCCGTACGGCTGGACGACCGGCACCCCGACCGACGTGGTCTCGATGCGGTCGACCAGCGGCCCGTACGACTGCGGGATGGCCGAGCAGTGCGTGCGCGGCCAGTTCTCGATCGAGAGCAAGGCCGTCGCGGGTTCGGACGCCAAGAGCGCGGCCGAGGCGGCGATGGCCGAGTTCGCGCCCGCCGTCTTCGGCAAGCTGCTCGGCCACCGCGAGCTGGCCTCCGGCCCGATCGTGGTCGCCGGGGTCAACAGCTACGCGGTGCGCTGGTACGTCACCCCGGAGCAGGGCGCGCAGGGGTACACGCTGCTGATCGCGGCCCCGGCCGAGGGCGGCGGGTTCGTCGTGCTGCGCGGCGGTGTGGACGACGACCCGCTGGCCCCGAAGCCGGCGGTGCTGGAGCAGATCGTCGCGGGCATCCGCACCACCGACTCCGGCAGCGGCACCTGACCGCCCCCGGCGGGGTCAGTCGCCGAAGCGCTCCCACAGCAGGGGGAAGCGTTTCGCCATGATCTCGGCGTCCTCGAAGTCGAAGGAGTCGCCCTCGGGCCCGGCTGGCTGGTCGAGCCCGAGGTCCGGCAGCGGCAGCCCGGTCAGCTGCTCGTACGCCTCGTCGGCCGCGTAGCCCAGGTCCTCGGCGTCGCCGTCCTCCTCGTCGTCGAAGTCCGGCACCAGTTCGGCCAGCGAGTCGGGCTGGTGCACGGCTCCCTCGAAGACCTCCCGGCCCTGCCCGATCAGCCAGCACCGGAAGTAGTCGAAGGTGTCCTCCGAGGCGCCGTCCAGCATCAGGTAGGCCGCCGCCCACAGGTCGGTCCGGTACGCCCGCTGGAACCGCGCCTCGAACAGCCGCGCGAAGTCGATCACATCGTCGGGCGTCAGCTGGGCCAGGCGCTCCACCAGCACGTCCGCCTGCTCGTCCGGGTCGCCGTCGGCCGCGTCCCTGGTCTCGTCGATCAGCTGCCAGAAGTCCGTCTCGTACATCACCGCTCCAGCATCCCTGTTCGCCCGCGCCGATGCACACGCGGCGCACGGTCGCGGGCGCGCCGTGCCCGCCGGTTCGGGCCGCACCGGCCCGGTGGGCCGGGGAGCGGCCGGGAAGACGCCGGTGCCCCGCCCGTCGGAGGACGAGCGGGGCACCGGCGTGCCGTGCTGACCGTCAGAGGCCGAGGTCGCCCTCGAAGGCGCCCTCTTCCAGACGGGCCTTGACGGCGCCCAGGTAGCGGGCGGCGTCGGCGCCGTCGACGATCCGGTGGTCGTACGACAGGGCCAGGTAGACCATGTCGCGGACCGCGATCGTCTCGCCCAGGTCCGGGTGGTTGATGACCACCGGGCGCTTCACAGCGGCACCGATGCCCAGGATCGCCACCTGCGGCTGGTTGATGATCGGGGTGTCGAACAGGGCACCGCGCGAGCCGGTGTTGGTGATGGTGAAGGTGCCACCACCCAGCTCGTCCGGGGTGACCTTGTTGTCGCGGGTGCGGGCCGCCAGGTCGGCGGTCTTCTTCGCGATGCCGGCGATGTTGAGGTCGCCCGCGTCGTGGATGACCGGGACGAGCAGGCCGCGGTCGGTGTCCACCGCGATGCCCACGTGCTCGGCGCCGTGGTAGGTGATGGTGCCCTCGGCCTCGTTCACCTGGGAGTTGACGACCGGGTGGGCCTTCAGCGCCTCGGTGGCGGCCTTCACGAAGAACGGCATCGGGGACAGCTTGACGCCCTCGCGGGCCTCGAAGCCGGCCTTCGCCTTGGCGCGCAGGCGCATCACCTTGGTGATGTCCACCTCGACCACGGTGGTCAGCTGGGCCGACACCTGGAGCGACTCGACCATGCGCTTGGCGATGACCGAGCGCAGGCGGGACATCTTCACCGTGGTGCCGCGCAACGGGGAGACCTCGGCGACGGTGGCCGGGGCCTTCGCGGCGGCGGCGGCCGGGGCGGCGGCCGGAACCTTGGCGGCCTCGGCGGCGGCGATGACGTCCTGCTTGCGGATGCGGCCGCCGACACCGGTGCCGGTGACGGCGGACAGCGCGACACCCTGCTCGGCGGCGAGCTTGCGCACCAGCGGGGTGACGTAGGCGTCACCCGCGTCGGCGGCCGGCGCGGCCGGAGCCGGGGCAGCGGCGACCGGGGCAGCGGCGACCGGGGCCGGCGCGGCCGGAGCCGGGGCAGCGGCCGGAGCGGCGGCCACGGGAGCCGGAGCGGCGGCCACGGGGGCCGGGGCAGCGACCGGGGCGGCCGGGGCCGGGGCGGCCGGGGCCGGAGCCTCGACCACCGGGGCCGGGGCGGCAGCGGCCGGGGCCGGAGCCGCGGCAGCGGCGCCCGCCGCACCGATCAGCGCCAGCTGGGCGCCGACCTCGGCGGTCTCGTCCTCGCCGACAAGGATCTTGACCACGACACCGGCGACCGGCGACGGGATCTCGGTGTCGACCTTGTCGGTGGACACCTCCAGCAGCGGCTCGTCGACCTCGACGGTCTCACCCTCGGCCTTGAGCCAGCGGGTGACGGTGCCCTCGGTGACCGACTCGCCCAGGGCGGGCAGCAGGACCGGGGTGGCGTCGGCGGCGGGAGCGGCGGCGGCCGGGGCCGCAGCCGGGGCCTCGGCCACCGGGGCCGGGGCGGCGGGCGCCTCGGCCACCGGAGCGGCCGGGGCCGGGGCGGCGGCCGGAGCGGCCTCCGCCACCGGGGCGGCGGCGGCGACCGGGGCGCCGGAGCCGTCGTCGATGACCGCCAGCTCGGCGCCCACCTCGACGGTCTCGTCCTCGCCGACCTTGATCGAGGCCAGGATGCCGGAGGCCGGCGCCGGGATCTCGGTGTCGACCTTGTCGGTGGACACCTCCAGCAGCGGCTCGTCCATCTCCACGTGCTCACCCTCGGCCTTCAGCCAACGGGTGACGGTGCCCTCGGTCACGCTCTCGCCCAGTGCGGGCAGTGTTACTGAGACCGCCATGGTTTCAGCGACTCCTATCAAGTCTTGCGTACAGGAATGGGGGTGGCTGGGCGCGATCAGTCGTGCGCGTGCAGCGGCTTGCCGGCCAGCGCCAGGTGCGCCTCGCCGAGGGCCTCGGACTGGGTCGGGTGGGCGTGGATGAGCTGGGCGACCTCGGCCGGCAGCGCCTCCCAGTTGTAGATCAGCTGGGCTTCGCCGACCTGCTCGCCCATGCGGGCGCCGACCATGTGGACACCGACCACGGCGCCGTCCTTGACCTGGACGAGCTTGATCTCGCCGGCGGTCTTCAGGATCTTGCTCTTGCCGTTGCCGGCCAGGTTGTACTTGAGCGTGACGACCTTGTCCTTGCCGTAGATCTCCACGGCCTTGGCCTCGGAGATGCCGACCGAGGCGACCTCCGGGTTGGAGTAGGTCACGCGCGGCACGCCGTCGTAGTCGATCGGCACGGCCTTGAGGCCGGCCAGCCGCTCGGCGACCAGGATGCCCTCGGCGAAGCCGACGTGGGCGAGCTGCAGGGTCGGGACGAGGTCGCCGACGGCCGAGATGGTCGGCACGTTGGTGCGCATGTACTCGTCGACCAGGACGTAGCCGCGGTCCGTCGCGACGCCGTTCTCCTCGTAGCCGAGGCCGGCCGAGACCGGGCCGCGGCCGATCGCGACGAGCAGCAGGTCGGCGTCGATCTGCTTGCCGTTCTCGGTGGAGACGCGGACACCGTCGGCGGTGTACTCGACGCCGGAGAAGCGGGCCTTGAGCTCGAACTTGATGCCGCGCTTGCGGAAGGCACGCTCCAGCAGCTTGGAGGAGTTCTCGTCCTCCAGCGGCACCAGGTGCGGCAGGGCCTCGACGATGGTGACGTCGACGCCGAACGACTTCCAGACGGAGGCGAACTCGACACCGATCACGCCGCCGCCGAGGATGACGGCCGACTTCGGGATGCGGTCGAGCTTGAGGGCGTGGTCCGAGGAGATGATCCGGTCGCCGTCGATGTTCAGGCCGGGCAGCGACTTCGGAACCGAACCGGTGGCGAGCAGGATGTGGCGGCCTTCGATGCGCTGGCCGTTCACGTCCACCGAGGTCTGCGAGGAGAGCTTGCCCTCGCCGGTGATGTAGTGGACCTTGCGCGAGGCCACCAGGCCCTGCAGGCCCTTGTACAGGCCCGAGACGACGTCGTCCTTGTACTTGTGGACGCCCTTGATGTCGATGCCCTGGAAGGTGGCCAGGACGCCGAACTCGGCGGCTTCCTTGGTCTCGTCGGCGATCTCGGCCGCGTGCAGCAGAGCCTTGGTGGGGATGCAGCCGCGGTGCAGGCAGGTGCCGCCGAGCTCACCCTTCTCGATCAGGGCGACGCTCAGACCCAGCTGAGCGGCGCGGAGCGCCGCGGCGTAACCGCCGCTTCCGCCTCCGAGAATGACTACGTCGAAAACGGTGCTGGCGTCGTTCGCCACGTCACGTCCTCCATGCAAAGGTGTGCGGTTCGCCGGGCCGGTCGCGGTCCGGTGGTCGGGTAGGCCTTTGTAAGGCGCCCAGTCGTGCCGGAAATACATCTTTGCACTTGTTGGCGGCGGCTGATGTCCGGGGCTGCCCCGAAGGGCCCGTCGAGGGCGTCGACAGGCGGCCGAATGCCCCGTACGTGTGGTTATCGTCGCAGCTCACAGGGGTGACGGCGGGCCTGCGAGCGGCCGTGTCGGACGGCCGGTGACTCGGATCGTTCCGCTGTGTGGAACAAAGTTTCGCCGGAGGCGAACACGATCGTGCATTGCGGAGGGCCGTTACCGGCTGGTAATGCCGGAGGGGCCCGGGTGCCGTCACGGCACCCGGGCCCCTCCGGGCGGGCTCGGCGTCAGGCGCCGGCGGTGTCCTCGGCGAAGCGCACCAGGGTGCGGACCGCGCTCGCGGTGCCGCCCTTGGGGGTGTAGCCGAACGGGCCGCCCTCGTTGAAGGCCGGGCCGGCGATGTCCAGGTGGGCCCAGTCGATGCCCTCGGCGACGAACTCCTTGAGGAACAGGCCGGCCACCAGGCCGCCGCCCATCCGCTCGCCCATGTTGGCCAGGTCGGCGACGGTGGTGTCGGTCATGCCCTTGCGCAGCTCGGCCGGGAGCGGCATCGGCCAGGACTGCTCGCCGACCGCACCGGCGGTGGCGTGCAGGCGGTCGCGCAGCTCGTCGTCGTTGGCCATCACACCGAAGGTGCGGTTGCCCAGCGCCAGCACCATGGCGCCGGTCAGGGTGGCGACGTCGACGATGACGTCCGGGTTCTCCTCGCCGGCGCGCACGATCGCGTCGGCCAGCACCAGGCGCCCCTCGGCGTCGGTGTTCAGCACCTCGACGGTCTTGCCGCCGTACATCCGCAGCACGTCGCCGGGGCGGGTCGCGGAGCCGGAGGGCATGTTCTCGGCCAGCGCCAGCCAGCCGGTGACGTTGACGGCCAGGCCGAGCCGCTTGGCGGCGACCACGGCGGCGAACACGGCGGCGGCGCCGGACATGTCGCACTTCATGGTCTCGTTGTGGCCGGCCGGCTTCAGCGAGATGCCGCCCGAGTCGTAGGTGATGCCCTTGCCGACGAAGGCGAGGGTCGCCCGGGCCTTGGGGTGGGTGTAGGCGATCTTCACCAGGCGCGGCGGGTTGGCGGAGCCGACGCCGACGCCCATCAGGCCGCCGAAGCCGCCCTTGGTCAGCGCCTTCTCGTCGAGCACCTCGACCTTGAGGCCGTGCTCCTTGCCGGCCGCCTGGGCGATCGCGGCGAAGGACTTCGGGTTCAGGTCGTTCGGGGCGGTGTTGATCAGGTCACGGGCGCGGTTCATCTCCTCGCCCAGCGCGGTCGCGCGCTCCACGGCGGCCTTGGCGTCCTTGCTGCCCTTGCGGGCGGCCAGCACGACCAGTTCGCCGACCGGCTCCTTGCCGCTGCCCGCACCCTTGTAGGTGCCGAAGCTGTACGAGCCCAGCAGACCGCCCAGCGCGACGGCCTCGATCTCCTCGGCCGACTCGGCAGGCAGGGCCAGCGCGGCCTTCTTGGCGCCGGCCAGCGTGCGCGCGGCGACACCGGCGGCCCGGCGCAGCGCCTCGGCCTCGTACCCGCCCTCGACGGCCTCGCCGAGGCCGACGGCCAGCACCAGCGGGGCCTTGAGGCCCGAGGTGGTGGGGAGCTTGACCGCCTCACCCTCGGCGCCGGTCGCGCCCAGGGTGGTGAGGACCTCGGCCAGCTTGCCGTCGAACGCCTCGGTCACGGCCTCGGCGCCGGAGGCGACGACCAGGCCCTTGGAGCCCTTCGCCACACCGATCACCAGGGCATCCGCACGCAGCGTTGCGGCGGAGGAGGTGCTCACAGACAGTGCAGTCACGTAAATGCGTCCTGTTCTTTCGCGGTCCACGGCCGGGTACGGCACCGGTGCCGTACCGGCATAACCCCGGCGGTTCCGCGGGGAAACGGGCGCAGGGCTACGGTTGCTCCCCGCATGGTAGTCCGCATGCTGGGATCCCGCCGCCCCCGGTGTGCGGGTTGTGCGGCACCTGTCACGGCCGTCCACCGGCGGCTACGGTGAGTGATCGGGCGGGGGCTCGACGGGCCGACCGCCCGTCAGCTGAACGGGCGTCGGCATCCGAACCGTCAGGCGCCCTCCCCGGCGGGGCCGTCAGTCGAGCGCCAGCGCCAGCAGGGCGCCGGTCGCCGCGGTCTCCGCGAGCGCGCCCAGCACGTCCCCCGTGATGCCGTCGAACCGGCGTACGCACCGCCGCAGCAGCAGCCACGCACAGCCCAACCCGACCGCCAGCGCGACCGGCTGACGCAGCGTCGACCAGCCCTCGGCCGCACCTGCCAGCGCCAGTGCCAGCGCCGAGCCGGCCGTCACCGCCAGCGCCCCGCCGACCGGGACGGTGCCCGCGACCATCGCGCCCAGCCCGCCGGGCCGGGCCGCCGGCACCGGCCGCAGACAGCCCCAGGTGAGCGCGCAGCGCGCGGTGACGGCCGCCGTCAGGACGGCGAGGGCGCCGCGCCCCGCGGACGCGGAGAAGGCCTCGGACAGCGCGGCGATCTGCGCCAGCAACACCAGCAGCAGGGTCAGCACGCCGAACGGGCCGATGTCCGACTGCTTCATGATGCGCAGCGCGTCCTCGGCCGGCCTGCCGCTGCCCAGCCCGTCCGCCACGTCGGCCAGCCCGTCCAGGTGCAGCCCCCGGGTGAGACCGGCGAGCACCGCGACCGCCGCCACCGCCCCGAGCAGGGCGCCACCGCGCAGCGCGACCAGCGCGCCGGCCCCGGCCGCCGCACCGCCCAGCACCAGCCCGACCAGCGGCGCCGCGAGCATCGCCCGCCCCGCCGTCGGCCGGTCCCAGCGCTCGACGTGGACCCGCAGCACCGAGAGCGTGCCGAAGGCGAACCGCAGCCCGTCCAGCACGGCCCGACTACCCCCGGCCCAGCAGCTCCGCGGCGCTCGGCAGCCTTGCCGGCGGCCGCGGCTCCCGCGGAGCGGCGGCCGGCACCGCGGCGGGCTCCGCCAGGGTGTCCGAGGCGGCCTGCAGCAGCGGCAGCGCCAGCAGCGCGCCGGTGCCCTCGCCCATCGAGACGCCCAGATCCTGCAGCGGGGTCAGGGTCAGCCGGTCGTACGCCTTCGCCTGGGCGGGCTCACCGGTGGCCATCCCGGCCTGCCACCACTCGGGCGCCCGGAACGCGATCCGCTGGGCCACCAGGGCGCAGGCGGCCGACACCACACCGTCCAGTACCACCGGCAGCTTGCGCACGGCGGCCTGCAGCAGGAAGCCGGTGATCGCCGCGAAGTCCGCGCCACCGGTGGTGGCGAGCAGCGCCAGCTGGTCGCCGAGGACGGGCCGGGCCCGGCGCAGCGCGTCGCGTACGGTGGCGCACTTGACCATCCAGATCCGGTCGTCGATCCCCGAGCCGCGCCCGGTGACGGCGGCCGCGTCGGTGCCGCACAGCGCACCGATCAGGACGGCGGCGACGGTGGTCGAGCCGACCCCCAGGTCGCCCAGGACGACCAGGTCGGTGCCGGTGTCGGCCTCCTCGTCGGCGACGGCGGCGCCGGACAGGAAGGCACGGACGGCCTCCTCGGCGCTCACCGCGTCCTCGACGTCGATCCGGCCGGAGCCGCGGCGCACCCGGTGTCGGACGACCTCCGCCGGGAACTCGTCGGGATCCGCGTCCACCGCGAGGTCGACCACCCGCACCTGGGCGCCGTACCGGCGGGCGAGCACGGCGACCGGCGCGGTGCCGTCGAGCACCGCGTGCACCCGCCGGGCGGTGCCGCCGCGGGCGTCCAGCCGGGAGACCCCGAGCGAGGCCACGCCGTGGTCGCCGGCGAACAGCAACACCTTGGCCGCGGTCAGCGGCCGGGTCGGGGAGCCGCCCTGGACCGAGGCGAGCCAGCTGCCGAGCGCCTCCAGCTGTCCGAGGCCGCCGCGCGGTTTGGGTGACGCCAGCCAGCGTTCCTCGGCGGCGCGCCGGGCACTCTCGTCGGGGCGCTCGACGAGCGAGGAGAACGTATCGAGATCCACGGTGGTGTCCATCGGTCGGAAGGCTACACGGCGCCCGCGCTCAGGCAGCGGCAGGCTTGATGATCAGCGCCTGACCCGCTACGACGAGCAGGACCCGTTCGGAGGCCTCGGCCACCGCCATGTTCAGCCGGCCGAGGGTGTCCCGGAACCGGCGCCCGGCGGCGGTGGCCGGTACCACCCCCATCCCCACCTCGTTGCTCACCGCGATCACCGTGCGCTCGGTGCGCCGCCAGGCCGCGGCCAGGGCGTCGCAGCGCGCCTGGACGGCCCGCTCGCCACCGGCCGCCCAGAGCGCGTCGTCCCAGGCGTCGTGCTCGTCCATCACCGCGGTCAGCCACAGCGCCAGGCAGTCCACCAGCACCGGCGCGGGGTCGGCCCGGTCGGCCAGCACCGCCTCCAGGTCGCAGGTCTCCGCGGTGCGCCAGCTCGCCGGCCGTCGTTCGCGGTGCAGCTCGACCCGCTGAGCCCAGTCGGCGTCGCCGTCCCGCTCCCCGCCGGTCGCCACGTACAGCACGTCGGGCCGGCCGCCGAGCAGCTGCTCGGCACGGGTGGACTTGCCGGAGCGGGCGCCACCGAGGATCAGGGTGCGGGGGATGGTCATGCGCCCCATCCTGCCGGAGAAGCGTCCCGGCGAGGTATGGGAGCGATCACGGCGGGCACGCTACTGTCCGTACGACACAGCGGTCGGACGGTGGGAGGAGCACGGCATGGTGTGGACGTGGCGGTTCGAGAAGGAGGACGGCTCCGTGGTCTCCGGGGCCGGCGGTGACGAGGAGTTCAGCAGCCAGGGGGACGCCGAGTCCTGGATCGGCGAGAGCTGGAAGGACCTGCTGGAGGGCGGGGCGGACCGCGCGGTGCTGCGCGACGACGACCAGGTCGTCTACACGATGAGCCTGCACGAGGGCTGAGCGCGCGCGACGGCGCCCGCCGCCCTCGCGGCTCCTTGCCGCGGTGTGCCGCTACTTGCCGCCGAAGACGTGGAGCAGGGCCGCGACCTGCCGGTACGGGTCCTGCCGGCCGGCCCGCTCCTCGGCGTCCAGGAGCTGGGCGAGCTGGCGCCCGTCGACCGGCGCGGCGTGGTCCGGCGTGGTGTCGGTGAAGACCCGCACGCCGTACCAGTGCCGCAGCGGCACCGAGACCTCGGCGAGGGTGGTGGCCAGGTCGGCGAGGCGGTCGGCGCGCGCGGACAGCCCCAGCCGGTTGGTGTAGCGGGTCGACTCGAAGGACTGCAGGGCCGTGCGCCAGTCCCCGGTCAGGCCCGGCCGCATGGCCAGGGCGTCGGCGTTGCGGACCACCAGGGAGAGCACGCCGCCAGGGGCGAGCACCCGGGCCAGCGAGGCCAGCATCGGGTCCGGGTCCGAGAGGTAGCGCAGCACGTCGTGGCAGAGCACGACGTCGAAGCTGCGGGGGCCGAACCAGCGCCCGCAGTGGTGGCCGTCGCCGGTGTGCAGCCGCACCCGGGCGCGGACCTCCTCCGGCTCGGCCGCCAGCGCGGCCTGGGCCGCGCCGAGGGTGACCGGATCAGGGTCGAGCGCGGTGACCAGGTGTCCGGCCCGCGCCAGCCGCAGGGCCTGGGTGCCCTGGCCGCAGCCGACGTCCAGCACTCGCAGACCGGTCCGCCCGCTGAGCTGCTCGGCCAGCTGCCGGGCCACCAGCTCCTGGCGGACCAGCGTGCGCAGCCCGCCCTGCCGTTCCAGCCAGTGCCCGGTGGAACTGCCGAGCGGAGCGCTGCCCCGCGCCGGCAGGTGCGCCGGGACGGGTGGTACGGCAAACCGGTCGTGGCCGCCGCCGCCCTGCCCGGGCAGGGCGTACAGCCCGGGCGTCTGCGGATCGACGGCGGAGACCCAGGAGGGCGGGACCGGCTCTGCGGTCAGGGTCGCTCGCCCCGCTTCACCTGCGGCTTGGGCAGCCGCAGTCGGCGCATCTGCAGGGTGCGCATCATCGCGTAGGCGATCACACCGCGGGTGTTCTGGTCGGGGAAGCGCTCACGCAGCGCCTTGCGCAGCCCGAAGCCGAGCCGCAGGAAGTCCAGGATCACCACGACGAAGAACGCCATGAACAGCAGCGTGGACAGCAGCTGCAGGGACTGGACCTTCATCACGCTGAGCACGAGCACGACCACCGCGTACGGCAGGAAGAACTCGGCGGCGGACCAGCGGGAGTCGATGAAGTCGCGGGCGAAGCGTCGCACCGGGCCCTTGTCGCGGGCCGGGAGGTAACGCTCGTCGCCCTCCAGCAGCGCGGTGCGCTGCTTCTCCCGCTCGGAGCGCATCCGCTCGCGCGCCTGGCGGTTCGCCTCCTTGCGGTCCTTGGGCACGGTCACCCGGGTGCGGCGGTTGGCCTCGGCCTCGCTGCGCTTGGGTGTCGGCCGGCCCTTGGGGGCCTGCGGGTCACGGGACAGGGTCTTCTCGTCCTGCTCGGCCAGCGCGGTGGCGGAGGAGGAATCATCTGAGCGGCGTCGGAACACATCACCAGCGTACGTGTTGACCGGGTGCTTTCGGCCAGGGCCGTCGGACCCAAACCGGTATCGATCACCTGGCGTGTCCCTAAGGGAGTCTCCGCCCTCCGGTGGATCATGGAGTCAGGGTCGGCTCCACCCCAGGGACGATGCCTCCGGGGCCTGCGCTGTAGCAGTCTTGTTGCAGCTCGTGCACTGCGGCGAGGACCTCGCTGCGAATACACTCGACGTGTTACGAGACGAATCCGCAGGCCCGAAGAAGGGGGCACTCGACGCCCATGAGCGACGGAATCATGAAGCGTATGGGGCTGATCTTCCGCTCCAAGGCGAACAAGGCCCTGGACCGAGCGGAGGACCCGCGCGAGACGCTCGACTACTCCTACCAGAAGCAGCTCGAACTGCTGCAGAAGGTCCGCAGGGGCGTCGCCGACGTGGCCACCTCGCGCAAGCGCCTGGAACTCCAGCTGACCCAGCTCCAGCAGCAGTCCGCCAAGTACGAGGACCAGGGCCGCAAGGCGCTCTCGCTGGGCCGCGAGGACCTGGCCCGTGAGGCGCTGACCCGCAAGTCGAACCTGCAGTCCCAGATCACCGACCTGGAGACGCAGTACCAGCAGCTGCAGGCCGAGGAGGAGAAGCTCACGCTGGCCTCCCAGCGGCTGCAGGCCAAGGTCGACGCCTTCCGCACCAAGAAGGAGACCATCAAGGCCACCTACACCGCCGCCCAGGCGCAGACCCGGATCGCGGAGTCGTTCTCCGGCATCTCGGAGGAGATGGGCGATGTCGGCCTGGCCATCCAGCGGGCCGAGGACAAGACGGCCCAGATGCAGGCCCGGGCCGGCGCGATCGACGAGCTGCTCGCCTCCGGCGCGCTCGACGACGCCAGCGGCCTCGGCCGCAAGGACGACATCGAGGCCGAGCTGGAGCGGGTGGCCGGCGGCAGCGACGTCGAGCTGGAGCTGGCCCGGATGAAGGCCGAGCTCACCGGCGGCACCCCGGGCGGGGCGCCGCAGGCGATCGAGCAGGGCAAGCAGGACACACCGCCCACGATCAACTACAACAAGTGATCCGACCTCCAGGGACCGGGAGACGCGCGGCATGATCATGAGGGTCATGGGTGAGGGGCAGTTCCAGGTCGGCGACAGCCACCTGAACCGGCTCAATCGGCTCGACGACGAGCTGCTCACCGCACTCGAGTCGGGCGACGAGGCGGGCTTCCGGTCCGCGCTCGCCCGTCTGCTCGACGCGGTGAAGGAGTTCGGCATCCCGGTGCCGGACGATTCCCTGGAGCCGTCCGATCTGATCCTCCCGGACGCCGAGGCGACCATCGAGGAGGTCCGCGCGATGCTGCGGGACGAGGGCGACGGCCTCATCCCGGGCCTCCCGGAGTAGTCCGTGACAGGAAGCGGGGCGGCACCCATCGGGTGCCGCCCCGCTTCCTGTCTCCGTACGCGTCGCCGCACCGAACCGATGTGCGGAAACGATTCTGCCGGCGAGGGCAGGACAGCGGGCCGCCGCTACGGGAGCGCCAGCATGCGGTCCAGCGCCGCCTTCGCGTACTTCTCGGTCTCCGGGTCGACGGTGATCACGTTCGGCACCCGGCCCTCGACCAGCGACTCCAGCGCCCACACCAGGTGCGGCAGGTCGATCCGGTTCATGGTCGAGCAGAAGCAGACCGCCCGGTCCAGGAAGACGATCTCCTTGTCCGGGTGCGCCTTGGCCAGCCGGCGGACCAGGTTGAGCTCCGTGCCGATGGCCCACTTCGAGCCGGGCTCGGCCGCGTCCAGCGCCTTGATGATGTACTCGGTCGAGCCCACCATGTCGGCCGCGGAGACGACCTCGTGCTTGCACTCCGGGTGCACCAGCACGGTGACCCCGGGGATCCGGGCCCGGACGTCGTTCACCGAGTCCAGCGAGAAGCGGCCGTGCACCGAGCAGTGTCCGCGCCAGAGGATCATCTTGGCGTCCCGCAGCTGCTCGGCGGTCAGACCGCCGTTCGGCTTGTGCGGGTTGTAGAGCACGCAGTCGTCGAGCGAGAAGCCCATGTCGCGGACGGCGGTGTTGCGGCCGAGGTGCTGGTCCGGCAGGAAGAGCACCTTCTCACCCTGCTCGTACGCCCACTCCAGGGCCCGCTGGGCGTTGGAGGAGGTGCAGATGGTGCCGCCGTGCTTGCCGGTGAAGGCCTTGATGTCGGCCGAGGAGTTCATGTACGAGACCGGGACGGTCACGTCCGCGATCCCGGCCTCGGTCAGCACGTCCCAGCACTCGGCGACCTGCTCCGCGGTGGCCATGTCGGCCATCGAACAGCCGGCCGCGAGGTCCGGCAGGACGACCTGCTGGGCGCTGCTGGTGAGGATGTCGGCCGACTCGGCCATGAAGTGCACGCCGCAGAAGACGATGTACTCGGCCTCCGGGCGGGCGGCCGCGTCCCGGGCCAGCTTGAAGGAGTCGCCGGTGACGTCGGCGAACTCGATGACCTCGTCCCGCTGGTAGTGGTGACCCAGGATGAAGACGCGGTCGCCCAGCTTCTCCTTGGCCGCGCGGGCGCGCTCGACCAGGTCGGGGTCGGAGGCGGCGGGAAGGTCGCCCGGGCACTCGACGCCGCGCTCGCTGTTCGGGTCGGCCTCCCGGCCGAGCAGCAGCAGTGCGAGCGGCGTCGGAGTGGGGTCGACGCCGTAGGTCTCGGTGGTGGTGGTCACGGGCGGGTGCCCTCCTGTGCGGCCGATCGAACGAACCAGCCTTCTCGTCTATCTGACACTATCTATGATAACCCGTTAGCGTCACTCTGACGATGGCCGTCCTGTCAGTGTGACGAGAACCGCTCGCCGAATCGGCGTCTTCCCGGCGTGGCCGAATCGATATCCGGACCGGCTCGCGCTTGGCTTGGGCCATGAAGGCAATCGCGATCAGGAAGTACGGCGGCCCCGAGGTCGTCGAGTACACCGACCTCCCCGATCCCAAGGTGGGGCCGGACTCGGTGCTCGTACGGGTGAAGGCCGCCGGGATCAACCCGGTCGACTGGAAGGTCCGGGAAGGGTACCTGGACGGGCTGATGGATGTGCACTTCCCGCTGATCATGGGCTGGGACCTGGCCGGGGTGGTGATGGCGGTCGGCGGCGCGGTCACCGAGTTCAGCCCGGGCGACGAGGTGATCGGTTACGTCCGCAAGGACGCCGTGGAGCACGGGACCTACGCCGAGCTGGTCTCCGCCCCCGTCCGCACCCTGGCGCTCAAGCCCGCCGCACTGGACTGGGCGCAGGCCGGCGGGCTGCCGCTGGCCGGACTGGCCGCCCACCAGTGCCTGGGCGGCGCGATGAGACTGAAGGCGGGCGAGAGCGTCCTGATCCACGGCGCGGCCGGCGGCGTCGGCTGCCTGGCGGTGCAGCTCGCCGTCGCCCGCGGCGCCCGGGTGATCGGCACCGCCGGCGAGCGCAACCACGCCTTCCTGCGGAGCCTGGGCGCCGAACCGGTGGCGTACGGGGACGGACTGGTGGACCGGGTCCGCGAGCTGGCCCAGGGCGGGGTGGACGCGGCGCTCGACCTGGTCGGCGGCGGTGAGCCGCTGGAGGTCTCGGCCCAGCTGGTGGCCGATCCGTCCCGGCTGGTCTCGATCGCCGACTACGGTGTGGTGGCCCGCGGCGGCCGCTACGTCTTCGTCCGCCCGGACGCGGCCGGCCTGGCCGAACTGGCCGCGCTGGCCGACGAGGGAAGGCTCCGGGTGCCGGTGGCCTCCACCTTCCCGCTCTCCCAGGCGGCCTCCGCGCAGGCGCTGAACGCGGAGGGCCGCACCCGCGGCAAGATCGTGCTGCTGGTGGACTGAGCCGGGTCTTCGTCAGAATGGGGGCGGTGCGCCGTCTCACCCCGACGCCCCACCACCCCCACCCGCACCACCCGTGGAGCCCGCACCGATGAGCACGCACCGACCGGCAGACCAGGGCGGGGCGTCACTGGACGAGACCGACCGGCTGCTCCTGGAGCACCTGAGCCGGGACGGCCGCGCCTCGTACGCGGAGATCGGACTGCTGGCCAACCTCTCCGCCACCGCCGTACGCCGGCGGATCGACCGGCTCCGGGCCCGCGGGGTGGTCCGCGGCTTCACCGTGGTCCTCGACCCCTCGCTGCTGGGCTGGCAGACCGAGGCCTTCGTCGAGGTCTACTGCCGCGAGCGCACCGCGCCCGAGGAGATCCTGGCCAGCCTGCGGCAGTTCCCCGAGGTGGTCGCGGCCTGGACGGTCACCGGGGACCCGGACGCGCTGGTGCACCTGCGCGCCTCCGACACCCGTCACCTGGAGGCGGTGATCGAGCGGATCCGCAAGGAGCCCGGCGTCCAGCGCAGCCGCAGCTCGGTGGTGCTCTCCCGGCTGATCGGCTGACGCCTCCGCGCGGCGGATCCGGGCGCGCGCAGGATTCCTGCGTGCGGTGGTCGTAACGCGCTCGAATCCTGCCCGGCGGGCCCGCTTCCGACGCGCGGAGGAACGTTTCTGCTGCCTAGGCTGAAGAGCGTCCGGTCGGCCCCCAGCAGCCCCACCCGCCACCGGAATCCCCGCTCCGGGACGATCCCGTCGAGCCCCGAGAACGACTGAGAGGGACACCGGTGTCCGCAGCTCCCGACCGCATGCACCAGCCCGACAACCAGCTGGTCGACCTGGTCTTCGACTACATGCGCGAGCGGCTGCAGTACGACCCCGTGCCGCTCGACCACCCCGGAGACGGCGAGCACCTGCGCAGCCGGCTGGCCGGCCTGCTGAACGAGCGCGGCAACGCCGCCACCGACGTTCTCAAGCTCTACGACCACGAGCTGTCCAGAGCGGTGATCTCCGCCGACAGCCCGCGCTACCTGTCCTTCATCCCCTGCGCCCCCACCAAGGCCGCCCTGCTCTTCGACATGGTGGTCTCCTGCGCCTCCCTGCAGGGCATCTCCTGGCTGGAGGCGGCCGGCGCGATCGCCGCCGAGAACCAGGTGCTGCGCCTGATCGCCGACCGGGCCGGCCTGCCGGAGACGGCCGGCGGCACCTTCGTCTCCGGTGGCTCGGCCGGCAACCTGTCCGCGCTGGTGGTCGCCCGCGACACCGCCCGGCGCAGGCTCGGCGTCGGCCCCGAGGCCCGGCTGCGGATCGCCGTCGCCGACCAGGTGCACTCCTCGGTCAAGAACACCTTCAACATCATCGGCGTGGAGGCCTTCAAGGTCCCGACCGTCGACCGCCGCTTCACCGGCGAGGCACTGCGGGCCGCGCTGGCCGCCGACCCCGACCCCGAGACGGTCATCGCGGTGGTCGGCACCGCCGGCACCACCAACGAGGGCATCGTCGACGACCTGCAGGGTCTGTCCGAGGTCACCCGCGAGCGCGGTATGTGGTTCCACGTCGACGGCGCGTACGGCGGCGCGGGCCTGTTCGCCCCCTCAGTGCGGGAGCGCTACAACGGCATCGAGCACGCCGACTCGTTCATCGTCGACCCGCACAAGTGGCTGTTCGCCCCGTTCGACTGCGCCGCCCTGCTGTACCGCAACCCCCAGCTGGCCCGCGCCGTGCACACCCAGGACGCCTCCTACCTCGACGTCCTGCACACCGACGGCGACGAGTGGAACCCCACCGACTACGCCTACCACCTCACCCGGCGCGCCCGCGGCCTGCCGCTGTGGTTCTCGCTGGCGGTGCACGGCACCCAGGCGTACACCGCCGCGATCGAGGAGGGCCTGACGCTGGCCCGCGAGACCGCCCAGGTGATCCGCGACACCGAGCACCTGGAGCTGCTGCACGACCCGCAGCTCTCGGCCGTCTGCTTCCGCCGCGCCGGCTGGACCAACGAGGACTACTACCGCTGGTCCCAGCAGCTGCTCGCCGACCAGATCGGCTTCGTCACCCCGACCGGCTGGGACGGCGAGACCGTCGCCCGCTTCGCCTTCGTGCACCCGGGCACCACGATGGAGATGGTCCACGAGATCCTCGCCACCATGGCCTGAGCGGCACACCGGCCCGAGCGGCCGGCCCCGCCGGGGGCGCCGGGGCATCCCCGGCGCCCCCGGCGCGCCTTTGGCGCCCCCGGTGTCAGAGCAGGCCGCCGTTGGGGACGTACGGCATCGGCGGCCGCATCCCCCGCAGCGCGACCCAGCCATGGGTCTCCAGGCTCAGACCGAGCTCCAGCCCCACGTCGACCGCCCACTCCTGCTCCGCCGTGAGGTGCTCGACCAGGGCAGGACGCCCCTGCGGGACGCGCGCCAGGGCCTCCCTCAGCAGCCGGGTGGCGATCCGCTTCGAGGTCGCGCCGAGCAGCTTCACCTCGCCGCCGTGCCGGTAGCAGTACCCGCTGCCGGCCAGGCTGTCGGCGATCAGCAGCTCGTCGTAGTGGTCGATCATGTACGCGTGGTCGGGCCCGTGGGCCGCTCCCCGCAGCCGGCGGTCGACCGAGTCGAGTAGGTGCCGGTGGCCGGCGTTCCCGGGATGCACCGGGATGTCGCCCGGATCCTGCAGGCCGGCCCGGTCCACGGCGCCCCTGAGGGTCATCGCGGGATGCAGGGTGAACCCGGCCCGCCGGTAGTGCCGGGCCGCCGCCGGTGAGGCCGACGCGCACAGCATGCCGCGCAGGCAGCCCCGCCCGTACGCCGTGGCCCGCTCCAGCAGCAGCCGCCCGACCCCCTGCCCCTGGGCCTCGGGCGCCACCACGAACAGGGCCAGGATCCAGACGCCCTCCCGGCGCAGTGACAGCGCGGCCCCCATCGTGGCGCCGTCCCGCTCCGCGATCCAGCAGCCGTCGGCGTCCGCCCGGGCCAGGTGCCGGGTACGGGCCAGCTGCTGCGTCGAGAGCACGTGGTCGTCCGGGCTGTCCCGCGACGTCCCGTAGAAGTGGCGGAAGGCCGCCCGGGCGACGGTCTGTACGGCGCGGGCGTCCGCCGCGGTGTCCCGGAGCCGACGAAGGATCACATCCGCCATCCTCCCCGCGGCAGCCCTCCGACGTGGCCGGTTCGCCCAGATCGGACGGTGAACAAGGTTCCCGGGTGTGCGAGCATGGGTGTGTGGGGGAGCGGGCGACGAAAACGTCCCCCGGAAGCACCACCGACCGGAAATGATTCCGGGAGGCCGCTGGTTGGCACTGGCGGCAGACAGTCGTCAAAGACCGGGAGTAAGCATGACCGTCCAGGACGAGACCACCAAGGTCGAGAGTGGCATCCAGCTGACCGATGCCGCGGCGGCCAAGGTCAAGGGCCTGCTCGACCAGGAGGGCCGCGACGACCTCGCGCTGCGGGTCGCCGTGCAGCCGGGCGGCTGCTCGGGCCTCCGCTACCAGCTGTTCTTCGATGAGCGCTCGCTCGACGGCGACGTCATCAAGGACTTCGACGGTGTGAAGGTCGTCACCGACCGGATGAGCGCTCCCTACCTGGGCGGCGCCACCGTCGACTTCGTCGACAGCATCGAGAAGCAGGGCTTCACCATCGACAACCCGAACGCCACCGGCTCCTGCGCCTGCGGCGACTCGTTCAGCTAAGCCCTGACACCCGAAGGGCGGCGCCGGGAGTTCCCGGCGCCGCCCTTCGGCGTGTGCGGACCGACGTCAGCGCGGGCCGCCGGCGGGATCGCCGTTCGGCTGGACCTGCTCGCCGGTGGCGAGGTCCAGCACCGCCTCGCCGTGGAACGGCTTGTCGAGCTGGGCGCTCACCTCGGTCGGCTTGGCGAGGGCCGCACAGGCCTGGCCCTTGGGCGCCGGCTCGGTGACCACCACGCGGACCCGGATCACCCCGGGCGTGGCCTCCTCGGCCTTCAGCCCGTACCGGTCGCAGATCCCGCCGTAGAAGGTGACGACCAGTTTGGTCCCGCCGTCCACCCGGTAGCCGGTGGCCGGGAACCTCGGCGCCGTCGGGTCCGGCTCGCCGACGGCTATGCCCGGGCCGGGCGGGCTGGCCGGCGCGGACGGCGGCGCGGTCGAGGGGCGCGGGTCGGTGCTCGGCGCGGCGCTGGCGGAGGCCGACGGGGACGCCGGCGCCGTCGGGCCGGTGGAAGCCGGCGAGGCGCTGCCCGAGGGCGATCCGGGCGAGGACGCGGTCGGGGCGCCCTCCGCGCAGGCGGCCAGCGCGCCGACCGCGAGCATCAGTCCGGCCAGTGCGGCGGCGGCCCGGCGGCGGTGGGCGGCCCGGAACGGTACGGCTGCGGTCCTGTCGTCCATGCTGTGACTTCCTCCCGAGGGCTGTGCAGCCCGCCTCTCCGCGGCGCTGCGCGGATTTGACGTGCCCCGGAGGAATCCGGTTCCCCGGTCGAGGATCAGCCGCCGTAGTCCGGCATGCCGGCCACCAGCCGCTGCGCCCCGGCCGGGACCTCGACACCGGCCGGAGTGGCCGGGACGGGCTCGGGACCGGAGGCCAGCGCAGGCCAGAAGCGTTCGAGCCGACGGGACGAACGGACCAGGGCGGCCAGGCTGTCCGGGTCCGCGTCACCTCGCAGCACGCTCGGGGGCCGAACGGGGGAGTGGCTGGGCATCATCGGTCATCGCTCCGATCGCCGAGCCGCGGCGGGCGCCGCGGACGTCCGGGGGTCGGGAAACCGGCCCCTGACTGCGACCCTAGGCCCGCTCGGGCGGCCGGACCAGGCCTACCGCGGGGTAGCACCCGTCGGACGGACGGTCGGCCCGTCCCCGCGCGCCCCTGTACCGTAGGTGAGTTCCCGTTCATCGCTTCCGGCCCCATTCCGCCCGAGGAGACCTCCGTGCGTATCGCCGTCGCCGGCTCGATCGCCACCGACCACCTGACGACCTTCCCCGGTCGGTTCGCCGATCAGCTGGTCGCCGAGCAGCTGCACACCGTGTCGCTCTCCTTCCTGGTCGACACCCTGGACATCCGCCGTGGCGGCGTCGGCCCGAACATCGCGTTCGGCATGGGCCGCCTCGGCCTGCGGCCGATCCTGGTCGGCGCGGCCGGCGCGGACTTCGACGAGTACCGCAGCTGGCTGGAGCGCAACGGCGTGGACACCCAGTCGGTGCACATCTCGGAGACCCGGCACACCGCCCGCTTCATGTGCACCACGGACCAGGACCACAACCAGATCGCGTCCTTCTACACCGGTGCCATGGCCGAGGCCCGCAACATCGAGCTCAAGCCGATCGCGGACCGCGTCGGCGGCCTCGACCTGGTGCTGATCGGCGCGGACGACCCGCAGGGCATGGTCCGGCACACCCAGGAGTGCCGCACCCGCGGCTACGCCTTCGCCGCCGACCCGTCCCAGCAGCTGGCCCGCCTGGAGGCCGACGACATCCGCGAGATCGTCGACGGCGCCGCGTACCTGTTCACCAACGAGTACGAGGCCGCGCTGATCGAGACCAAGACCGGCTGGAGCACGGACGAGATCCTCTCCCGGGTCGGCACCCGGGTCACCACGCTGGGCGCCAAGGGCGTCCGGATCCAGCGCAAGGGCGAGCCGGACATCACCGTCGGCTGTCCCGCCGAGGAGCGCAAGGCCGACCCGACCGGCGTCGGCGACGGCTTCCGCGCCGGCTTCCTGGCGGGCCTGTCCTGGGACCTCGGCCTGGAGCGCTCGGCCCAGCTCGGCTGCATGCTCGCCACCCTGGTGATCGAGACCGTCGGCACCCAGGAGTACCAGCTGCGCCGCAGCTCCTTCGTCAGCCGCTTCGAGGCCGCGTACGGCGCCGAGGCCGCCGCCGAGGTCCGCGCCAAGCTCGGCTGACGAGGCTCAGCCGACCCTGCGCACCAGGTAGGCCCGGCCCCGGTCGCCGCCGTACTCGGCGGCCGGGGCCTCACCGAGGTACTCCTGCCCGCGCATCTCGCACCAGGCCGGAATGTCCAGCCGGGCCGCCTCGTCGTCCGCCAGCACCACCACCGTGCCGCCGACCGCGACGTCGCCGATCCGCTTGGCCAGCTCGATGACGGGCAGCGGGCACCGCTTGCCGAGCGCGTCCAGCACCACCTCCGCGGCGGCCGGCGCGGGCCGGGCGAGGTCCAGGCCGAGCGGTGCCCGCACCCCCGCGACCAGGTCGGGCAGCACCGCGAGGAACCGCTCGACGTCCGCCTCCGCGACGCCGTACGGGAGCGAGATGCGCACGTTGCCCTCGGTCAGCACACCCATCGCCGCCAGCACATGGCTGGGGGTCAGGGTGGAGGAGGTGCAGGAGGAGCCGGAGGAGACCGCGAAACCGGCCCGGTCCAGCTCGGTCAGCAGCACCTCGCCGTCCACGTAGAGGCAGGAGAAGGTGACCAGGTGCGGCAGCCGGTGCACCGGGTCACCGACCACCTCGACCTCCGGGACGAGCTGCGGGACCCGGGCCCGGATCCGCTCCACCAGGGCGTGCAGCCGGGCGTTCTCCCGCTCGGCCTCGGCCCGTACCGCGCGCAGCGAGGCCGCCGCGGCCACGATCGCCGGGACGTTCACGAAGCCGGGCACCCGGCCGCGCTCACGTTCGTCGGCCGGCAGCGGGGAGGCGTACCGGACGCCCTTGCGGACGGCCAGCACCCCGACGCCCGCGGGGCCGCCCCACTTGTGCGCACTGGCCGTCAGCAGCGACCAGCCGTCCGGCACGGGCAGCCGGCCCGCGCTCTGCGCGGCGTCCACCAGCAGCGGTACCCCGCCGCAGAGTCCGGCCGTCTCGGCGACCGGCTGGAGGGTGCCGACCTCGTGGTTGGCCGACTGCAGGACGGCGAGGGCGGTGTCCTCCCGGAGCGCGGCGGCGAACGCCGCGGGGGCGACCCGGCCGAGCCGGTCCACCGGCACCACGCCGACCTCGCCGCCGGCGGCCTCGTGCTGTTCGGCGGTGTGCAGGACGGCGGAGTGCTCGACCGCGGAGTGCACCAGGTGACCGCCCCGGCGCCGGTTGCCGCGCAGCGCCCCGAGCATCCCCAGCTGCACCGCCTGCGTCCCGCTCGCGGTGAACGAGATCTCGTCGGCGCGCGCGCCCAGCACCTCGGCGACCGTCTCGCGGGCGGCGTCCAGCAGCATCCGGGCCTGGCGCCCGGAGCGGTACAGTCGCGCGGGGTCGGCCCAGCCCTCGTCGAGCGCGGCGGTCAGCGCCTGCCGGGCGACGGGGTGCAGCGGGGCGGTGGAGGCGACATCGAAGTACGACACGGTCCCACGCTATCCCGCCGCCCCGGCCCGGCCCGGCGCACGCTGACGGCGGTTCAGGCGGGGCCCGGCGGCTCGGCGGGAACCGCCCTCTTTGTCGGGTTCATCCCCACCCGACGGTCCGTCACCCGCGTGTCGCAGCACCGTCGCCCGATCGGGTGTGCGACCCTCGGATGCCTACGGTGACCTGCGGCTCCTTCCCTGCCGGGTCTGATCGGGTAGCCGGGCGGCGCGTTACCGGGGGCTGCTCGTGAGTGGCGCATAAGGATGCAGTAGCGTTTGGCCCGCATAAGCATTCAAACCGTGCCCGTGGCCGGGCCGCCGGGGGAGCCAAGGCTCCAGCTCAGGGTGGCGCGATCGCGGGCGAGACTTCGGGAAGGCGCTACGTGAGTCCCAACGGCTCCGACCGCTCGCCGCGGCGCACGATGCGGCGGAAGCTGCCTCAGGCGCTGGCACTGGGCCTCGTCATCGCGTCCGCCACCGGCTGCTCGGCCAACGACCTGCCCAGGCTTGGCCTCCCCACCCCGGTCACCAAGGAAGGACCCCTGGTCCTCCACATGTGGCAGGGCTCGTGGATCGCGGCGTTGGTTGTCGGCGCACTGATGTGGGGTCTGATCCTCTGGAGCGTGATCTTCCACCGGCGCAGCCGCACCAAGGTGGAGATTCCGGCTCAGACCCGGTACAACGTGCCCATCGAGGCGCTGTATACCGCGGTCCCCCTTGTCATCGTCTCGGTGCTCTTCTACTTCGTCGCCCGCGACGAGGCGACCCTGACATCGACCTCCGCCAAGCCCCAGCACGTGGTCAACGTGGTGGGCTTCCAGTGGAGCTGGGCGTTCAACTACGAGAACACCGAGAACCCGGACCCGGCGAACACCAACGCCGCGTACGACGTCGGCACCCCCGCCGAGCCGCCGACCCTGTGGCTGCCCGTCAACGAGTCGGTGACGTTCCGACTGACCTCGCGTGACGTGATCCACGACTTCTGGCCGATCAACTTCCTGATGAAGCAGGACGTCATCCCGGGCGTGGTCAACAAGTTCGAGGTGACCCCGACCGCCGAGGGCACCTATCGGGGCAAGTGCGCCGAGCTGTGTGGCGTCGACCACTCGCGGATGCTCTTCAACGTGAAGGTCGTCTCGCACGACGCGTACGAGCAGCACCTCAAGGAGCTGCGGGCCAAGGGCCAGGCCGGCGCGGTGCCCTCGGGCATCACGACCACGGGAAGTGAAGAAGAGTGACCATCCTCAACGAGCCCGCCGCGGCCGGCGGGGGAGCCGGGGCCGTCACGGCCGGCGGTGCCCAGCGCACCCGCAAGCCGGGTTCCACCATCATCAAGTGGCTCACCACCACTGACCACAAGACGATCGGGACGATGTACCTGGGCACGTCCTTCGCCTTCTTCCTGATCGGCGGCATCCTCGCGCTGGTCATGCGCGCCGAGCTCGCCCGTCCCGGGACGCAGATCCTGTCGAACGAGCAGTTCAACCAGGCGTTCACGATGCACGGCACGATCATGCTGCTGATGTTCGCGACGCCGCTGTTCGCGGGCTTCGCCAACTGGATCATGCCGCTCCAGATCGGTGCCCCCGACGTCGCCTTCCCGCGACTGAACATGTTCGCCTACTGGCTCTACCTGTTCGGCTCGATCATCGCGGTGGCCGGCTTCATCACCCCGCAGGGTGCCGCCGACTTCGGCTGGTTCGCCTACTCCCCGCTGTCCGACGCCGTCCGCTCCCCGGGCATCGGCGCCGACATGTGGATCATGGGTCTGGCGTTCTCCGGTTTCGGCACCATCCTCGGTGCGGTCAACTTCATCACCACCATCATCTGCATGCGCGCGCCCGGCATGACGATGTTCCGGATGTCGATCTTCGTCTGGAACGTCCTGCTGACCGCCGTGCTGGTCCTGCTGGCCTTCCCGGTCCTCGCCGCCGCGCTCTTCGCGCTGGAGGCGGACCGGAAGTTCGGAGCACACGTCTTCGACCCGGCCAACGGTGGTGCGATGCTCTGGCAGCACCTCTTCTGGTTCTTCGGTCACCCCGAGGTGTACATCATCGCGCTGCCGTTCTTCGGCATCGTGTCGGAGATCATCCCGGTCTTCAGCCGCAAGCCGATGTTCGGTTACTCCGGCCTGATCGCGGCCACCATCGCGATCGCCGGTCTGTCCGTGACGGTGTGGGCCCACCACATGTACGTCACCGGCCAGGTGCTGCTGCCGTTCTTCGCCTTCATGACCTTCCTGATCGCGGTCCCGACCGGTGTGAAGTTCTTCAACTGGGTCGGCACCATGTGGAAGGGCTCGCTGAGCTTCGAGACCCCGATGCTCTGGACGATCGGCTTCCTGGTCACCTTCCTCTTCGGTGGTCTGACCGGTGTGCTGCTCGCCTCCCCGCCGATCGACTTCCACGTCTCGGACTCGTACTTCGTCGTCGCCCACTTCCACTACGTGGTCTTCGGCACCGTCGTCTTCGCGATGTTCGCCGGCTTCCACTTCTGGTGGCCGAAGATGACCGGCAAGATGCTGGACGAGCGCCTCGGCAAGATCTGCTTCTGGACGCTGTTCATCGGCTTCCACATGACCTTCCTGGTCCAGCACTGGCTCGGCGCCGAGGGCATGCCCCGCCGCTACGCCGACTACCTGGCCTCGGACGGCTTCACCACGCTGAACACCGTCTCGACCATCGGCTCGTTCCTGCTCGGTCTGTCGATCCTGCCGTTCCTCTACAACGTCTGGAAGACCGCGAAGTACGGCGAGAAGGTCGAGGTCGACGACCCGTGGGGCTACGGCCGCTCGCTGGAGTGGGCGACCTCCTGCCCGCCGCCGCGGCACAACTTCCTGACCCTGCCGCGGATCCGCTCCGAATCGCCGGCCTTCGACCTCCACTACCCGGAGATCGCCGCGCTGGACTACCTGGAGAACCACGGCGAGCCGGCCAAGCACTTCGCCGGTGTGACCCCCGCGCAGTACGACCGCCCCCCGCTGGGCAAGGGCAAGAAGGAGGGTGACGCCTGATGAAGGAGCAGGGCAAGATCTTCATCGGCTTCGCCGTCTTCATCCTGGCGATCGCCATCACGTACGGCCTCTGGGCGAAGGAGCCGGCCGGTACCACCGCGCTGTTCCTGGCCTTCTCGCTGTGCGCCTTCATCGGCTACTACCTGGCCTTCACGGCCAAGCGGGTGGATTCGGGCCCGGGTGACAACCCGGACGCCGAGGTCGCCGACGACGCCGGTGACGTGGGCTTCTTCGCCCCGCACAGCTGGCAGCCGCTGTCGCTGGCGATCGGTGGCGCGCTGGCCTTCCTGGGCGTCATCTTCGGCTGGTGGCTCCTGTACTGGTCGATCCCGATCATCCTGGTCGGCCTGTACGGCTGGGTCTTCGAGTTCTACCGGGGCGAGAACCAGAACCAGTAGGTTCCCTCCCGCTCCTGGCACGGGCCGGGCATCCCTTCGGGGGTGTCCGGCCCGTTGTCGTGCGCCGGGCGGCCCGTCACCCGGGTGGGGCAACGGGCCGGGCGCCGGGGTGCCGTCCGTCCGGGTGCTTCCTACGCTCCGAGTAATCGTCTCGAAGAGCTCGGAGGCAACGATGGGCCGCAGTCGGAGACACACGAACGGACGGACCGCCGCCGCCGCGATACTGCTGCTGGTACCCGTGGCGGCCTGCTCATCGGCGGGTGGGACCAGGGAGGCCAGCACCTTCTCGACGGTGGACGCGGGGCCTCTGGTGCACGCCGCCGCCGACACCGATGTCGATCCCTCGAAGCCGTACACGGTCACCGCGGCGCAGGGCAGCCGGCTGACCGACGTCACGGTGACCGGCCCGGACGGCAAGCAGGTGGCCGGCCGGCTCGCCGACGACCAGGCCAGCTGGCAGACCACCGGCCGGCTGAGGGCCGGGACGCACTACACGGTGCAGATCGCCGCCGACAACGGCAAGGGCGGCCGGGGCGTGACGACCACCGCCTTCACCACCCTGACGGCCCAGAACCTGCTGACCGCAGAGCTCGGCCCGGACTCCTCCGGCAGCGGCATCTACGGTGTCGGCCAGCCGCTCACGGTGAAGCTCTCCGCCCCGGTCAAGGACCCGGCGGGCCGCCAGGAGGTCGAGCGGAGCCTGTCCGTCCGGTCCGAGCCGGCCGCGACCGGGGCCTGGTACTGGGTGGACGACCAGAACCTGCACTTCCGGCCGCAGACCTACTGGCCGGCCAACGCCAAGGTGCAGCTGGTCTTCGACGCGGCCGGCGCACGGATCTCCGACGGCCTCTACGGCGGCGACCGCAGCAGCCTCAGCCTGCGCACCGGCGACCGGGTCGAGGCCGTGGTGGACGCCGGCACCCACCAGCTGACCTTCAAACGCAACGGCGAGCTGGTCAGGACGCTGCCGGTGACCACCGGTAAGCCGGGTTTCGACACCCGCAACGGCGTCAAGGTGGTGCTCGGCCAGGAGCCCCAGGTGCGGATGAGCGGCGAGAGCATAGGCATAGCCGCCGGCAGTTCGGAGTCCTACGACCTGCAGGTCATGTGGGCCACCCGGGTGACCTGGAGCGGCGAGTACGTGCACGCGGCGCCGTGGTCGGTCGGCTCGCAGGGCGTCGCCAACGTCAGCCACGGCTGTACCGGTATGAGTACCGAGAACGCCCACTGGTTCTTCGAGAACACCCGAGTGGGTGACATCGTCCAGGTGGTCAACAGCCTGGGCGACCCGATGGAGCCGTTCGGCAACGGCTTCGGCGACTGGAACGTGTCCTGGGAGGACTGGGTCAAGCACAGCGCCCTGGGCAAGCCGGTGTCCACCTCCGGCACCGCCGACGGCGGCCCGGGCCAGGCCTGGGGCGGGCTGCTGCCCCAGGTGTGACGGCGGAGCGGAGTCAGGCCCCCTGCGGGGCGCGCTCGCCGTAGGCCACGGCGAGCGCGCCCCTGGCCGCCTCCAGTGCCTCCTCCTGGGTGACCCCGAGGCGCAGCGCGTGCCGGGCGTACTCCGCGGCCTTGGCGGCCACCATCCGGTGCGCGGTGTCACCCACCGCGGCGATCAGGGTGCCGCGCCGGCCGTGCGTCTCCACCACCCCGTCCGACTCCAGCTCCCGGTAGGCGCGGGCGACCGTGTTGGCCGCCAGGCCTAGCTCCTCGGCCAGCGCCCGGACGGTGGGCAGCTTCAGCCCGACCGGCAGCTCTCCGCTGTGGGCGAGCTCCGAGATCCGGGCCCGGACCTGCTCGTACGGCGGGACGGGGGAGTCGTGGTCGACGGACAGCTGCACGGGCGCTCCTGACGGTTCGTGGGGCACCATTGTGCCTCCTGGACGGGTACGACGAAGGCCCCTGCGCGGACTGCGCAGGGGCCTTCGTACGGTGGCGATCAGTGCTGATCGGTCAGCACGGGATCAGTGGTGGCCGTGGCCGCTCTCGATCTCGCGGAACTCCTCCGCCGTGGGCTTGACGATCTGGCCGCCCTCGCCGAAGTAGCCCTCGGAGAGCTTGGCGCGGGTCTTGGCCAGGACGCCGGCCTTGCGGGCGACACCGTTCTCGTCGGTCGCCGCGGCGAGCTCGACCGGCTGGTGCTGCTCGTGCGCGGTGAGGGTGTGCAGGTCCTTGGCCGCCAGCGGCGTGTGGACCTCGACGAACTCACCGTGCGGCAGGCGCTTGATGACGCCGCTCTCGCGGCCGTGCAGCACCTTCTCCTTGTCGCGGCGCTGGAGGCCGAGGCACCAGCGCTTGGTGACGAAGAAGACGATGACCGGCACCACGAAGAAGCCGACCCGCACGAAGTACGTGATCGAGTTCAGCGACAGGTGGAAGTGGGTCGCGAACAGGTCGTTGCCACCACCGACCAGCAGGACCAGGTAGAGGCTGATCCAGGCGGCGCCGAGCGCGGTGCGGACCGGGGCGTTGCGCGGGCGGTCCAGGATGTGGTGCTCGCGCTTGTCACCGGTGATCCAGCCCTCGATGAACGGGTACACCGCGATCGCGACCAGGACCAGCGGGAAGATCGCCAGCGGGACCATGACACCCAGGTTGAGGGTGTGGCCGCCCCAGACCGAGATCTCCCAGCCCGGCATGATGCGGATCAGGCCCTCGGAGAAGCCCATGTACCAGTCGGGCTGGGCGTCGGTCGACACCTGGTCCGGACGGTACGGGCCGTACGCCCAGATCGGGTTGATCGTGGCGATCGCCGAGATGGCCGAGATGATGCCGAACACCAGGAAGAAGAAGCCACCGGCCTTGGCCATGTAGACCGGCATCAGCGGCATGCCGACGACGTTCTTCTCGGTCTTGCCCGGGCCCGCCCACTGGGTGTGCTTGTGGTAGAAGACCAGGATCAGGTGCGCCACCAGCAGGCCCAGCATGATGCCCGGGATGAGCAGCACGTGGATGGTGAAGAACCGCGGCACGATGTCGGTGCCGGGGAACTGGCCGCCGAACAGGAACATCTGGATGTACGTGCCGACGATCGGCACCGCCAGGATCGCGCCCTCCATGAACCGGATACCGGTACCCGACAGCAGGTCGTCGGGGAGCGAGTAGCCGAAGAAGCCGTCGAACATGCCGAGCACGAGCAGCAGGAAGCCGAAGACCCAGTTGATCTCACGGGGCTTGCGGAACGCGCCGGTGAAGAAGACGCGCATCATGTGCACGAGCATCGCCGCCACGAAGACCAGCGCGGCCCAGTGGTGGATCTGGCGGATCAGCAGGCCGCCGCGGATCTCGAAGCTGATGTCCATGGTCGAGGCGTAGGCCTCGGACATCCGGATGCCGTCGAGCGGGGTGTACGGGCCGTGGTAGACGACCTCGGCCATGCTCGGCTTGAAGAACAGCGTCAGGTACACACCCGTGAGGATGATGATGATGAAGCTGTAGAGGCAGATCTCGCCGAGCATGAAGGACCAGTGGTCCGGGAAGATCTTGCGCAGGTTGGACTTGGCCAGGGTGTAGATCCCGAGCCGTCCGTCCGCCCAGTCCGCGGCCGCCTCCGCCTTGTTGGCGGGCTTGGCGCGGGTGCTGGCCGGCTTCGAGGCGCTGGAGGTCGCGCCGCTCGTGGTGCTCATCGCTTGCGCTCCCAGAAGCTCGGACCGACGGGCTCGTCGAAGTCGCCGGTGGCGACCAGGAAGCCCTGCTCGTCAGTGGTGATCTTCAGCTGCGGGAGCGGGTGACCGGCCGGGCCGAAGATGACGCGGGCGCCGTCCGCCAGGTCGAAGGTCGACTGGTGGCAGGGGCAGAGTGCGTGGTGGGTCTGCTGCTCGTACAGGCTGATCGGGCAGCCGACGTGGGTGCAGATCTTCGAGTAGGCGAGGATGCCCTCGAAGCCCTTGTCGCGCGACTCGTTGTCCTTGATGTCGTCCGGAGCGATCCGGACCAGCATCAGCGCGTCCTTGGCGATCTGGACCTGGAAGTCCTCCGCCTCCTCCTCCAGGCCCTCGGGCTTGGCGAAGGTCAGCGAGCCGACGATGACGTCCTCGGGCTTCATCGGCTCGTTGGTGTTCACGTTGATCAGCTGGAGCGGCTTCTGGGGGGTCGCCACCTGCCAGCCGGTGTGGTTCAGCTTCTGCTCGGGCATCGGGCCCAGGTCGCGCAGCAGCACGACACCGGACAGCGGCACCAGGGCCATCGAGCCGATCATGGTGTTGCGGATCATCTTGCGGCGGCCGAAGCCGGACTCGGCGGCGCCGGTCCTGAACTGCTCGATGACGTCCGCGCGGACCTCGTCGTCGGCCTCGATCGGGTGACGCTCGGCCGGGATCTCGTGGTCCGACATCAGCGTGCGGGCCCAGTGGACCGCGCCGGCGCCGATGCAGAAGAGCGCCACACCGAGGGTCAGGCCGAGCGCGAAGTTGAGCGCGCTGACGTGACCGAGCGGGAAGATGTAGACGATCTTGTCGATGTCGAAGATCACGTACGAGGCGATGAAGCCGATCGTCGCGAGCATCGAGATCACGAACATCAGCGACACCTGGCGCTCGGCCCGCTTGGCGGCCCGCTCGTCGATGTCGGTGCGTCGCGGCTCGTGGACCGGCAGGCCCGGGTCGGCGAAGGGGTCGTCGTGGACGGCGACCGCGTGGCCGTGGGAGTCGCCGTGCGACTCCGGCAGGTTCTCTTCAGAGATGTCGTGGCTCATGACTTCTTGGCCTTGGTGGTGTGGGCGGCGACCCAGATCGCAACCGCGATGAGCAGACCGAGACCGAAGATCCAGCCGAACAGGCCCTCGGTCACCGGACCGAGGCTGCCCAGGGTCAGGCCACCCGGGTTGGGCTCATCGTTGGTGGTGTGGCGCACGAACGCCACGATCTGCTTCTTCTGCTCCTCCGGCATGGTGGTGTCGGGGAACGAAGGCATGTTCTGCGGGCCGGTCTGCATGGCCTCGTAGATGTGCTTCGCGTCGACGCCCTCCAGCGAGGGCGCGTACTTGCCCTTGGTGAGGGCACCGCCCTGACCGGCGAAGTTGTGGCACTGGGCGCAGTTGGTGCGGAAGAGCTCTCCGCCCTTGGCCACGGCGTCCGCGTCGGTCGCGGTGTACTGCTCCTTGGCCGGCGTCACCGGGCCGGGGCCCAGGGAGGCGACGAAGGCGGCCAGCTGGTCGATCTGGGCCTGGGAGTAGATGTTCTTCTTGGCCGGGACCTGGGCACCGGGCTGCTGCGCGGGCATGCGGCCCGTTCCGACCTGGAAGTCGACCGCGGCGGAACCGACGCCGACCAGGCTCGGACCGTCGGAGCCGCCCTCGCCGTTGAGGCCGTGGCAGGAGGAGCAGCCCAGGGCGAAGAGCTTCTTGCCCTCGTCGATGGCCAGGGACTGCGCGGAGGTGTCGGCCTGGGCCTTCTCGGCCGGCGCGAAAGCGGCGTACAGCCCCCCGGTGGTCGCCAGGGCGAGAAGTAGGACGACCAGCGCCGCCAGTGGGTGGCGCCGTCGTGCGGAGAGCTTTTTCACGGAATAACCCCGGTGTCAGGATCTGGTCGGCTGGTGGCTGCGTCCGGGTGCCTCGGCTGCTCAGGCCGGGCACGGGGACGCGCGGTCGGGTCGGTGCGGCGCGAGCCGAAGGGCAGGCGCAGTCTCCGGCCGGCGGCCAGCGACCTGATCAGCTGGTTACTTGATCAGGTAGATGGTCGCGAACAGGCCGATCCACACGACGTCGACGAAGTGCCAGTAGTACGACACCACGATCGCGGCGGTGGCCTGCTCGTGCGTGAACCGCTTGGCTGCGTACGTCCGTCCCAGGACCAGCAGGAAGGCGATCAGACCACCCGTCACGTGCAGACCGTGGAAGCCGGTGGTCAGGTAGAACACCGTGCCGTACGCGTCGGAGGACAGCGAGAGGCCGTCCTTCTTCACCAGCTCGGTGTACTCGAAGATCTGACCACCGATGAAGATCGCGCCCATCACGAAGGTGATGACGAACCACGACCGGAGCTTCTTCACATCACCGCGCTCGGCGGCGAAGACGCCGAGCTGGCAGGTGAGGGAAGAGAGCACCAGGATCGTGGTGTTCACCGAGGAGAACGGCACGTTGAGCGCGCTCGCCTTCTCGGTCCAGAACTCTGGGCCCTTGACCGAGCGGAGCGTGAAGTACATCGCGAACAGGGCCGCGAAGAACATCAGCTCCGAGCTCAGCCAGACAATGGTTCCGACGCTGACCAGGTTCGGCCTGTTGACCGCTCCGTGCGCGTGTCCGGTTTCTGTTGCTGTTGCTGTCGCCACGACGGACATTATGTCGGTCCCTTATTCCGTCTTCACGTCGGGGGGTCTCCCTCGGAGTGTCCGGTGCGTGCGGTATGCCCCGATGGACTCGGCCCGGCGGCCCCCGGGTGCCGCTCGCTGGGCGTTGTCCGATTTCTGACGGTTGTTCGACGGCCCCGAACCGGGGTCCACCACTCGTCTGCCCGGCGTGTCCCCCGGTGCCCGGCGTTCGTTGGAGGTGTACCGGCAGAGCCGTCCGGGTGGTCCGCGGCGGAGAGGGTGACGCCGTTACGCCCGGGAGGGTGAGTGACGGGCGCGGCGGCTTGAGCGAGATCGCGTCAGGGGCTCACCACGAGGGGTGGGCGGGAGTAGCATCCGAGGTGAACGTGGTCCGGGTCACACCGGGTCGCGCGGAGCCGACACGCACGACACCTATTAATGGGGACGAGCACCCGGGAGCAGGGCCCATGGCGCACACGACCGACGAGACGCTCACCGTTCTCGTCTACAGCGACGACCGCAACACCCGCGAGCAGGTCACCCTGGCGCTGGGCCGCCGGCCCGCCGCCGACCTCCCGGAGATCGAGTACCTGGAGTGCGCGACCACCCCCGCCGTCCTGCGGGCGCTGGAGAAGGGCGGTGTCGACCTCTGCGTGCTGGACGGCGAGGCCGCACCGGCCGGCGGGCTCGGCCTCGGCCGGCAGCTCAAGGACGAGATCTACGGCTGCCCGCCCGTGCTGGTGCTGATCGGGCGCCCGCAGGACTCCTGGCTGGCCGCCTGGAGCCGGGCCGACGCCGCCGTGTCCCACCCGGTCGACCCGGTCGCGCTGGCCGAGTCCGCCGCGACGCTGCTGCGGGCCCGGATCGCCCGGCGGACCCCGGCGCACCGGTAGGCGCGCCGATCCCCACGGCCCCGGTTCGACCGGTCGTCTCAGCAGGAGAGAAGCCGTCCCGAGATTCCGGCGCGCGCCCCGCGCCGCTCGCTAGGCTGACTCCGACCTGATGGTGATGTACCGATGAGAGCTGGAGTCAGCCATGGTGAACGTGCACCCTGCGAACGGCGGCGACGACCCCGCGCAGGTGGTCCGCACCTGGCCGGACGTCCTGACTGCACTGCTGAAGGGGGAGGACCTCGCCCAGGCCGACACCGCCTGGGCGATGGACCGGATCATGACCGGCGAGGCCACCCCGGTGCAGGTGGCCGGCTTCATGGTCGCGCTGCGGGCCAAGGGCGAGACGGTGGCGGAGGTCTCCGGCCTGGTCGACGCGATGTACGCGCACGCCGAGCCATTGCACATCCCCGGCCCGGCGGTGGACATCGTCGGCACCGGCGGCGACCGGGCCAAGACGGTCAACATCTCCACCATGTCGGCGATCGTCGCGGCGGCCGCCGGCGCCAAGGTGGTCAAGCACGGCAACCGGGCCGCCTCCTCGGCCAGCGGCTCCTCCGACGTGCTGGAGCGGCTCGGCATCCGGCTCGACCTGAGCGCGCGCCGGGTCGCCGAGGTGGCCGAGGAGACCGGGCTGACGTTCTGCTTCGCCGCCAAGTTCCACCCCGCCATGCGGCACGCCGCGCAGGCCCGCCGCGACCTCGGGGTGCCGACCGCGTTCAACATCCTCGGCCCGCTGACCAACCCGGCCAAGGTCACCGCGCACGCCATCGGCTGCTTCGACACCCGGCTGGCCGGCCTGATCGCCGGCGTGCTCGCCCGGCGGGGCTCCACCGCCCTGGTCTTCCGCGGTGACGACGGCCTGGACGAGCTGACCATCTCGACCACCTCGCGGATCTGGCTGGTCGACGGGGGCCGCGTCACCGAGAGCTCCTTCGACCCGAGGGAGGTCGGCATCGACCTGGTCGGCCTGGAGGCGCTGCGCGGCGCCGATCCCGAGTACAACGCGGGCGTGGTGCGCCGGCTGCTGGCCGGGGAGCGCGGCCCGGTCCGGGACGCCGTCCTGCTCAACAGCGCCGCCGCGCTGGTCGCCCTCGACCTCACCGACGCCCCGCTCGCCGAGCAGCTCGCGGCCGGCATCGAGCGGACCGCCGCGGCGATCGACTCCGGCGCGGCCGCGGCGACCCTCAAGCACTGGGTCGAGGCCACGGCCCGCGACTGACCGGATCCGACGGGGCCCGCCGGGCAGCCTGCTCGGCGGGCCCCGCCGCGTCCGAATGCCGGAACGGTGTTTGACCACTCTCCGGATGCTGGCCTAGAGTCCGTGCCAGGTCATGAGTGACAGCGACAAGCCCCAGCTTGCTGTCCGGCAACCCTCCGTCCGTGGCGGGGTGCCCTGGGTGAGGACCGGGCCACTCGGCGATCCGTCCGCGTGGCAAGCGCGGACTTCCGGCATCGCACTCCCGGGGTCCTTTCCCAGGAGGAGTGCACCCCGTGACTGTTTCCACCGGTCTCCGCGCCCCGCTCGCCGTCCTCGGCCACGACGTCCAGGTCCCGCTGGTCGGCGGCGAGAAGGTCACCTACGCCGCGCTCGACTACGCCGCCAGCGCCCCCGCCCTGCAGCGGGTCTGGGACGACGTCGCCGCCTACGCCCCCTACTACGGCAGCGTGCACCGCGGGGCCGGCTACCTCTCCCAGCTCTCCACCGACCTGTTCGAGCAGAGCCGCCGTACCGTCGCCGACTTCCTCGACCTGCGCGAGGACGACCAGGTGGTCTTCACCCGGGCCACCACCGACTCGCTCAACCTGCTGGCCGCCGCCGTGCCCGCCGGCACCCGGGTGTTCGCCTTCGAGACCGAGCACCACGCCTCGCTGCTGCCCTGGCGCCGCGAGGGCGTCACCGTCCACTACCTGCGCGCACCCCGCTCGCACGCCGAGGCGGTCGCCGCGCTGGACGCCGCACTGACCGAGCACCCCGACGGGCCGCGGCTGCTGTGCGTCACCGGTGCCTCCAACGTCACCGGCGAGCTGTGGCCGGTCGCCGAGCTCACCGAGACCGCCCACCGGCACGGTGCCCGGATCGTCCTGGACGCCGCGCAGCTGGCCCCGCACCACCGGGTGTCGGTCCGCGAGCTGGACGTCGACTGGATCGCCTTCTCCGGCCACAAGCTCTACGCCCCGTTCGGCGCCGGCGTGCTGGCCGGCCGCAGCGACTGGCTGGACGCGGCCGAGCCGTACCTGGCCGGCGGCGGCGCCAGCCGTACCGTGGCCCGCGAGGCGGACGGCTCGGTGGCCGTCGAGTGGCACCGCGGGCCGTCCCGGCACGAGGCCGGCTCGCCGAACGTGATCGGCGCCTACGCCATCGCCTCCGCCTGCCGGGCGCTCACCGAGGCCGGCTTCGACGCGCTCCAGGCCCGCGAGCAGGAGCTGATCGAGCGGCTGAAGGCCGGACTGGCCGAGATCCCCGAGGTCAGGGTGCTCAGCCTGTTCGGCACCGACGCGGCCCGGGTCGGCGTGCTCTCGTTCGTGGTGCGGGGCTGGAACAGCTCGCACTTCTCGGCCGCGCTCTCCGCCGAGTACGGCATCGGCGTGCGCGACGGCCTGTTCTGCGCCCACCCGCTGGTGCGGACCCTGCTCGGCGGGGAGGAGGCGGCGCCGTCCGAGTGCGGTGCGCCGGAGGCCTCGCTGCCCGGCGAGCGCAGCCTGAACGCGATCCGGGTCAGCTTCGGCGCCGGCACCCCCGACGAGCACCTGGACCGCTTCCTGGGCGCCGTCCGCGAGCTGGTCACCGACGGGGCCCGCTGGAGCTACCGCAACGAGGGCGGCCGCTGCGTGGCGGACGTGCTGTCGCCGGCGCGCGGCTAGCCGCCCGCCGGCCCGCGGACGCTCCGCCCCTGGCTACTCCAGGCCGAGGGCGAAGGCGGCCTCGAGGTCGTGCTGGGAGTAGGTGCGGAACGCGATCTGGGTCTCGGTGTGCTCGACCCCGGGCACCTTGTTGACCTGGCCGGGGATCACCTCGGCCAGGTCCTCGTGCTGCCGCACACGGACCATCGCCACCAGGTCGTAGCTTCCGGTGACCGAGTAGACCTCGCTGACGCCCTCGATCGCGGCGATCGCCTCGGCGATCTCGGGGATCCGGTCGACGCTGGTCTTGATGAGGACGATCGCGGTGATCACGGCTGGGCTCCTGTGTGAGGGGACGGGCCCAGCGTATCCGCCGTCAGGTGGGCCGTCTGCTGCCTCGCGCACTCCCGGCCCAGGCGATCAGCCAACCGGTCGCGAAGCCGATCACGTGCACCAGGTACGCCACCCCGGAGCCGCCGGCCCGGACCGACCACCACTGCAGGGCGAACCACAGGCCCAGCACCAGCCAGGCCGGGAAGCGCAGCGGGAGGAAGAGGAGCACCGGCACCAGGGTGGTGACCCGGGCCCTCGGGAAGAGCCGCAGATACGCACCGAGCACCCCGGCGATCGCCCCCGAGGCGCCCACCAGGGCCCGGACCGCCTCGTCCGAGTGCGCCTCCGCCAGCGCGTAGCCGTAGGTGGCCAGGTAACCGATCGCCAGGTAGCAGAGCAGGAACCTGACCCGTCCCAGACGCTCCTCCACCCCGGGGCCGAAGACGAACAGGAACAGCATGTTGCCGAGCAGGTGCAGCCAGCCCGCGTGGACGAACAGCGAGGTCAGCACCGACAGGACAGGGCTCTTGCCGGGGGTCGGCAGCAGCTCGCAGCCGTCCGTCGCGGGGGACAGCGCGCGCAGCTGACCGGCGGTCAGCGGGTGCCGCTCCAGCAGCTCGACCGGCACCGCGCCCCAGCGCTGCTCGTACCGCTGCTCGGCGCAGACCCGGGCGTCGCCGGTGCCGTAGACCGGGTTCAGGCCGAAGCTGGGGCCGCACAGCAGGACCAGGGCGCTCAGCGCGATCAGGGTGAAGGTGACCACCGGCGGCCGCCCGGGCAGGGCGGCGCGCGGACGGCCGACCCGGGCGAGAACGGGGAGCGCCATTCCCGGAGCATTCCTCCGGGCCGGGCGGGCGACACCGTGGTTACCGCGTACGGGTGAACGGATGTTCGCGGGTGGCCGGTGATCGCGCGCCGAGGCGCAGGCAATAGGCTTGAGGGCCCGGAACAGGGACCATCCGAGAGGACCTCGATGACCATCGCCGCCCCCACCGCCGAGACCCGCTGGCGCTGCACGCTGTGCGGCAACCTCACCCGCTTCGACGTGACCCGGTCGGCCCGTGTGGTCGAGTACCTGCACTTCGACCTGGCCGGCGAGTCAAAGGTGGAGGAGACCGAGGTGCTCAGCGAGACCCTGGAGTCGGTGCGCTGCCGCTGGTGCAACGCCGTCGACCAGGTCGAGCTGGTGGCCCGTCCGGGCGCCGAGGAGAGCACCCCGGAGAGCGCCGGGGAAGAGCCCGGGGCCTGACCCGGCCGGGCCCCGGCAGCCGACCGCCGGGCCGGATCCCCGCGGGGTCCCGGCCCGGCCCGCCCGGCACCGATGTGTGGCGTGCTGTCGGTGGGGCACGGTAGACGGGACAATTGCAGAGAGCGGTGAGTTCCGGGGCGGCGGCAGACGGCCGTACGGACCCCGCCGGACCAGGATCGGAGCCGAGGACGTGGTGGACGCAGCGAGGGGGCCCGCCGAGCCGCAGGGGCAGCAGCCCGCTGCGGAGCCGGTGCTCCCCGGCACGGACGAGACCGTCCCCGCGACCGAGGCCGACGAGGCGGCGCCCGAGGGCGAGGCGGTGCCCGGCGGCGAGGCGGTGGCCGACGACGGCCCCAAGGCCGCGCCCGAGCACCTGGACCGTCCGCTGCCCGAGGGCGTCCGCCGCCGGGTGGTCGGACTGGCGGCCGACGCGCTGGGCGGCATCCCGTCCGCCGACCTGCCCGCCTCGCTGCGCCAGTACGCCAAGTTCACCCCCGCCCGGCGGGCGAAGTACGCGGGTACGGCGCTGGCCGCCGCGCTGGAGGCCGACCCGGTCTTCCGGCTGCGGATAGCCGACCGCCTGCGGCTCGGCCAGCCGGACCTGGTGACCGCCCTGGAGTCGGGCACCGTCCCCGGCGCTGCCGACCCGATGGACGTCGCCGCCGGCGCCTACCTGCTGCGCACGGTTGGCTGGACGCGCGTGGTCGTCGAGGCCGGCGAGGAGGTCGAGCGGGCCGGCGCCGAGGGCGCCGCCGCCGAGGCGGCCCGGCTGGTGGAGAAGCTCCAGGAGGAGCTGGCCGAGGTGCGGGCCACCGCGCGGGCCGACCTGGACCGGCAGCGGGCCGAGGCGGAGGGCGTCCGCAAGGAGGCCGAGTCGCTGCGCAAGCGGGTCCGCAGCCTGGAGAGCGACACCCGGCGGGCCCAGGCCGAGAGCCGCAAGCTGCAGGGCGAGCTGGAGGCGCTGCGGACGGCGGGTGCGACCGAGCGCAGCGCCGCGGAGAGCGAGGCCCGGCGGTTGAAGCACCGGATCACCGAGCTGGAGACGGCGGTCGAGGCCGGCCGCCGTTCGGCGCGCGAGGGCCGCACCGTGGAGGACATGCGGCTGCGGCTGCTGCTGGACACCGTGCTGCACTCGGCGCAGGGGCTGCAGCGGGAGCTGGCGCTGCCGGTCGCCCAGCTGCGTCCGGCGGACCTGGTGGACGCGGTGGCCCCGGTGTCGGCCTCGCCGAACGACGTGGCCAGGCGCGGCCTGGCGGAGGACGACCCGGCGCTGCTGGACCAGCTGCTGGCGATCCCGCAGGTCCATCTGGTGGTGGACGGGTACAACGTGACCAAGTCCGGCTACCCGGCGCTGCCGCTGGAGCAGCAGCGGCTGCGGCTGCTCGGCGGGCTGGCGATGCTGGCGCAGCGGACGCAGGCCGAGGTGACCTGTGTCTTCGACGGGCAGGATCTGGACGTTCCGGTGATGATGGCGCCGCCGCGCGGGGTGCGGGTGCGGTTCAGCCGGACCGGCGAGACGGCGGACGAGCTGATCCGGCGTCTGGTGCGTGCGGAGCCGCAGGGACGTCCGGTGGTGGTGGTGTCCACCGACAAGGAGGTCGCGGACGGTGTCCGCCAGGCCGGTGCCCGTCCGGTGGCCTCGGTTCTGCTGCTCAACCGCCTGGCCCGGGCGTGATTCGGCTGATCTCCCGTCAACCGCCGGTGGCCTGGTTGTGTCCATCGCGTGAAATCCCGTGGCGGGTAGGAAGTTCGTTCCGGTAGGGGAGTGGCGCCGGAGCATGATCTTCACTAGGGTCTGGCGTCAAACCTATATTCCGGACTTTCGCTCATTCGAGTGAGTCCAGCAGGAAGAAGGAGCAACCCCCTTGGCCTCCCACCGCCGTCCGAAGCAGCCGAGCCGCGCACGGGTGACCGTGCTGACCGCTGCAGCAGCGACCGCGGTCGCCCTGTCCGCCCAGGTCAGCGCCCACGCGGCGCCCGCCAAGCCGAACAAGGACGAGGTCAAGGCGCAGGTCGACAAGCTGCTGGAGGAGCAGGAGCAGGCCGCCGAGCGCTACAACGGCGCCAAGGAGCGGTCGGACCAGCTGCGCAAGCAGGCCGACCAGCTGCAGGACCAGGTCGCGCGCGGCCAGGGCCAGATGACCGAGCTGGCCTCCGGGCTGGCCGCGGTGGCCGGCCAGGAGTACCGCTCCGGCGGCATGGACCCGTCGATGCAGCTGATGCTCTCCACCAACCCGGACGGCTACCTGGCGCAGGCGTCCAGCTTCGAGCAGGCCGCCAGCACCCAGGCGGACACCCTGAAGTCGCTGAAGGACCAGCAGCGCCGGCTGGACCAGCAGAAGCAGGAGGCCGCGGCCGTCCTCGCCGAGCTGGACCGCAGCACCCAGGCGCTGAACGACGCCAAGACCGAGGTCCAGTCCAAGCTCAAGGACGCGCAGAAGCTGCTCAGCCAGCTCAGCGCGGCCGACCGGGCCGCCGTGATGGGCGACCGGGCCTCGCGCAGCGACGACCGCTTCGACCTCTCCAACCTTCCCGCACCCGGCGGCTATGCCGCCGTCGCGGTCGATGCCGCGATGAGCAAGCGCGGTTCGGCCTACGTCTGGGGGGCCACCGGCGCCAGCACCTTCGACTGCTCGGGTCTGATGGTCTGGGCCTACGCGAAGGCCGGCGTCTCGCTGCCGCGTACCTCGCAGAGCCAGGCGACCGTCGGCACCAACGTCGGTACCAACGTCGCCAATGCCCAGCCCGGCGACCTGGTGATCTACCACAACGACGCGCACCACGTGGCGATGTACATCGGCAACGGCCTGGTGGTGCACGCCCCGCGCACCGGTGACGTGGTCAAGGTGATGAAGGCCGACGCCATGCCGATCAAGACCATCCGCCGGGTCTGAGGCAGGTATCCGGCGCGGGCCGACGCCCCGTCCACCCCGTCCCATTTCGGACATTTGCCCTGTTCAAGGGCTAACTGACGCTCCATGACACGCCCGGACCGGGTCGAGATCCCGCTGTGATCTCCGACACGTCCGGGCGTTTCATTTTGCGACCATATGCTGAATATTTATCAGCCCTGGGTAGGGGTTCTGTCACTGTCGGTCGTAATCCCAATCGAACATGGCAAGGATTCCGCCTTTTTTCTGACAAGGATTTGAACGGATCACGGATGGGTTACTAGGGTCAGGTCACGGACCGCCGCCCAGTCGTCCACCCAGCCGGGTGGCAACGGTGGTCGCCGCCGAGTCCGAGAAGCAGCTGGGCAGCCTGACTGCCCACGGGGAAGCCCCTGTCGGGGTGCTGCGTATCGGAGCCGGGGAACCACGTTCCTCGGGGTGAATCGGCGCCAGGTCGACCGCCGGAGCGGTGCGCGGACGTGGTCCGCGTGCCTGACGGGCAGTCGGTGAGGCGTTGTAGGGCGTGTCTTCCGGCCCGAACCCGTCAGCTCACCCGGTAGGCGGTGTGAGGAAGAAGGAGTCCGCCTTCGTGGCGTCCCATCGTCGTCCCAAGCCCGCCGGCCGGGCCCGTGTCTCGATTCTGACCGCCGCTGCCGCCACCGCCGTGGCGCTCTCGTCGCAGTCCGGCGCGCACGCCGACCCGGCCCCGACCAAGGACCAGGTCAAGGCTCAGGTCGACGCTCTCAACGAGCAGGCCGAGGTCAAGACCGAGGAGTTCAACGCCGCGGTCGAGAAGGAGCAGAACCTGCAGAAGCAGGTCTCCCAGATCCAGGACCAGGTCGCCCGGCAGCAGGCCCAGGTGAGCACCATTCAGGGCAGCCTGGGTGAGATCGCCGCCGAGCAGTACCGCACCGGCGGGATCCCGCAGACCGTGCAGCTGATGCTCTCGGCCAGCCCGGACTCCTTCCTCAACCAGGCCGGCGCGATGAACCAGGTCGGCAGCTCGCAGGCCGACGTGCTCAAGGCCTTCAAGGACGAGCAGGGCAAGCTCGACCAGCAGAAGCACGAGGCCGAGCAGAAGCTCGCCGAGCTGGACGCCACCACCAAGCGGCTCAAGGCCGACAAGGAGGAGGTCCAGGCCAAGATCGCCAAGGCGACGGCCCTGCTGGAGTCGCTCTCCCAGAAGGAGCGCGACGAGCTCGCCGCCGCCGAGGCCAAGGCCGCCGCGGAGGCCAAGGCCAAGGCCACCGCCGCCGCCCCGAGCACCGAGCGGGCCTCCCGCGACTCGGCCCGCACCGACGTGGCCGTCAACGTGCCGGCCGGTACGCACGCCGCCGCCGCGATCGCGGCCGCCCAGTCCAAGCTCGGCAGCCCGTACTCCTACGGTGCGGCCGGCCCGAGCAGCTTCGACTGCTCCGGCCTCATGAAGTGGGCCTACGCGCAGGCCGGCGTGTCGCTGCCGCGGACCTCGCAGGACCAGCGGGGCGCCGGCACCAACGTCGGTACCAACATCGCCAACGCCCAGCCGGGCGACCTGATCATCTACAAGAGCGACGCCAGCCACGTCGCGCTGTACGTCGGCAACGGGCAGGTCATCCACGCGCCGCACACCGGTGCCGTGGTCCGCTACGAGTCGGCCACCATGGCGTCGATCAACGCGATCGTGCGGCCCTGACCTCGCCTCACCTCCGTCCACCGGCCCGGCCCTCCCCGTGAGGGCCGGGCCGGTGGCGTTGTGGCCGCCGGCCTGCGGCGGGACCGCGCGATGGGGCAGCTGTCCGATTAGTGGTCAAATATTCGCTACTGGAGGGGTTTGGACTAGCTCGCCATGACTCGCTAACGTCTGCCCCCGGACCTCCGCACGGACGGCCGCCCACCCCCGGGCGGCGGCGGTGGCCCGGCCGCAGGAACGGAGTCGCCGAAGCATGACCGTGCACCGCCGTCCCCAACTGCCAGGCGTCCGGCGGCTCGCCCGCGCACTGGCCGTCACGGCCGCGGCCACCACGGCGCTGGGAGTGACGGTCGCGGGCAGCGCCCAGGCCCTTCCCGGCCCGCCGGCCGAGCCGATCGCCAAGAAGGACGTCAAGGCCCAGGTCGACCAGCTCTACGACGAGGCCGAGCAGGCCTCGGAGCGATACAACGCGGCCCAGGAGTGCCAGCGGCGCCTGCAGACCGAGGCCGCCGCGCTGCAGAGCCAGATCGCGGGCGGCCAGGAGGAGCTCAACCGGCTGCGCCAGGACCTCGGCGCACTGGCCGGTGCCCAGTACCGCTCGGGCGTGATGAACCCGGGGGTGCGGCTGATGCTGGACTCCGACCCCGCCGCCTACCTGGCCCGGGCCCGCGCGCTCGACCAGGCCACGGCCCGGCAGAACGACACCCTGCGCCAGGTGCTGGACCGCCAGCGCCGGCTGGACCAGCGCCGCGACGAGGCCACCGCCAAGCTGGCCGAGCTGGAGGAGGTGCGCCGCTCGCTGGCCGAGAGCAAGTCGGAGGTCCGCCAGCGGCTGCTCAAGGCCCAGCGGCTGCTGAGCAGCCTCGGCGCGGTCGAGCGGGCCCGGATGGTGGCCGACGACGCCAGGGCCGCCGAGCAGCGGGCCACCCGCGGCACCGACCGCCTCGACCTCGGCGATCTGCCGCCCTCCTCCGGCCGGGCCGCCGCCGCGCTGGCCGCCGCCGTCAGCAAGATCGGCTCGCCGTACGTCTACGGATCGACCGGCCCCCGCGCGTTCGACTGCTCGGGTCTGATGTACTGGAGCTGGCGGCAGGCCGGAGTGACCCTGCCGCGGACCTCGCAGGCCCAGGCCTACGCGGGGCAGCGGATCAGCCTCGGCGAAGCACGGCCCGGAGACCTGGTGATCTTCTACAAGGACATGCACCACGTCGGCATGTACGCCGGCGGCGGCGTGGTGGTGCACGCGCCGTACCCGGGTGCCCAGGTCCGCTACGAGAGCGTCAACGCGATGCCCGTCGCCGGGGTGGTACGGGTCTGAGCAGCGAGCCGGAACAGCTGGTGACGAACCTGCCCCCCGAGCCCGGGGCGGGGCGTCCGGTGCTGTCCCGGCGCGCCGCGCTGCTGCTGGCCGGGGCCGGGGTGGCCCAGCTCTCGCTCCCGTTGCTGCGTCCGCCGCGCCCGACCGCCGCTGCCGGGCCGCCCGCCGCCGCCCTGCTGCGGCCGGTGGTCGAGGAACTGCTCGCGGCCAGGGCCGCTGCCCTGGTCGGGCGGGACGGCGCGGCGCTGGCGGCGGGCACCGCCCCGGCGGCCCGCCCGGTCCAGCAGGAGCTGCTGGACCGGATGGCGCAGGTGCCGCTCGCCGCGCTCTCCTACCGGCTGACCTCGTTCACGGAACCGCCGGCCGGCGCCGACCGGATCTCCGTCGCGGCCGAGCTCGGCCACCGGCTGACCGACCTCGACCAGTACCCGGCGGTGCTGAACCGGCGCCTGGAGCTGGTCCGGCTGGCCGAGGGCTGGCGGCTGGTCTCGGACGAGCCGGTCGGCGCCCCGGCCCTGTGGGACCTGGGCCGGGTGAAGGCCGTGCGCGGCAGCCGCTGCCTGGTGCTCGGGCTGGGGGCGGACCAGGACCTGGCGGGGCTGGCCGGCCGGGCGGACCAGGCGGTGCCGGCCGTCGAGGCGGTCTGGGGGGACGCCTGGCCCGGCCGGCTGCTGCTCCAGCTCCCCGCCACCGAACTGGAGTTCGCCGCCCTGCTGGACGTCCGGCCGGAGCCCTACCAGGGCATCGCCGCCGTGACGGTCGCCGCCGGCGGCGCCCCGGAGCACACCCCGGCGGACCGGATCGTGGTCAACCCGGAGGCGTACCGGGGCCTCAGCGAGCTGGGCCGGCGGGTCGTCATCACCCACGAGGCCACTCATGTCGCGACCCGGGCCGACACCCGCGGCTGGACCCCGATGTGGCTCTCCGAGGGCGTCGCCGACCACACCGCCTACCTCGGCTCCGGGCGCACCGCCCGGCAGATCGCCCCGGCGCTGGCCCAGGAGGTGACCGCCGGCCGGATGCCCGCGGTGCTGCCCTCCGACGCCGACTTCACGGCCGGCGCCGACCGGATCGGCCAGGCGTACGAGCTCTCCTGGCTGGCCTGCGACCTGATCGCCCGAGACTTCGGGGAGCGGACCCTGGTGGGGCTCTACCGGGACGTCGGCGCGGCGGGCCGGCCCGCCGCGGGGGAGAGCGCCGACGCGGTGCTGGACCGGCTGCTGCGCGGGCGGCTCGGGATCGGCGCGGCGGAGTTCACCGCGCGCTGGACTGCGGAGGCGGCCCGGCTCGGCTAGGGGTGCTCGGTCAGGGCGCGGTCGGGCTGCTCCGCCGCCAGGGCGGCCGCGAGCGGCTCCGGGCCGATCAGCGCGGTGTGGGTGCCCGCGCGGGTGCAGGCGTACGCGCCGGCCACCGCGCCGGCCCGCATGCAGGCCTCCGGCGGGTGCCCGGCCAGCCGGCCGGCGAGGAAGCCGGTGACGAAGGCGTCGCCCGCGCCGTTGCTGTCCACGATCGGCAGCCCCGGGTCGGCCGGCGGGAAGTGCCGGACCTCGTCCTGTTCCCGGGTGAGCAGGTAGCTGCCGTGCTCGCCCGCGGTGGCGACCACCAGCTCGGCCCGGCCCTCGGCCAGCACCGTGCGCATGACCTCCTCGTGCCGCCCCCGGCAGCCGGCCGTGGAGAGGAAGACCAGGTCGGAGTTGAGGGCGTAGAAGCGGTGGTGGTCGTTGGCGCCGTCCCAGGCGTGCAGGTCGGTGGAGCAGCTGAGGCCCAGGCGGCGGATGTCGGGGTAGAGGTCGCGGTTGACGCCGGTGATCGACAGGTGCACATGGCCGGCCCGCTCCAGGAACGGGAGCCAGAACTCCCGGGGCAGTCGGAGCCCGGCGGGGTGGCGGCCGTCGTAGAAGGACAGCCGCCGGCCGGCGGCGTCGACCAGGTTGACCCCGCGCGGGGTGCCGGCGGGGGAGACCAGGTGGCTGAAGTCCAGGCCGTGCCGGCGGTAGGCCGCCAGCACCAGGGCGCCCTGCGGGTCGTCACCCAGGAAGTCGATGAACTTGGTCCGCAGGCCCAGGGTGTGGCAGCCCAGCGCCACGCCGTTGCCGGTGTGGCCGACGTAGTCGTGGACCGGGGGGACGTGCACCGAGTCGCTGTCCGGCAGCTCCATCCGGTCGACCCGGACGATGGTGTCCACACCGACTCCACCGACGACCAGGACCTCGTACTCGGACATGTGGCATCCCCCAGGGCTGGACGGCGGGCCGGACGGCTCCCGATGGTGTCAGGGGAAACCCGCCGCTGCAAGACTTTGCAGCAAGTTTCAGTTCGAAGCCCGGATCAGGAGGCCGTGCCACGCCCGACCGGCTGGTCGAGCCCGTCCAGCAGGGCCTGCTCGTACGCGATGCCGGGCCGGACCGGGTAGCCCACGGGGGTGGGCTCGGCGGTCGGCAGCACCACCGTGGTGGCCGGCTCGACCCGCCGGGTGGACCGCCACAGGCGGCGGCAGGAGATCAGGGTGGCCGCCAGCAGCGTCAGGTTCCGCGCGCTGATCACGGCGACGCCGAGGGCCTGGCTCCGCTGCACCTGGCCGAAGAGCAGCGGGAACTCCAGCGTGGTGAGCACGGCGGCGACCAGGATCAGCACGGCCACCGGCTTCTGGCTGGTGCCCCGGACGGTCAGGCAGACCGCGGCCAGGCCGATCAGCCAGATCATGTACTGCGGGCTGATCACCCGGCTGGTCACGGTGAACACCAGCAGCGCGGCCAGGGCCGCGTCGAACGGGGTCGCGGCCTGCCAGCGGGTGGCCCGCAGCCGCCAGACCAGCAGCCAGCCGAAGCCGATCGCGGTGCCCGCCAGTGACAGTTTGGCGATCACCGGCACCCAGGGGCCGAGCATCTCCTGGGCGCCGTAGTTCATCGTCACCTGGCCGTCCCAGCTGCCGAACAGCCGGGCGAAGTGCAGCGGAAGGGCGCCCAGGGACTCGATCTCGATCCCGCGCTCCTTCTGGAACTTCAGGAAGTCGAACGCGCCGTTCATCCCGGCGGTGAGCAGGAAGCCGAGCGCCGCGGCGGTGGCGACGGTGGCCGTCCAGGAACGTCTCGTCCGGCGCCCGCGCGGGGTGCCGGTCAGGGCCAGCACCGGCCAGACCTTGATCAGGGCGCCCAGGCCGAGCAGCAGGCCGCCGAGCGCCGGCCTGCGCATCACGGCCAGCAGCCCGACGACCGTGATCGCGGTCACGATGATGTCGTACCGGCAGTAGACCGTCGGGCCGAGCAGCGGCACGCCGACCACCCACATCCAGGCGCCGGTGAAGCTGCGGCCCCTGCGGGCGCCGACCCGCATCAGCAGGCCCATGGTCAGCAGGTCGAACAGCCCGCACAGGACGAAGAAGGAGACCAGGTACGACCAGGGCAGCACGCCGGGAAGCATGATCACCAGGGCCGCGCCGGGCGGGTACTGCCAGGTCACGTCGTCGAGCGGGAAGGTGCCGGTGCGCAGGACCTCGAACCAGCCGTGGTAGATCACCGAGACGTCGGTGCTGACGTCGGCGTTGGAGATCCTGAGGATGCCCAGGACCATCAGCACGATCAGCACCCGGGTGGCGATCCAGCCGGCGCCCAGGCCCCACAGGGCCCCGCCGGCCGGGGTCGGAGTCGAAGGGGGCAGCGCGGTGCTGCCGGCGCTGCGCTCGGCTCTGCCGACCGGGGCCAACTCCACGACTCTCCTTCGTTCGTCACACACGTCACAGGCGGACACCACGGGACGGACGCCCGGAAGGGCTCCGCACCGCGGTGCGCACTGCCTGCTTCCCCCGGGCCCACCTGCTAGGACCGACCCCGAGCGAAAACGGTTGCGCGGGCATGCTTCGTTCCCGACGCGCCGGGGTGTTGACCTATGGTACGGATCAGTGAGCGGTACACCGAGCACCCCCCGACCGAGCGAGCCGTGGCAATGCACAAGACCCTGATCGTCACCAACGACTTCCCGCCCCGGCCCGGCGGCATCCAGGCCTTCGTCCACAATATGGCCGTCCGCCAGCCGGCGGGCAGCATTGTGGTCTACGCCTCGACCTGGCGGGACGGCAGCGAGGTGGCGAAGTTCGACGCGGAGCAACCCTTCCCGGTGATCCGCGACCGGACGAAGATGATGGTCCCCACCCCGCGGGTGACCCGGCGGGCCGCCGAGATCCTCAAGGCCGAGGGCTGCAGCTCGGTGTGGTTCGGCGCGGCCGCGCCGCTCGGGCTGATGGCCCCGGCGCTGCGCCGGGCCGGGGCGGACCGGCTGCTCGGGATGACCCACGGGCACGAGGCCGCCTGGGCCCAGCTGCCCGGCTCCCGGCAGCTGCTGCGCCGGATCGGGGCGGGCACCGACACCCTCACCTACCTCGGTGAGTACACCCGCTCCCGGATCGCCGCCGCGGTCGGCCCGCAGGTGGCCGATCGGATGGTGCAGCTGCCGCCCGGCGTCGACGAGCAGACCTTCCGCCCGGACTCCGGCGGGGCCGCGATCCGCGAGCGGCTCGGCCTCACCGACCGTCCGGTGGTCGTCTGCGTCTCGCGGCTGGTGCCGCGCAAGGGGCAGGACACCCTGATCGCGGCGATGCCGCAGATCCTGGCGGAGGTCCCGGACGCGGTGCTGCTGATCGTCGGCGGCGGCCCGTACCGGGGGGAGCTGGAGAAGCTGGCGGACGCCACCGGGGTGCGGGCGTCTGTGCGCTTCACCGGCGCGGTGCCCTGGGAGGAGCTGCCGGCCCACTACGGCGCGGGCGACGTCTTCGCGATGCCCTGCCGGACCAGGCGCGGCGGTCTGGACGTGGAGGGCCTCGGCATCGTCTACCTGGAGGCCTCGGCGACCGGGCTGCCGGTGGTCGCCGGCGACTCGGGCGGCGCGCCGGACGCGGTGCTGGAGGGCGAGAGCGGGTACGTCGTCCCGGGCCGCTCCGCCGAGGTGACGGCCGAGCGGATCGTCCGGCTGCTGCAGGACGAGGCGCTGCGGCGCCGGATGGGCGAGGCCGGGCGCCGCTGGGTCGAGCGCTCCTGGCGCTGGGACCTGCTCGCCGGGCGGCTCACCTCGCTGCTGGCCGGCTGAGCCCGGACAGGGGACGGCCCGTCCGCTCCGGGTGGAGCGGACGGGCCGTCGGCGTGCTCGCCTCAGCGCTGGTAGAGCGCCTCGACCTCGCCCGCGAAGTCCTTGAGGACGACGTTGCGCTTGAGCTTGAGCGAGGGAGTGAGGTGGCCGCTCTCCTCGGAGAAGACGGTGTCCAGCAGACGGAACTTCTTGACCGCCTCGGCGGCCGAGACGGCCAGGTTGCCCTCGTCGACCGCGGCCTGCAGGGCGGCCAGCAGATCGGCGTCCTCGCGCAGGTCGGTCAGGGTGGCCTCGGCGGGCTTGCCGCTGAGCTCCTTCCACTTGGGGAAGAACTCGGGGTCGACGGTGAGCAGGCAGGCGATGAAGGGCCTGCGGTCGCCGACCACCATCACCTCGCCGACCAGGGCGTGGGCCCGGATCCGGTCCTCGATCACGGCGGGGGCGACGTTCTTGCCGCCCGCGGTGACGATGATCTCCTTCTTCCGGCCGGTGATGGTCAGGTAGCCCTCGTCGTCCAGGGTGCCGATGTCGCCGCTGGCGAACCAGCCGTCGCGCAGCACCTCGGCGGTGGCCGCCGGGTTGTTCCAGTAACCGGTGAAGACCTGCGGGCCCTTGAGCAGGACCTCGCCGTCCTCGGCGATCTTCACGGCGGAGCCGGGCATCGGCTGGCCGACCGTGCCGATCTTCGGCTTGTCGTGCGGGTTGAAGGCGATCGCCGCGCAGGTCTCGGTCAGGCCGTAGCCCTCCAGCACGGTGAAGCCGATGCCGCGGTAGAAGTGGCCGAGGCGCTCGCCGAGCGGGGCGCCGCCGGAGATCGCATGGGTGCAGCGGCCGCCCAGCGCCGCGCGCAGCTTGCTGTAGACCAGCCGGTCGAAGACCGTGTGCTTGATCCGCAGCAGCAGCGGGATCCGCCCGGCGTCCAGGGCCCGGCTGTAGGCGATCGCGGTCTCGGTGGCCTTGTCGAAGATCGCGCCCTTGCCGTCCGCCTGGGCCTTGGCCCGTGCGGTGTTGAAGACCTTCTCGAAGACTCTCGGGACGCCCAGGATCAGGGTCGGCCGGAACGAGCCGAGCTCGGCGGTGACGTTCTTGATGTCGGAGACGTGGCCGAGCTTGATGGGGGCGATCGCGGCCGCGATCTCGGCGATCCGGCCGAGCACGTGGGCCAGCGGCAGGAAGAGCAGGGTCGAGCCCTCGCCGGTGCGGAACAGCGGCTCCAGACGGGTGGTCACGTTGCCCAGCTCGGAGATGAAGTTCCCGTGCGTCAGCTGACAGCCCTTCGGGCGGCCGGTGGTGCCCGAGGTGTACACGATGGTGGCGAGCGAGTCCTCGGTCGCCACCGAGCGGCGCTCGGTCACCGTGGCGTCGGTGACCTTGGCGCCGGCCTCGGCCAGCGCGGCCAGCGCGCCGGCCTCGATCTGCCAGGTGTGCTCCAGCTCCGGCAGCTCCTCGCGAAGCCCGGCCACCAGCGCGGCGTGCGCGTCGGTCTCGGTGACCACGGCCACGGCGCCGGAGTCGCCCAGGATCCAGCGCACCTGCTCGGCGGAGGAGGTCTCGTACACCGGGACGGTGATCGCGCCGGCGGACCAGATCGCGAAGTCCAGCAGCGTCCACTCGTACCGGGTCCGGGAGAGCACGCCGACCCGGTCGCCGGGCCCGATGCCGGTGGCGATCAGGCCCTTCGCCGCCGCGTGGACCTCGGCCAGGAACTGCACGGCGGTGACGTCCTGCCACCGGCCGTCCACCTTGCGCCCGAGGACGGCCACGTCCGGGTGCAGCTCGGCGTTCTGGTGGACGAGGTCGGAGAGGTTACCGCCGCTCGGTACCTGGTAGCGGGCCGGAAGGCTGAACTCGAGCAAGACTGCTCCTCGTCTGCGACGCTGCGGGACGGCAGGACGTTACTGCCCGGTAGGTCGTTTGGGCCAGGGGGTTGCCTTCGGTGTTCCGATAGTCACACCCGTCACCTCTGACGGACCAGGTCAGCGCCGGTCCCACCGGCACCTTACGGCAGGCCCCGGGTGACCCACGGGTAGCGGGTGCACCGACCATCTCCGTCGGCCGCCGGCCGGCGCCGCAGGGGCGGCGGGCCGCCCGCCCGCCGTATCGCGATAGCCTGCCCTGGGCGCACAGCTGAAGAGACGCGGAGGGCCGTCATGGCGGAGCACACCAGGTCGAGCATCATCATCGACGCCACCCCGGCCGAGGTCATGGCCGTGATCGCGGACTTCGCCGCGTACCCGGCCTGGACCGGGGAGGTCAAGGAGATCGAGGTGCTGGCCACCGTCGACGGCGGCCGTGCGGCCGAGGTGCGACTGCTGCTGGACGCCGGGGCGATCCGCGACGAGCACGTGCTCGCCTACACCTGGGACGACGACCGCGAGGTCTCCTGGACGCTGGTCAAGAGCCAGATGCTCCGCGCCCTGGACGGCTCCTACGCGCTCGCCCCGCTCAAGAACGGCAGCACCGAGGTCACCTACCAGCTGGCCGTCGACGTGAAGATCCCGATGCTCGGGATGATCAAGCGCAAGGCGGAGAAGGTCATCATCGACCGGGCGCTCGCCGGCCTGAAGAAGCGCGTGGAAGGCTGACCGGCCCCACCACCGAAGCCGGGCCCGCCGGCCGAGCCGGGCCCACCCCCGAAGGCTGAGCGGAGAGATCCCGTGGCACCCCGCACGATCCTGGTCAGCGGCGCCGAGAGCGCGGCGGCCACCGTCGCCGCCGCCACCGCTCTGCACGCCGCCGCCGCCGGCCGCCGCACCCTGCTGCTCGCCGCCGACGACCCGCACCGCGCCCTGGACGTCCTGCTCGGCACCCGCCTGACGGCCGAGCCCGCCCGGTACGCCGAGCGGCTCGACGTCGCCCGGATCGACGAGCAGAGCACCTTCCGCGACGCCCTCGGGGCACTGAGCGGCCGGCTCGCCCCCGCGCTCGCCCTGATCGGCGCCGAACCGCTCGACCCGGAGGAGCTCACCCCGCTCCCCGGCACCCGGCCGCTCGCCCTGCTGCGGGAACTGCGCTCCGCCGACGCCGACGTCGTGGTGGTCGCCGCCCCCGCCCCCGCCGAGCTGATCGCCACCCTCGCCCTGCCCGAGCAACTGGACCGCTACCTGTCGCGGCTGCTGCCCGAGCAGCGCCAGGCCGCCCGGGCGCTGCGCCCGCTCCTGGCCGCCGTCGCCGGCGTCCCGATGCCCGCGGACTGGCTGTTCGAGGCGCGCGCCACCGCTCAGGCCGCGCTCGCCGAAGCCCGCGCGGTGGTCGACGCCCCCGGCACCACCGTCCGGCTGGCCGTCGACGCCGAGACCCACCGCCCCGAGGAACTGCGCCGGATCCGGGCCGGCCTGGCCCTGTACGGGCACCGGCTGGACGCCGTGGTCGCCCACCGCGCCCTGCCCGCGGACGCCGTCGCCTCCCCGGACCCGTGGCTGGCCGGCCTGGCCGCCCGCGAACGCGACCGGCTGGCCGAACTGGCCGCCGAACTGGACGTCCCGCTGCTGACCTGCCGCCGGCCGGAGGTGGCCCTGGAGGACATCGCCGCCCAGCTCTACGCCGCCGGCCGGCCGCCGGCCGCCCCGGCGCCGCAGCCCAGGATCGAGGACCGGCTGGCCGAGGACGGGCTGCTGCTCTGGCACCTGCCGCTGCCCGGTGCCGACCGGGACGAGCTGGAGCTGGTCCGCCGCGGCGACGAACTGGTGCTCGGGGTGGGTGCCTACCGGCGGATCCTGCTGCTGCCGTCCGCGCTGCGCCGCTGCACCGTCAGTGGGGCGGGCCTCGCGGACGGGGTGCTCACGCTGCGCTTCGCGCCCGACCCGGCGCTCTGGCCCCGCGGCCTGGCGCAGTAGCCGGGGCCCTCGGCGCCCGGCCCGGGGCGTGATCGCGACCGCCCGTCGGCCCGGTCCGGTACCGTCGGTGGCTCGACCGCGGCGAGAGGGACCACTGATGGCGGACCAGAAGACCGACCGTTCCGAGCAGCCGGACGGCTCCGGCGAGCCGTTCGGCCCGGAGCTCGGCCCGCTGGTGGACGAGGTGCGGCGGTTCGCCGAGGCGCTCGGCGGCAAGGCCCAGGAGTACGGCACCCGCGTCCGGGAGAGCAACCCCGAGGTGTTCGGACATCTCGCCGCCGCGGGCGGTGAGCTGCTGGCCGCGTACCGGGCCGCGGTGGCCGGACACGAGCGCCGCTGGTCGGCGCCCGGACACGCCGAGCCGGTCCACATCGACCTCGACGAACCGTCCGACAACTTCTGAAGCTGCTGGTCAGGGATGGTGACCGAAAGCTCTGTCAATGTCACTCAGAGGGGCGAACATTACGACTTTTGAAGGCGTCTCGGGCAAATTCTCGAAAATTGTCTTCGATTCATGTAGGTCGGAGTGTGTACGGGAGCACTGCCCAGCGGGTAGCGTTCCGCTCAGCGGGAACGAGTGAATAGCTGAGGGACACATGGCTCTGACCATCGGCGTCGATGTCGGCGGGACGAAGATCGCGGCAGGCGTGGTCGACGAGACCGGCGAGATCCTGGCGAGGACCCGGGTGCCCACCCCGGCCGACCCCCAGTGGGCGGTCGACGCCATCGCGCAGGCCGTCCGCGAGTTGAAGGAACAGCACCCGGACGTGGGCGGCGTGGGCGTGGGCGCCCCCGGTTTCGTCGACCGGGACCGCTCCACGGTGATCTTCGCGCCCAACATCGCCTGGGAGAACGAGCCCCTCAAGACCCGGATCGAGGAGCTCACCGGGCTCCCCACGGTGGTCGAGAACGATGCCAACTGCGCGGCCTGGGCCGAGTTCCGGTTCGGCGCGGCCGCCGCGCACGAGGACATGGTGCTGATCACCGTCGGCACCGGCATCGGCGGTGGCATCGTGCTCGACGGCCGGCTGCACCGCGGCCGCTTCGGCGTGGCCGGCGAGATCGGCCACCTCAACATGGTCCCCGACGGGCTGCTCTGCGGCTGCGGCGGCCACGGCTGCTGGGAGCAGTACGGCTCCGGCCGGGCGCTGCGTCGCTACGGCCGGGAGAAGGCCGCCGCCGACCCCATCGCGGGCAAGCGGATGCTGGAGCTCAACGACGGCGTCGCCGAGACCATCCGCGGCATCCACATCACCGAGGCGGCCGAGGACGGCGACCCGCTGGCGCTGGAGTGCTACGCGGAGCTGGCCGACTGGCTGGGCCGCGGCATGGCCGACCTCGCCGCGCTGTTCGACCCGGGCGTGTTCGTGCTCGGCGGCGGCGTCTCGGACTCCGGCCGGCTGCTGCTCGACCCGGTCGCCGCCGCCTTCCGGAAGTACCTCACCGGCGGCGTCCACCGGCCGCGGGCCGAGGTCGTGCTCGCCTCCATGGGCTCCGCCGCCGGCATCTCCGGCGCGGCCGACCTCGCCCGGATCTGACCTCGCGGCGGGACGGGCGCGCAGCCGTCCCGCCGCCCTTTTCGCGTGCTGATCCACCGTCAGGTGCCGGACAGGCCCTAGCATCGGCTCCGTGACGTCAGTGACCGAGCTGCCCGCCTCCGGGGCCGAGCCCGACGGCGCCCAACGCGTCCGCGTGCTCAGCTACAACATCCGCTCGCTGCGCGACGACCGGGACGCCCTGGTCCGGGTGATCAAGGCCTGCGAGCCCGACCTGATCTGCGTCCAGGAGTCCCCGCGCTACTGGAAGCCCGAGAAGCAGGCCGCCTGGCTCGCCCACCGCACCGGCACCGTCATCCTCTCCGGCGGCGGCCGGGTCGCCGCGGGCCCGCTGCTGCTCGGCCGGCTGCGGGTCGACGTCCTGGCGACCAGGGACCGCCTGCTCCCCAAGACCCGGGGCCTGCACGCCCGTGGCTTCGCCACCGCCCTGGTCAGGATCGGCGGATCCGTCCCGTTCTCCGTGACCAGCTGCCACCTCAGCCTCGACGCCGAGGAACGGCAGCGCCAGTTCGCCCTGCTGCCGGGCCAGTTCGACCCGGGGGAGCCCGGCCTGATCGCCGGGGACTTCAACGAGCACCCCGACGGCCCGGGCTGGCGGAAGCTGGCCGCGGACTTCCAGGACGCCCACCCGGCGGCGCCCTGGGGCGGCACCTTCACCTCCGTACCGGACAACCCGCACCAGCGGATCGACGCGGTCTTCGCCACCCGCGACCTGGAGGTCCTGGCCTGCGGAGTCCCGCACGGGCTGCCCGGCCTCGACCCGGCCGACCTGCTCGCCGCCACCGACCACCTGCCGGTGCTGGCCGTCGTGCGGGTCCCGGCCGCCAGTTCCTAGCGGATCGCCGCGCCGGTGATCACGCCGTTGACCACGGTGTAGGTGCCGGAGTAGAAGCGGTGGCTGCCGTCGTTCTGGAGGGCGTCGAGCACCACGCCGACGGTGTTGCCTCGCACGCTCGTGATGGTGACGGTGTCGTGGGCGGTGTCGGCGAAGCCCGCCACGAAGCTCTGGTAGCTGCCGCCGAGGTTGCGTCCGCCGAGCGCCCAGGCGCGGGCGTAGTCATGGGAGTTGATGGCCGCGACGTAGTCCAGCACCACCTGGGCGGGAGCTGCGGTGGAGACGGTCGGGGTGGCGGTCGGGGTGGCCGGCGTTCCGGGCGTGCGCGCGGAGCCGGGGGTGGTCGGTGCCCCGGGTGTCCGGGGCGAGCCAGGTGCGCCGGTGACCGTCCACTGGCCGGTCTGGGCGGCGAAGCCCGACTCCAGGGTGAACTGCACCTTCGCGACCGCAGATCGGGCCGGGATGTCGAAGGTGATAAAGCCGAGCGCGCTCTCGCCGGGTGCGACCCGGACCCCGGCCGGGAACGCGGGCCCGGCGGTGCTGGTACCGGCGATGACGGCGTTGAAGCCCTGTCCGGTGGAGTCGATCACCTGGGCGCCGTTGGAAGGGGAGTCCGAGTACGGCGCCGTCCCGGTGTTGCTGAGCCGGAACTGCACCGCCACCAGGCGGTCGCCCGGGCTGGGCGAGTCGAACCCGGTCGACGGGAAGGCCGGGTCGACCACCTGGGTCACCGTCACGGCCATCCGCTCTCCGGCCTGTGAACCGGCCAGTTCCAGGGTGTCGCCGACCCCTGCCCGCGGCGTCGCGGCCGTGGCGGCGGAGGCCGACCCGGTGGACGACACCGGGGAGATCGGTGCCGTGGTGATCTCCGGCGAGCCGCAACCGGCCGCCGCCGTCAGGCCGATGGCCGCGCTCAGTAAGCCGATGCAGGCGGAGCGAGCGGCGTGCATGGCGCACCGCCTCCAGGGTCCGGCGGGGTGTTCCACCGTCCAGCCTAGGAGCCTTCCGATCCGGCTGCTCCCCGGCGAGCCGGGCCGCGGGCGGGGTGCGGGGCCGCGCACAGTGGGGGCGTGAGCGAGACGACGGCGGCAGTGGCTTCGGAGGAGCACCGGGCGGGCTGGTTCGAGCTGTTCTTCGACCTGGTGTTCGTGGTCACGGTCAGCGTGCTGGCGCGCGACCTGCACGGGGATCCGGACGCGGGGGACTTCGGGACCTTCCTCGTGCTGTTCTTCCCGGCCTGGTGGGCGTGGGTCAACCTGATGGTGACGGTCAACGTGTTCGGCTCGGCCCGGCCGGGGGTGCAGGCGATGCTGCTCGCGGCGATGCCGGCGCTCGGGCTGATGGCGGCGGCCGCGCCGGACGGGCTCGGCGACCGGGCCTGGGCGTACGCGCTGGGCGCGGCCTGGGTGCGGCTGATGTTCTTCCTGATCTGGTTCGACCGGGCCCGGCGCAGCGACGACCCGCTGCCACGGTGGCGGCCGCTGGGCTACGCCCTGGTGCCGGCCGTGCTGTGGGCGGTGTCGGCCGCGGTGCCGAACCCGGGGCGGTTCGTGCTCTGGGGGGTGGCGATCGCGCTGGAGGTGGTGCTGCTGGCGGTGCGGACGGGGCTCACCGAGGAGTTCTACAGCCGGCTCTCCACCGAGCACCTGGTCGAGCGGATCGGCCTGTTCGTGGTGATCGTGCTCGGCGAGAGCGTGTTCACGGTGGTGGCCACCCTGGCCGACCACTTCACCGCCGCCTCCGCCGGCGCCGCGCTGGCCGGTTTCGTGGTGGTCGCCGAACTGGCGATGATCTTCTTCCTCTGGGGCACCGCCCATGCCGCCCAGGGGCTGGACCGGGCCCAGGCGGGCGGCGCCACCCGCGCGATCCGCGACACCGTGATGTACCTGCCGTTCGTGCTGGTCTCCGGCATCACGGTGATCGCCGCCGCGCTCGGCACCGCCGTCGCGGAGCCGGACCACCACCTGCCGTCCGGCTCCTGCTGGGCGCTGTGCGGCGGAGTCCTCGCCTTCTACACCGCCAACGCCGCCATCGCCCTGCGCTACGGCGACGGCGTCCGGACGGTGCTGCGCTGGTACGGGCCCTGCGTGGTGCTCACCCTGGGCGCGCTGCTGCCGGCCGCCCTGCTGCTGCCGGCCTGGGCGGCGGTGACCTGTGCGGCGGCCGTCGTGTTCGCCCTGGCCAAGATCTCCGGGTACCGCCGACCCGGGCTCCGTACCGTCCTGCCCGGCGCCTGAGCCCGCCTCAGACGACCGCGCCGCCGTTCGGGTCTTCCGGCTCGTCGTCGTCGCCGGCCTTCATCCGGGCCACCAGGGTGGCGAAGCCGCCCAGGAAGGCGGAGACCCCCACCCAGGCCGGCCAGCCGGAGACCTCGCGCCAGACCAGCGCGTCGAACAGCAGCAGGGCCGGCCCGCCGAGGACGGCGAGCCAGGCGAACCTGGCCGTGGTGTCGGCCGGAGGCAGCGGCGGCGGCTCCGGGGGGACGAAGTGGCCCTCGTCCTGGTCCTCCGCGGCCACGTAGTCGCGCGGGCCCGGCCCGCCGCCGCGGGGGCGCGGCCGCGGCGCGAGGTCGGCCAGGGCCGGGTCGCCGCCGGGCGCCGCACTCTCCTTGGTGGCCCGCAGGTTCTCGATCTCGGGCCACTGGGGGTCGGTGAGGTCCACCGGGTCGTCGAACTGGGCGACCAGGGCGGCGAAGATCGCGTCCTGCTCGGCCTGGCTGCCGCCGGCCGGACGGCGCGCGGGCGCGTCGGTGGCCTCGGCCGTGTCGGCCTGGTCGGCGGGCTCGCTCGCGGAGCCGCCCTGGGGCAGCTCCTCGTCGCCGCCCGCCTTGTTGGTCTCGTGCACTGCCGGCCCTTCAGCCCGAGTGGTTGTCGGCATCGACGGTCGTCACCGGCGCCAGGCGCCGGACGAAGTCGAGGCTCGCCTCGAAGATCAGCCCGGCGTCGTGGTCCAATGTCGCCACGTGGTAGCTGCGTTCAAGAAGCAGCTCGGTCACATCGGTCGAGGATATCCGGGCGAGTACCAGTTCCGAGTTGGCCGGCGAGACCACGTGGTCCTGCGGGCTGTGCAGCAACAGCACCGGCTGATCTATTTCCGGCAGCACCGCCTGCACGTCCTTCCACAGCCGCGACAGCGACCAGGCGGCATGCAGCGGGGTCCGGTCGTAGCCGAGCTCGGTCGAACCCTCCAGGGCGATGTCGTTGGCCACCCCCGGCAGGCTCGGAACGAGGTGGCGCAGTACCGGCAACAGCACACTCGCGGGGTTGTCCGACCGGACGGACGGGTTGACGAGCACCAGTCCGGAGACCGCCCCGCGGTGCCGGGAGGCCAGCCGAAGGGCCAACGAGCCGCCCATCGACAGCGCGAAGACGAAGACCTGCTCGCACTGTTCGAGCAGGGTGCGCAGCTCCCGGTCGACCTCCGCGTACCAGTCCTCCCAGCGGGTGAGCTGCATGTCCTGCCAGCGGGTGCCGTGGCCCGGCAGCAGCGGGAGGGACACGGTCAGACCGGCTGCGGCCAGGTGGTCGGCCCAGGGGCGCAGCGACTGCGGCGAGCCGGTGAAGCCGTGGACGAGCAGGACGCCGACCGGTCCGCCCTGGTGGCGGAAGGGTTCGGCACCGGGCAGTGGCGGCATCGGAAGGCTCCTCCGTGGGCAGTGGGACGGGGTCGGCCGCATCGTCCCACGCCCGGCGCGGCCCCGTACAGGGCGTGCCGCCCGCGGGCCGGGACGGCCCCGCCGGTACGGAGCCGAGGGTCGTGGGCATTAGGATCGACCGGTCCGCATAACAGGAGGCCCGGGTTGTTCTACCGACTGATGAAGATGATCGTCGCACCGCTGCTGCGGATCTTCTTCCGGCCCTGGATGGAGGGCGAGGAGAACATCCCCGACGAGGGGCCCGCGATCCTCGCGAGCAACCACCTGTCCTTCTCCGACTCGTTCTTCCTGCCCGCGCTGCTCAAACGCCGGGTCACCTTCATCGCGAAGGCCGAGTACTTCACCACCCCGGGGCTCAAGGGCCGGCTGACCGCCGCCTTCTTCAAGGGCGTCGGCCAGCTCCCGGTGGACCGCTCCGGCGCCCGCGGCGCCGGTGAGGCCGCGATCCGCAGCGGTATCGCCGTGATCGAGCGCGGTGAGGTCTTCGGGGTCTACCCGGAGGGCACCCGCTCGCCCGACGGCAAGCTGTACCGCGGCAAGGTCGGCGGCCTGGCACGGGTCGCGCTGGCCACCGGCGCCCCGGTGATCCCGGTCGCGATGATCAACACCGAGAAGGTGCAGCCGCCCGGCCAGGTGGTGCCCAACTTCGGCATCCGCCCCGGCATCAGGATCGGCCGTCCACTGGACTTCTCCCGCTACCAGGGCATGGAGAACGACCGCTTCATCCTCCGCTCGGTGACGGACGAGGTGATGTACGAGATCATGCGGCTGTCCGGCCAGGAGTACGTCGACATCTACGCGACGGCGGCCAAGCGGCAGATCACCGAGGACAAGAAGCGCGCGGACGCCGAGCGCAAGGCCGTCCAGAAGGCCGAGGCCGCCGAGCAGAAGGCGGCCCAGAAGGCCGAGAAGGAAGCCCAGCAGGAGGCCGAGAAGGCCGCCGCCGAGGCTGCCGCTGCCGAGTCCGCTGCCGAGTCCGCCGCCGCGACCGAGAAGCAGGACGACTCCGGGGAGAAGTAGCCCGGAGCAGCCGAGGGGGAGCTGATGACGGAGCACGGCTCCACCGACCTGGCCCACGCCCGGACCACTGCCGGCGCGGGCCCGGTCGACGTCGCCCGCGCCCTGACCGCGCCGCTGCGCGGCAGCCTCGGGGCCGGCGGGATGTCGGTGGAGCTGCCGCTGTGGCGGGCGATCTCCTACTTCCGGATGCTGGCCCTGGGGTACGCGATCGTCCGCTACTCCAACGCCTACCTCGGCTTCCTGCACCCGGTCTCCGGCTGGATCTACCTCGGCGCGCTCACCCTGTGGACGCTCGCCACCACCCGGGCCTTCGCCAACCCGCTGCGCTGCACCTGGGCGGTGCTCGGGACGGACCTGGCGATGACCGTCACCGGTGTGGTGATGAGCGGCATCATCGACAGCCCGGAGCGGATCCGGGCCGGCGCGCTCACCCTGCCGACGATCTGGGCCTGCGGCACCGTGCTCGGCTTCGCCTGCAAGGGCGGCTGGAAGGCCGCCGCGTTCGCCGCCACCCTGATCGGGATCGCCAACATCGGCGGCCACGGCGGCATCACGCCGGACAACCTGCACAACATCGTGCTGCTGCTGATGGCCGGCTGCGCCATCGGCTACGTGATCGAACTCGCCCGCGCCAGCGAGGCGGTGCTGACCCGGGCCCTCCAGGTCGAGGCGGCCACCCGGGAGCGCGAGCGGCTCTCCCGGGACATCCACGACGGGGTGCTCCAGGTGCTGGCCATGGTCCAGCGCCGCGGCGGCGAGGACCTCGCGGACCTGGGCCGGCTGGCCGGGGAGCAGGAGCGCGCCCTGCGCGCCCTGATGACCGGCGGCCCGCTGCCCGCCCGGGCCACCGGCGCCAACGCCCGCCAGGACCTGCGCCCCCTGCTCACGGTCCACGCCGACGAGCGGATCACGGTCTCGGCGCCCGGGACGGAGGTGCTGCTGCCCGGCCAGGTCGCCGGGGAGCTCGCCGCCGCGGTCGGCGCCGCCGTCGACAACGTGCGCAAGCACGCCGGCCCGCAGGCGCGGGCCTGGATCCTGGTCGAGGACGAGCCCGAGGCGGTCACCGTCTCGATCCGCGACGACGGGCCGGGCTTCCCGGCCGGGCGGCTCGGCGAGGCGGAGCGGGCCGGCCGGCTCGGCGTCTCGCAGTCGATCCGCGGCCGGCTGGTCGACCTGGGCGGCAGCGCGGAGCTGTACGCGGTACCGGGGGAGGGCGTCGAGGTGGAACTCCGGGTGCCCAGGAAGGGGAACTGATGTCGGATCAGGTGCGGGTGATGGTCGTCGACGACCACCCGATGTGGCGGGAGGCGGTCTCCCGGGATCTCGCCGAGGCGGGCTTCGACGTGGTGGCCACCGCCGGCGACGGCGACGAGGCCGTCCGGCGGGCGCGGGCCGCGATGCCGCAGGTCGTCGTCCTCGACCTCAACCTGCCCAGCCTGCCGGGGGTCGAGGTGTGCCGGGAGGTCGTCCGGCACGACCCGACCGTGCGGGTGCTGGTGCTCTCCGCCAGCGGCGAGCACGCCGACGTGCTGGAGGCGGTGAAGTCCGGCGCCACCGGGTACCTGGTGAAGTCGGCCGGCCGGGAGGAGCTGATCGACGCCGTCCGCCGCACGGCCGCCGGTGACCCGGTCTTCACCCCGGGCCTGGCCGGCCTGGTGCTCGGCGAGTTCCGCCGCCTGGCCACCGAGCCGGCCGCCCCGGCCTCGCCCGCCGCCCCGCAGCTGACCGCCCGGGAGACCGAGGTGCTCCGGCTGGTGGCCAAGGGATTGTCGTACCGCCAGATCGCCGAGCGCCTCGTGCTCTCGCACCGCACGGTCCAGAACCACGTCCAGAACACCCTGGGCAAGCTCCAGCTGCACAACCGGGTCGAACTGGTCCGCTACGCCATCGAGCAGGGCCTGGACGACGACCTGCGCTGAGCCGCCGTTCGCCGTGGCGAGCCCCGGGCAGGCCTGCGCCGACCGCCCTGTCGCCGGTGGACCTGCCAGGGGTGTGCCGGGCCGGGTGCGATCCGCAGGGGCCGCCCCCGGCACGGGTGTGACCGGCCGTCAGCCGGCCACCGGGCTGGCCGTCCGCAGCAGGCCCGCGACGATGTCGACGCCCTCGCGGGTGAGCACCGACTCGGGGTGGAACTGCAGCGTCGCGAAGCCCGGTCCGCGCAGGGCGTGCACGTCGCCGGTGACCGGGTCGCGGGAGACCTCGACGCCGTCGGCGGCCAGGCGGGCGCTGTCGGCGTCGGTGCAGCGGGCGGTGAAGGCGTTGTAGAAGCCGACGGTCCGGCGGGTGCCGAACAGGTCGACGGTCTCCTGGGCGCCCTGGTACGGGACGTGCTTGCGCGCCAGCGGCAGGCCGAGCCGGTGGGCGACCAGCTGGTGGCTGAGGCAGACGGCGAGCAGCGGAGCGGACCGGGCGCCGGTGCGGGCCGCGGTGAGGGCGTCGGCGGCGATCGGGCGCAGCAGTGCCATCTTGGCGTCGTGCGGGTCGCCCGGGTCGCCGGGGCCGGGGCCGAGGACCAGCGGGCCGGTGTGGGCCGCCGCGAGGTCGCGCAGGCCGGGGGTGTCGTACCGGAGCACGGTGACCCGGTGGCCGAGCGAGCCGAGCAGGTGGGCCAGCATCGAGGTGAAGGTGTCCTCGCCGTCCACCACCAGGGTGTCCGGGCCCGCCGCCGGCCGGGCCGGCTGCTGCATCCGCAGCCAGAACGGGGCGAGGCCGGCCCGGCGCGCGTCGAGCGCGGCCTGCACCCGGTGGTCGTCGGCGAGCCGGGGGCCGCCGCCCTCGCCGGGACGGCGGGCGGGCGCCGGGCGGGCGCCGATCGCTGCCAGGACTCCGGCGGCCTTGGCGTGCGTCTCGGCGACCTCGGAGTACGGGTCGGAATGGCGTACCAGGGTGGCGCCGACCCGGACGACCAGTTCGCCGGTGGCGGGGTCGATGTCGGCCGTCCGGATGCAGATCGGCGAGTCCAGCTGCTGGCCGCCGCTGGCGCCGCGGCCGATCAGGGCCAGCGCGCCGGAGTAGTAGCCGCGGCCGCTGCGCTCGTAGCGCTTGATCACCCGGGTCGCGTTCTGCACCGGGCTGCCCGTGACGGTGGCGGCGAACATGGTCTCCCTGAGCACCTCCCGCACGTCCAGCGAGGTGCGCCCGCGCAGCTCGTACTCGGTGTGGGCGAGGTGGGCCATCTCCTTGAGCCGGGGGCCGAGGACCTGGCCGCCGAGGTCGCCGACGGTGCACATCATCTTGAGCTCCTCGTCGACCACCATGGTGAGCTCCTCCAGCTCCTTGGGGTCGTGCAGGAAGGCGAGCAGCGAGTCGATGTCGGAGCCGGCGGCCGGGTAGCGGTAGGTCCCGGAGATCGGGTTCATCACCACGGTGCCGCCGGACTGCCGGACGTGGACCTCGGGGGAGGCGCCGACCAGGACCCGGTCGCCGGTGTGCACCAGGAACGTCCAGTAGGCGCCCTGCTCCTGCTCCAGCAGCCGCCGGAACAGGCCGAGCGCGGTGGCGGTGGTGAAGCCGTCCAGGGTGCCGCGGAAGTCGCGGCGGATGACGAAGTTGGCGCCCTCGCCGTTGCCGATCTCGTCCTCGATCACCCGGCGGACGATCCCGGCGTACTCGTCGTCGTCGATGTCGAAGCCGCCGTCGCGCACCTCGGCCGCCTCCCGCGGCAGCGCCGCCAGCAGGGCGTCCAGCCCGAGGGCGTACTGCTCCTCGACGGCGAGGGCCTGCAGCGGCGTGTCGTCGTCGTGGGCCTCGAAGCCGCGCTCGCGGATCTGCCGGTAGGGGACGAGGGCCAGCAGGTCGTGCCGGGGGCCGGCGGCGGGCAGTCCCGTGCGGACCGGGAGCTCGGCCAGCGTGTCGTACGAGCCGACGGTGCCCAGCAGCACCTCGACGGTGCCGGGGGCCAGGCGCGGGGTGCGGCGGTGGAGCAGGGCGAAGGCCGGTGCGCCCGGTGCGGTGAGACGGGCGAGCAGGGCTGCGGCGGCGGGACTGGTGGTCACGAGTGCGGCTTCCTTCCGGGAAGGTGGGCGGGGAGCTGTGCTCCGGTCCGCTGTCCGGGAGGGCCGTCCGACTCTCGATGTGCCGACGGCCGCCCCGAGGGGCGGCCGTCGTTCGTCTCTAGGGACGCGCGATTCGTGGACCACCCGACGGGTCGGTCCACCACCAGCAGAGGGTGTGCGGCGCGTTCATGGGGATGAGCGTAACCGATGGTCCGGGGGTGTGAACCGGATCACCGAAATGTCCAGCGGGTGTCTCATCCAGCGGGCAGTCGTCACAAATCGGTTGGCGCACCCCGTAGCCTTGATCCTGTGACCGTGACGACTGAGACATCGAGGACTGGCCACTCCTGGCAGTCCCTGCCCGCGGCGCAGCAGCCTGAATGGCCGGACCAAGAGGCGCTGCGCAAGACCCTTGCGGACCTCGCCTCGTATCCGCCGCTCGTCTTCGCCGGCGAGTGCGACCAGCTGCGTGCCCGGCTCGGTGCCGTCGCGCGCGGTGAGGCCTTCCTGCTGCAGGGCGGTGACTGCGCCGAGGCGTTCGACGGAGTCTCGGCCGAGCAGATCCGCAACAAGCTGAAGACACTGCTGCAGATGGCCGCCGTGCTCACGTACGCGGCCTCGGTGCCGGTCGTGAAGGTCGGCCGGATCGCCGGGCAGTACTCCAAGCCCCGCTCGAAGGCGACCGAGACCCGCGACGGTGTGACCCTGCCGGTCTACCGCGGCGACTCGGTGAACGGCTTCGAGTTCACCCCCGAGTCCCGGATCCCGGACCCGGAGCGTCTGAAGCGGATGTACAACGCGTCCGCCGCCACGCTCAACCTGGTGCGCGCCTTCACCACCGGTGGCTACGCCGACCTGCGCCAGGTGCACGCCTGGAACCAGGACTTCGTGCGCAACTCGCCGGCCGGCCAGCGCTACGAGAAGCTGGCCCGCGAGATCGACAACGCGCTGGCCTTCATGAACGCCTGTGGGGTGGCCCCCGAGGAGTTCAAGACGGTCGAGTTCTTCTCCTCGCACGAGGCGCTGATCCTGGACTACGAGACCGCGCTGACCCGCACGGACTCGCGGACCGGCCACCTGTACGACGTCTCCGGCCACATGGTCTGGATCGGCGAGCGGACCAGGCAGCTGGACCACGCGCACATCGAGTTCGCCTCGAAGATCCGCAACCCGATCGGGGTGAAGCTCGGCCCGACCACCTCGGTCGACGAGGCGCTCACCCTGATCGACCGGCTGGACCCGGACCGCGAGCCCGGCCGGCTCACCTTCATCACCCGGATGGGCGCGGGCAAGGTCCGCGAGCACCTGCCCTCCCTGGTGGAGAAGGTCACCGCGTCCGGTGCCCAGGTCGTGTGGATCTGCGACCCGATGCACGGCAACACCTACGAGGCCGAGACCGGCCACAAGACCCGTCGCTTCGACGACGTGCTCGACGAGGTCAAGGGCTTCTTCGAGGTGCACCGCGCGCTCGGTACCCACCCGGGCGGCATCCACGTCGAGCTGACCGGTGACGACGTCACCGAGTGCGTCGGCGGCGGCGACGAGGTGTTCGAGGACGACCTGCACCAGCGCTACGAGACGGCCTGCGACCCGCGGCTCAACCGCAGCCAGTCGCTGGACCTGGCCTTCCTGGTGGCGGAGATGTACCGCGGCCACTGAGGCCGCCGGCTGCTCCGGTGTGACGAAAGCCCCTCCCTGCTCGGGTGATCCGAGCGGGGAGGGGCTTTGTCGTGCGCCGATCGCCGGGTAAGGTAAGGCTTAGCGAGGTAAGGCAAGGCTTTACTGATCTTGGTCCGCCAGGGCCGCTCCGCAGTACCAGTTCGGCAGTACCCGTTCGGCCGTACCGCCCAGCACCACCCGGGAGAGACCGCGATGTATGTCTGCATGTGCCATGCGGTCACCGAGGCCCAGGTCAAGGACGCCATCGACGCGGGTGCCGCCACTCCGCGGCAGATAGCCAAGGGCTGCAAGGCCGGCACCGACTGCGGTTCCTGCGTGCGGCGGATCCAGGCGCTGCTGGGGGAGCACGGTGCGCGCCCGTGCCCGACAGCCAGGCTGGCGGCCCGGCTCGGCCTCGCCGAGCCGGAGAGCGAGACGTCGCAGCTCCGGCCGTCGCCGCTCGCGGCCTAGCCGTCGACCCGTCCCCGGATCCGCCCCGGGCCTCGGCCGGCGGGGCTCAGGACTCCGGCTGTTCGATCAGCTGGGCGAGGTAGAGCGGCTCGCCGAGCTTCTCCAGCAGTTCGAGCTGGGTGTCCAGGTAGTCGATGTGGTGCTCCTCGTCGGCGAGGATGTCCTCGAAGATGTTGGCCGAGGTGACGTCGTTCTTGGCCCGCATCACCACGATCCCGCGGCGCAGCCGGTCGATGGCCTCGACCTCGACCTGGCGGTCGGCCTCGAACATCTCCTTGACGGTCTGGCCGATCCGGACGTGGAACAGCCGCTGGTAGTTGGGCAGGCCGTCCAGGAAGAGGATCCGGTCGGTGAGGACCTCGGCGTGCTTCATCTCGTCGAAGGACTCGTGCCGGGTGTACTTGGCGAGCTTGGTCCACCCGTTGTTCTCCTGCATCTTCGCGTGCAGGAAGTACTGGTTGATCGCGGTCAGCTCGGCGGTGAGCTGCTCGTTGAGGAATTCGATGACCTCGGGGTCGCCCTTCATGGCGTTGCCTTCCTGTCCCATGCGTCGCTCGCGCTACCGCGGTTGAGGGCATCGTGGCACCGTTGCGGGCGGTAATTCCAGTAAGTTCACACTCACTAGGACATGTGTCGGATTGTCCGATATGCGCGCTGTGGGGGCGTGCGCGAGGGGCGCGCGCGGCAGGGCGCCCGCCGTCTGTCACCATGGAGGTATGGGTCAGCACGAACCGGAACAGCCTCAGCCGTCTGACCCGCGGATCCCGCCGGGCCAGCGGCCGCAACGCGGCTGGCCGGTGCTGCACTACGGTCCGGTGCCCCGTTTCAAGCCGCAGAGCTGGGACTTCCAGGTGTTCGGCGCCACCGCCACGGCCGAGAAGCAGAGCTGGGACTTCGCCGCCTTCCACGCGCTTCCCCGGGTCACCGTCCGCGGCGACTTCCACTGCGTCACCCGGTTCTCGATGCTCGGCAACGAGTGGGGCGGCGTCGCGGCCAAGACCGTGCTCGACCTGGTGCCCCCGGCCCCCGACGTCACCCATGTGATGGTCTGGGCCGAGTACGGCTACAGCGCCAACCTGCGGCTGGCCGACTTCGCCGACCCGGGCACGGTCTTCGCCACCCACCACAACGCCGAGCCGCTCACCCTGGAGCACGGCTTCCCGGTCCGCCTGGTGGTGCCGCACCTGTACGCCTGGAAAGGCCCCAAGTGGGTCCGCGCGGTCGAGTACATGCGGGCCGACCGGCGCGGCTTCTGGGAGGAACGCGGTTACCACAACCGGGCCGACCCGTGGGCCGAGCAGCGCTACTCCTACCAGGAGGAGCCCGGCGACGGGCCGCTGCGGTAGGGCCTGTCCGACAGTCCCCGGGCCCGTCCCGGACGAGCCCACCGCCGCGCCGGTGGCTAGAACAGCGAGAAGTTGATCGTCACGACGGTGTTCTGCGGACGGGGCTGGCCGGCCGGCGGGCTCTGCGAGGCGACCTTGCCGGTGCCGAACAGGTTGAGGCCGGAGGTCTGCACCTTGAACCCGGCGTCGGCGAGCGCCTTGGCCGCCGCGTCCTTGTCCAGCCCGACCACGTTCGGCACCGGGACCATGCCCTTGCTGACCACCAGCGCGATCGGGGAACCGACCGCCAGCTGCTCGCCCGCGCCGGGCGACACGCTGACCACCGCGCCCTTGGGCACCGTGTCGTTGAAGGACTCCGTCACCGTGCCGGGCGTCAGCCGGGCGTCGGTGAGCGCCTTGCGGGCCGCCTCCAGCGGCTTGCCGGCCAGCTCGGGCACGGGGATCCGCTCGGGGCCCTTGGAGAGCCTGACCTTCACCGAGTCGCTCTTGCGCAGCTTCTGCCCCACCCCCGGATCGGTCGAGATCACCTGGCCGGCCTTGACCGACTCGCTGAACTCCTCGGTGTAGGTGCCGTGCAGCCCGGACTTGTCCAGCGCCGCCTGGGCCTGCGCCTGGCTCTGCCCGAGCACGCTCGGCACGGTCGCGTAGACCGCGCTGGACAGCGCCCACGTGGTGCCGCCGACCAGCACGAGCAGTGCCGCGACCACGGCCGCCCAGATGAACGGCTTGCGCGAGCGCGGCGCGCGCTCCGGCCGGACCGCGCGCAGCTGCATCGTCCCGTGCCCGGGCGCCTCGTCGACCGGCGGCCGCGGCGGCAGCAGGTCCGGCGGGACCTCCAGCACGCTGGTCCGCTCGACCGGCGGGCTGATCACCGAGGTGACCTCGCCGGTCGAGTACTGCGGGGTGAGCCGGGAGGAGGCCGGCGGCTCGGCGTCCAGCTGGGTCTGGCTCAGGCCACGGCGGACCCGCTGCAGGGTGGCGAGCAGCTCCACCGCGTCCCAGGGCCGGGCCTGCGGGTCGCGGGCGGTGGCGGCGGCGACTATCGCGTCCAGCTCGGGGCCGACCGCCGGCGCGGACAGCGACGGCGCCGGGACGCTCTCGTGCAGGTGCATGTACATCACCTGGGCCGGGTTGTCGCCGGTGTGCGGCTTGGCGCCGGTCAGCAGCTCGTACAGCAGGATGCCGGCCGCGTAGACGTCCACCCGCTGGTCGGTCGGGTCCTGGCGGATCTGCTCCGGTGCCAGATAGGACACCGTGCCGAGCACGGTGCCGGCCTCGGTGGTGCTGGTGACGGCGCCGTCGGTGCCGGAGAGCAGCCGGACCAGGCCGAAGTCGGCGACCTTGACCATGCCGCCCTCGGTGATCAGGACGTTCTCCGGCTTGATGTCCCGGTGCACCAGCCCCGCGCGGTGGGCAGCGCCGAGGGCGGCCAGGATCGGTTCCATGACGTCCAGCGCGGCCCGCACCGACAGGGCGCCGCGGTCGCGCAGCACGTCCCGCAGGTTGCTGCCGGGCACGTACTCCATCGCCAGGAACACCGCCTGGCCGTCGGCGCCCTGGTCGAAGACGTTCACCACGTTCGGGTGCGCGAGCCGGGCGATCGCCTTGGCCTCGCGGATGAAGCGGTCGGTGAAGTCGTTGTCGCCGACCAGCGACTCGTGCATCACCTTGAGGGCGACCACCCGGTCCAGCCGGGTGTCCAGGCCGCGGTAGACCGTCGCCATACCGCCCGCGGCGATCCGCTGCTCGACCCGGTACCGGCCGTCGAGCAGGGCTCCGATGAGGGGATCGCGCAGCGTCATGTCCACCAGAGGAGTGTAGGGGCGATGGCCCCGGCGGTGGCCGGTGGCCTGCCCGTCGCGAGCAGTCTGTGCCGAAGTTGAGACCGGGTCAGAACGCCGGGTGCTCCCGGGTGTCCAGTTCGGCCCGCCCGGCCATGGCCGAGGAGGCCTCGGCGTGGAACCGGCGCGGGATCCGTCCGGCCCGGTGGGCGAGGCGTCCGGCCTCGACCCCGCGGCGCATCGCGTCGGCCATCAGCACCGGATCCTGGGCCCGGGTCACGGCCGAGGCCAGCATCACCGCGGCGCAGCCCAGCTCCATCGCCAGGGCCACGTCGGAGGCGGTGCCCGCACCCGCGTCCAGCACCACCGGGACGCCCGCGCTCTCCACGATCAACTGGAAGTTGTGCGGGTTGCGGATGCCCAGGCCGGAGCCGATCGGCGAGCCCAGCGGCATGATCGCCGCGCAGCCGACGTCCTCCAGCTTGCGTGCCAGCACCGGGTCGTCGTTGGTGTAGGGCAGCACCGTGAAGCCGTCGTCGACCAGGGTCTCGGCGGCGTCCAGCAGCTCGATCGGGTCGGGCAGCAGGGTGCGCTCGTCGGCGATCACCTCCAGCTTCACCCAGTCGGTGCCGAGTGCCTCGCGGGCGAGCCGGGCGGTCAGCACGGCCTCCCCGGCGGTGAAGCAGCCGGCCGTGTTGGGCAGCACCCGGATGCCGTTGCGGGTGAGCACGTCGAGCACCGAGCCCCGGGTACCGGGGTCGACCCGGCGCATCGCGACGGTGGTCAGCTCCGTGCCGGAGACCAGCAGGGCCTGCTCCAGCACCTCCAGGCTCGGGGCGCCGCCGGTGCCCATGATCAGCCGGGACGAGAAGGTCGTCCCGGCGATGGTCAGCAGGTCGTCGGCCATCGCGCTCAGCCCCCCTGGACCGCGGTGAGGATCTCCACCCGGTCGCCGGCGCTCAGCACCGTCTCGCCCCACGAACCGCGTGGCACCACGGCCTCGTTGAGTGCCGCCGCCACGCCCGAGGGCGCCCTGCTCAGCTGCGCCACCACCTCGGCCAGCGTGGTCGCGGCGGGCAGCTCGCGGGGTTCGCCGTTGACGGTGAGCGGGATCTGGTTCATGACGTGACCTCTGCGGTGAAGCGGCTGGGGGAGAAGGGGGCGGCGAGCTCGGGCACGGCCCCGGTCGCCAGGTGGTCGGCGATCAGGTCGGCGGTGACCGGGGTGAGCAGGACGCCGTTGCGGTAGTGGCCGGTCGCCGCGGTGAGGCCGGGCAGCGTGGTCGGGCCGAGCAGCGGGGCGTTGTCCGGGGAGCCGGGCCGCAGCCCGGCACCGGTCTCCACCAGCGGCAGCTCGGTGATGCCGGGGATCAGCTCGTGCGCGTCGCGCAGCAGCTCGTACACCCCGCCCGCGGTCACGGTGGTGTCGTAGCCCAGCTCCTCGCTGGTCGCCCCGATCACCAGCTCGCCGTCGGCCCGCGGCACCAGGTAGATGTGCTGCCCGCGCACCACCGCCCGCACGTTGCGGGACAGGAACGGCGCGTACGGCGCGGGGATCCGCAGCCGCAGCACCTGGCCCTTGACCGGGCGGACGGCCGGCAGCACGCCCGGCGGCAGGCCGGGCAGCAGGTGGCTGCGGCAGCCGGCGGCGAGCACCAGCTGCCCGGCGGTCAGCTCGGTGCCGTCGGCCAGCCGGACGCCGGTGGCCCGGCCGTCCGTGACCACCAGTTCGGCGGCCTCGGCACGGTGCAGGACGACACCCTCGCGCGCGCAGGCGGCGAGCAGGGCCTTCGACAGCCGCCGCCCGTCCACCTGGTGATCGCCCGTCACCTGCAGGCCGCCGCGCACCCCGGGGGCGAGCATCGGTTCGAGCCGGCGGCACTCCCGGCCGGTCAGCCAGTGCGACTCAAGGCCGAGCCGCTGGTGGAAGGCGAGCAGCTCGCGCAGTTCCGCGCGGTCGTCGGAGTCCAGCGCCACGGCCAGCGTGCCGGTCTGCCGGTAGCCGGTGTCCAGGCCGGTGGCCGCGGTGAGTTCGGCCGCGAACGCGGCGTACCGCTCGTTGGAGGCCATGCCCAGGCGCAGCAGCGGCTCCTCGCCGTACTGCAGCTCCGTGACGGGGGCCAGCATCCCGGCCGCGACCTGGGCCGCGCCGCCGCCCGGGGCCGGGTCGAGCACGGTGACCGCGAGCCCGCGCTGCGCCGTGCGCCAGGCCACGCCGAGGCCGATGATGCCGCCGCCGACGACCAGGACGTCAGGTGTCCGTGCCAAAGTCGATACTCCCTTCGCCGGCATGACCCGGATCAGGTTCGGACGGTCGCAGGCCGCCGCAGCCCGCCTCTCAGCCCGGTGCGCCGGGCTCCCGTGTGGTGTCCGTCCACCATAACGCCGGGCGCGTCCCAGCCCGAAGGTGCGTACATGGCGTGGACACCCGCTCGCTAGGCTGGCCCGGTGGTCGAACTGAAGCGAACCGGACGGGTGGTCGTGGTCGGGGCCGGCATGGCGGGCGCGCAGGCCGCGCTGGGTCTGCGCCGCGGGGGCTGGGAGGGCCGGATCTCGCTGCTCGGCGACGAGCCGCACCGCCCGTACGACCGGCCGCCGCTGTCCAAGAACGTGCTGCTCGGAAAGGCCGACGCCACCACCTTCGAGATCGACTGGGAGCACCTCGGCGTCGAGCTGCTGACCGGTCGCCGGGCGCTCGCCCTGGCACCCGGGGTGCTGCACACCGACGGCGGTGAGCTGCCGTACGAGGGCCTGGTGATCGCCACCGGTGCCGAACCCCGCCCGCTGCCCGGGGCTCCCGGCGCGCGCCTGCTGCGTACCGTGGACGACGCCCTGGCGCTGCGCGAACGGCTCCGCCCCGGCGTGCGGCTGGTGCTGGCCGGGGCCGGCTGGATCGGCGCGGAGACCGCGACGGTGGCCCGGCAGCTGGGCTGCGAGGTGACCGTGGTCGAGGCCGGGCCGGCGCCGCTCACCGGTGCGCTGCCCGAACCGCTCGGCGCGGTGATGGCCGGCTGGTACGCGGCAGCCGGGGTCGGGCTGCGCTGCGGGGCCGGGGTGCTGGCCGCCGAGCCCGGTGCCGTGGTGCTCACCGACGGCACCCGGCTGCCCGCCGACGAGGTGCTGGTCGGGATCGGCGCCCGGCCCGCCACCGGATGGCTGTCCGGCTCCGGCGTGGAGCTGGACGCGGCCGGGGCGATCCTGGTGGACGAGCGGCTGCGCACCGGCGCCCCGGGTGTGTGGGCGGCCGGTGACTGCGTCTCCTACCCCTCGGCCCGCTCCGGCGTCCGGCTGGCCGTCCAGCACTGGGACCACGCACTGCAGTCCGGCACGGCGGCGGCGGCCTCGATGCTCGGCGCGGACGCCCCGTACGACCCGGTGCCGTACTTCTGGTCCGAGCAGTTCGGACGGATGGTGCAGTACGCGGGCCGGCACGCCGAGGCGGACGAGCTGATCCACCGGGGCTCGCCCGAGGAGCCGTCCTGGACGGTGCTGTGGTTGCGGCAGGGCGCCCTGGTCGCGGCCCTGTCGGTGGACCGGCCGCGCGACCTCAACCAGGCGCGGCGGCTGATCGACCGGGGTGCGGTGCTCGACCGGGCGCTCGCCGCCGATCCGGCCGTCCAGCTCAAGGCGGCGGCGGCCTGACCGGGCGGTAGGTGCGCGGGGGTCGCCGGAGGTGGCAGTCTGGGGGCGTGAGCAAGATTGATCCCAAGATTGAAGCCCTTGTCCCCGCGTGGCTCTACCTGCCCGACATCTCGGAGCTGTGGGGGGTGCAGATCACCGAGGTCCGGGACCAGGTGAGGAACCGGACCCTGCTGGCCGTCCGCCGCGGCGAGAACAACTCGCTGCAGGTGCCCGCCGACTTCATCGAGCCCACCGGACCGGTCAAGCACCTGGTGGGCACCCTCACGGTGCTGCGCGACTGCGGGCTCAACGACGAGGAGATCCTCGAGTGGATGTTCACCGAGGACCCGTCGCTTCCCGGCAGCCCGATCCAGGCGCTGCGGGAGAACCGGGGCACCGAGGTGAAGCGCCGCGCCCAGGCCATGCTGCTGTGACGGCGGACGCCCGCGCCGCGCTGGCGGACGCCCGCCTCTACCTGTGCACCGACGCCCGCCGGGAGCAGGGCGACCTGCCCGAGTTCCTGGACGCGGTGCTGGCCGGTGGCGTGGACATCGTCCAGCTGCGGGACAAGGGGCTGGAGGCGAAGCAGGAGCTGGAGTACCTGGAGGTCTTCGCGGACGCCGCCCGGCGGCACGGCAGGCTCTTCTCCGTCAACGACCGGGCCGACGTGGCCCATGCCGCGGGTCCCCAGGTGCTGCACCTGGGTCAGGACGACCTGCCCGTCCCGGCCGCCCGGGCGATCCTCGGCCAGGACGTGCTGATCGGCCGCTCCTGCCACGCCGAGTCGGAGGTGGACACCGCGCTGGTCGAGCCGGGCGTGGACTACTTCTGCACCGGGCCGGTCTGGCCCACCCCGACCAAGCCCGGCCGGCACGCGCCCGGCCTCGGCCTGGTCTCGTACGCGGCCGGGCAGCCGACGGACCGACCGTGGTTCGCGATCGGCGGCATCGACCTGGGCAACCTGGACCAGGTCCTGGCGGCGGGCGCCCGCCGGGTGGTCGTGGTCCGGGCCATCACGGCGGCCGACGACCCGGGTGCGGCGGCGGCCGAGCTGGCCCGCAGGCTCCGCGAGGTCTGACCGCTGCTGCCCGCGCCCGGGTGCCCCGCCCGGGGCGCCCGGGCGCTTCAGTAGGTGCGGACGGTGGCGGCCTCGGCCAGGGCCCGCAGGACCTCGCGGGCCGGGCCGCCGCGGAGCGGGGCGGCCTCCAGCGCGGCCAGCGAGTCCCGCATCAGCGCGTCGATCCGCTTCTCCACCAGGTCGGCGGCGCCGCTCCGCTCGACCAGTGCGCGCAGGGCCGGGATCTCGTCGGCGGTCAGGTCGGGTGCGCCGAGCCGCTCGTCCAGGTGCCGGGCGTCGGCGGGCGACAGGCCGCGCATGGCGTGCGCCACCAGCAGGGTCCGCTTGCCCTCGCGCAGATCGTCGCCGGCCGGCTTGCCGGTGACCGACGGATCGCCGAACACACCGAGCAGGTCGTCCCGCAGCTGGAAGGCCTCGCCCAGCGGGAGGCCGAAGGCCGCGTAGGCCGAGACCAGGTCGGGTCCGGCCCCGGCCAGCACGGCCCCCACCTGGAGCGGGCGCTCGATGGTGTACTTCGCGGACTTGTAGTGCAGGACGGTCCGGGCGCGCTCCAGCGCCTGCGGGTCGGCGGAGTCCCCGGCGACCGGCTCCAGCACGTCCAGGTACTGGCCGAGCATGACCTCGGTGCGCATCAGGTCGAAGGACGGCTTGGCCGCCCGGACGGCCGCGGGGTCGAGACCGCAGTCGTTGAACAGCTCGTCGCACCAGATCAGCAGCAGGTCGCCGAGCAGGACGGCGGCGGAGGCCCCGTACTGCTCGCGGTCGCCGCGCCAGCCGCTGCTGCGGTGCAGCGCCTCGAAACGGCGGTGGACGGAGGGCAGTCCGCGGCGGGTGTCGCTGCGGTCCATCAGGTCGTCGTGCACCAGGGCACTCGCCTGGAGCAGTTCGAGTGCGGCCGCCGCCCGGGTGATCCCCGTCTCGTCGGCGCCGCCGCCTGCCCCGCGCCAGCCCCAGTAGCAGAACGCGGGGCGCAGCCGCTTGCCGCCGTCGAGCAGGAAGTCGCGCAGGGCGTCGGAGACCGGCCCGAGCTGGGGGGAGATGCCGGCGAGCAGGGCCGTGCGGCCGTCCATGAACTCGGCGAGGGCCGCGTTGACGCGTTCGCGCACGGCTTCCGCGTCGATGGGGTGGGTGGGCAGACCGGTGGGCGAACGCACGGGAGACTCCGGATCGATTGGCTGACAATCAGACTATCGGGGTGTTCGGGAGGCTTCTCACCGCCACGGATCGGACGTCTCGGCAGGTGTCTCAGTTGGTGGACCACGTTTGGTCGCGCTCTCCGCATCCCGGCTAACCTGCGAGCATGGCACTCGGGATTCCCTCCACCAGAACCGACCGTGCGCAGACCGTGCGCGATCTGCTGGCGGCAGGTGACCGCTCGTTCTCCTTCGAGTTCATGCCGCCGCGCAGCGAGGCTGCCGAGCGCCGCCTCTGGGACGCGATCCGCCGGGTCGAGTCGCTGGACCCCAACTTCGTCTGCATGACCTACGGCGCCGGCGGCTCCTCGCGCGGCCGCACGGTCAACCTGGTCGGCCGGATCGCCACCGAGACGACCCTGACCCCGGTCGCCCACCTCACCGCCGTCGACCACTCGATCGCCGAGCTGCGCAACATCATCGGCCAGTACGCCGACCAGGGCGTGCGCAACGTCCTCGCGGTGCGCGGCGACCCGCCCGGCGACCCGATGGGCGAGTGGGTCCGCCACCCGGACGGCGTCACCTACGCCTACGAGCTGGTCGAGCTGATCCGGAGCATCGGCGACTTCTGCGTCGGCGTGGCCGCCTTCCCGCAGATGCACCCGCGGTCCGCCGACTGGGACGCGGACATCAAGCACTTCGTCGCCAAGTGCCGGGCCGGCGCCGACTACGCGATCACCCAGATGTTCTTCGAGGTCGACGACTACCTGTGGCTGCGCGACCGGGTCGCCGCGGCCGGCTGCGCGACGCCGATCATCCCGGAGATCATGCCGGTCACCAACATCAAGCAGCTGGAGCGTTTCCCGCAGCTGTCCGGCTCGGCCTTCCCGGTCGAGCTGGAGCGCCGCTTCCGTGCCGCGGCCGAGGACCCGGAGGCCGTGCGGGCGATCGGCATCGAGCACGCCACCGCGATGTCCGAGCGGCTGCTCGCCGAGGGCGCGCCCGGGCTGCACTTCATCACCCTGAACCACTCCACGTCGACCCTGGAGATCTACCAGAACCTCGGTCTGCACCAGCGCTGACCGACGGCCGGCGGCCACCCCGCCCCGGCGGCCCCGCCCGGGCCCGGCGCAGGTCCGTCCGGGATGTGGGTCCCGGCGCCGGGAACCGGTACAGTCGCCCGCAACCGCGCGGTACGCGACTGGAGGTAGCGGGGATGGGCATCGGGTACCTGCTGCTGTACGTCGCGTTGACGGTGGTGGCGCTCTGGCTGGTGGCCGAGCTGCTGCTGCAGAACCGTGCCCCGCTGCACTGGCGGGCGCTCGCGCTGGTCGGCTTCCTGTGCGTGGTCGCGGGGATGCGGCTCCAGTCGGTGCTGGTCATAGGAGCCGGCGCGGCCACCTTCGCCGTCGGCCAGACCTTCGTCACGCTGGCCGTCAAGCGCGGCCGGCCGGCCGGCTGGTCGCTGCGGCGCCCGGACGGCTCGCTGCCCGGTCCGCTGGCCAGGGTCCCCCTGCTCGCCGCCGCCACCGGCGGTGCGGCCGCGGTGGCCGCGGCCGAGACGGTGGCAGCGGTCGGCGAGGTCGGCCCGGTCGAGGTCGAGGAGACCACGGCACCCTTCGCCTACGAGCAGTTCCAGGAGCTCGGCCCGGACGAGGGCGTCTACACCGAGGAGCCGGTGGCGTACCAGCAGGCCCAGCCCGAGCAGCAGTACTACCAGGACGGGTACCAGCAGACCGGCTACGGCGACCAGCAGTGGCAGCAGCAGCCCGCCTTCGCGTACGACCAGTCCTACGGTCAGTCCTACGACCAGTCGTACGCCCAGCAGCCGTACCAGCAGCAGTACCAGGACCCGTACGCCCAGCCCCAGTACCAGGACCCGTACGCGGCGCAGCAGCAGCCCGCCCAGTCCTGGGAGTACCAGCAGCAGCCGTATCCGGGCATCCCCCCGCAGCCGGCCGCCGAGTACCAGCCGCAGCCCTGGGACTACCAGCAGCAGGGCTGAGCGTGCACGAGCTGCGGGCGAGGGGGCCGGCCGGCTTCCGGTAGTCCCGCCGGGAGAGCCCCGGCGGCGCTGCCGAGGAGGCCCATTGGCCCGCACCGCCCATCACATCGCCACCGACCTCGCCGACGCGTTCCACCGGCGGGGCGCACCGCTGCGCCTGGTCACCCTGACGGACCTGCGCTACGGCTCCGCGCTGCTCCGGGCGGCGCGGCAGGAGGGCCGCCGCCCCCGGCCGCAGGCCGTCCGCCGCTCGGTGCGGGTCCACCACTGGGCCCGGTTCGACGTCCGGGACCGTTCCGTCGGCGCGGACGCCGCGTTCGACGAGCGGCGGGCCCGGCAGCGGCTGCGGCGCGGACTCGCACGGCTGACCGCCCACCGGGACCCGGAGGCCGACATCACCCCGGCCCGCCACCGGCACAACGCCCGGTGGCTGTTCTGAGCGGCCGTCACGCCGGGCCGATCAGACCCGCCGTGATCGCGGCGGACATGCCCACCCTGGCCAGCCCGCCGCCCGGGTGGGCGGCCGCGCCGATCCGGTAGAGGCCCGGCACGGCGGATCGGTTCGGCGCGCTGAGGTAGGCGCCCCCCGCCCCGGCCAGGGCCGGGGCCGGCAGGGCGCCCCAGGTGCGCGGCTCGCGCCACAGCACCCGGTCGCGGACGTCGATCCCGGCGCCCGCGAGGTGGTCCAGCAGCCGGTCGGTGTAGGAGTCGAGCTCCGTCGCGTCCACCCGCTCGGGGACGGTGACGGTCAGGGTGACCGCCTCGTGGTCGGCGTCGGGCGCCAGCGCCGGGTCGCCGGGCCGCAGCACCTGCACGGTGGGCCGCTCGGGCAGCGCGCCGTCCGCGAACAGCTCGTCCCACTCGGCCCCCTGGTCGGCGGCGTGCACCACCGTCCGGTGCGGGGTCCCGGCGGGCCGGGCGCCGCGCAGGGCGAGGAACACCGACAGCCGGCCGGCCCGTGCACCGGTGCGCTCGGCGGTTCCGGCCGGCTCGGCGGTCAGCACCGCGTCCGCGTCGATCCGGTCGCCGCCGGCCAGCACCCCGCCGACCCGCCCGTGCTCGGTCAGGACCTCGCTGACCCGGGTGTCGAAGCGGAACTCCACCCGGCGCTGCTCGCACCGCCGGTACACCGCGTCGGCCAGCGCCCGGATGCCGCCGCCGACGTACCAGACGCCGAAGGACTGCTCCATGTACGGCAGGACGGTGGCCCCGGCCGGGACCTCGCGCGGGTCCAGGCCGAAGCGCAGCGCGTACTCGTACAGCAGCTCGCCCAGACCGGGCCGGCCGCGCAGTTCGGTCGTGGCCACGTCCGCCAGCGTCCAGCCGGAGCGGCGGCGCAGCCGGGCCAGGCCGCGCCGGGCCGGGGCCGGGTACGGATCGGTGTGCAGCGGGGTCGGGTCGGCCGGGAGCGGTTCCTCCAGCAGGGGGCGGCGGGTGGCCTCCCAGACGGCGCGGCCGCGGTTCATCACCTCGCCCCAGGCGTTGCCGGAGCCGGCGCCGAAGGCCGCGTCGAGCGCCTTGCCGACCCCGCCCCGGGAGGCGTTGGGCAGCAGCAGGTCGGTGCCGTCGGAGAAGACGTGCCGGCTCTCCGGGTCGACCGGCGTGAGCTCGACGAGCTGCTCCAGCGGCTCCCTGCCGGTCTTCAGCGCCAGGTCCCGGTAGACGGCCGGCAGGGTGAGCAGGGTCGGCCCGGTGTCGAAGGCGAAGCCCCCGCGCTCGTACCGGCCGACCAGCCCCCCGTACGTGCCGGTGGCCTCGCAGACCGTCACCCGGTGCCCGACGGTGGCCAGCCTGGCGGCGGCCGCGAGCCCGCTCATTCCCGCGCCGATGATCACGATCCGTGCCATGGCAGAAGATCCTAGGGCGTGCCCGCGGGCTCAGTACGCGGGTGCGGCCGCCGTCCGGGCGGCCCGGCGCTCGCGGCGGCGCTGCAGGAACCGGCGGATCCGGGAGACCGCGAACAGGACCAGCAGCACGCCGAGGGCCAGCAGCACGGCCGCCACCGAGGCCGCGGCCCACGGGTGGAAGATCGCCAGCGTGACGATGCCCGCCACCGAGAGGTCCTCCAGCAGGCTCACGATGATGTTGGAGGCCGGCTCGGGCGAGGTGTTGACCGCCATCCGCAGTGATGCCTTGATCAGGTGGCTGACCAGCGCGGTCGTACCACCCACGGCCCCGGCGGCGACCTCGCCGAGCGAGCCCGGGTCGTGCGAGGCCATCAGCGCCGCCACGGTGGCGCCCGCGGCCGGGCGGATCACGGTGTGGATGCCGTCCCAGACGGTGTCCACGTACGGGATCTTGTCGGCGACGGCCTCGCAGAGGAAGAGCACGCAGGCCGCGACCAGCACGTCGGTGCGCTCCAGCACCGGCGGCACGCTGTCCGCGCCGCCGAACCTGCCGAACAGGCCCAGCAGCAGCACCACGGCATAGGCGTTGATCCCGCTCGCCCAGCCACTGGTGAAGATCAACGGGATGATGCTCAACTCTGCGCTCCCCTTCGCCCTGGTCCGCCCGTCCGCCGGCCGGCCGGGCCACACCGTACCGGCACAAGGCCCGGCGCTGTCAGGACGCGGCTCGGGACGGGACGGTTGCACCGCCGACGGGGCCCGGCCGGACTGAGTACGGATACTCAGCCTCGCACTTGAGTACCCGAGCGGATGGCCTCCCACCTGCGCGGACGGCAGACTCTGCGGAGCGGGTGGACGAGCCGTCGAGGCCGTCGCGACCCGCAGCGCCCGATCCGGACCGTCGACCGTGGGGGACCGGCGGCCCGGGATCGGGGCGCACACGGCCGGTGCCCGGCCGGTCGGCAACAGGGGAGCCGACCGGCCCGGCACGGCCTTCGCCGAGGGGCCGGGGCCCGCCGCGGCGCGCGGTCGCCGGCCCGACTGTCAGTGGTGCGGTTCACGATGGAAGGGCACGGGTCGACCGGCCCGGGCGCTCGCCTCGGACCGGGGGAGACCATGACCATCAGCCGTCCTGAGCCCGTCACCCGCCGCCCTGCCGCCGACCAGTTGCCCGCCGTCCCCCTCTCTGCCGTCCCACGGCCCGCAGCCCCCGCCGTGCCGGGGTCGGGCGCGGAGCCGGCCGCCACCGCCCCGGTGCCCGGTGCCCGGGGCCGCGACGTCCACCCGGTGCCGCGCCGGGCCACCGCCCCGCCGGCCGCACTCGACCTGCTGCGGCACGCCCACCGCACCCTCGACCAGGCCCGTGCCCTCCAGGACCCGCTGGAGCGCTACGCCACCGCGCACCTCGCCGCGCTGCGCACCACGGCCGCGGTGCTGGCCGTGCGCGGCCGCCCCGAGCGGCACCCGCGCCGCCGCCAGGCCATCCGCAGCGCCTGGGAACTGCTGCCCGAGGTCGCCCCCGAGCTGACCGAGTGGGCGGTGTACTTCGCGGCCGGTGCCCGCCGCCGGGCCGCCGCCGAGGCCGGGATCACCGGAGCGGCCGGTGCCCGGGACGCGGACGACCTGATCCGCAACACCGCCCTCTACCTCCGGATCGTCCAGCGCCTGCTCGGGCTGTCACCGGCCCCGCCCGCCCAGCCCTTACCGATCGAGGAGGCCGGCTGAGCCCCGGCGCCGCAGGACGGCTCCGGGGCGGGGTGCGCGGCAGGGCCTAAAGTGGAGCCGTTCGGCCCACCACTGTCCAAGGAGCCCACCCGTGTACCCGACGCGTCCCCGCAGTGCCCTGCGTACCGCTGTGGTCTGGGAGGTGGTGCGGGCGGCCCTGGAGCGGCGGGCCGCCGAGTTGGACCAGCCGGTGCTGGACGTCCTCGACACGGGCGGCGGCACGGGCAACTTCGCCGTGCCGGTGGCCCGGCTCGGCCACCGGGTGACCGTGGTCGACCCGAGCCCGGACGCGCTGTTCGCCCTGGAGCGCCGGGCCGCCGAGGCCGACGTCACCGAGCTGGTCCGGGCCGTCCAGGGCGACACCCAGACCCTCCCCGAGCTGGTCGACCCCGGCAGCGTGGACGCGGTGCTCTGCCACGGTGTCCTGGAGATGGTGGACGACCCGGCGGAGGCCCTCGGCAGCCTGGCCGGGACCCTGCGCAAGGGTGGCCTGGTCAGCCTGCTGGCCGCCAACCGGAACGGCGCGGTGCTGGCCCGCGCGCTGGCCGGCCACTTCGGCGAGGCCCGTACCGTGCTGGACGCCCCGGACGGCCGGTGGGGCGCGGGCGACCCGATGCCCCGCCGTTTCACCGGTGACGAGCTCGCCGCGCTGGCCACGGCCGCCGGGCTGCGGGTCGCGTCGGTGCACGGGGTCCGGGTCTTCGCCGACCTCGTTCCGGGGGTCCTGGTCGACACCGAGCCGGGCGCCATGGAGGCGCTGCTGAAGCTGGAGCAGGCCGCCGCCGAGGAGCCCGCGTTCCACGCCGTGGCGACCCAGCTGCATCTGCTCGCCGAGCTCGCCTGAGTCCCGTTCCCCTACCCGTCGACCGGGCGTCAGCCCGGCGTCAGCTCCGCGTCAGCGGGCCGTCGCGGCCCGTCGACCGTAGGGCGACCGCGGGGCGGCCGCAGGTCAGCGAGGTGATTCCGAGGACTCGGGCACTTGTCCCCGCCCTGCTGCGTTGGGCAGCGTGCGGGCACACTGCCGAAGTGTCCCGAGCCACGCTGGATTGACCACGCCGAAGCAGGCCGCTGGACCGTATGATCTGGGTAAAGCCGGAAAGCATGACACCCAGACCCTTGGGGCATATGGACCACACAGGGCCGAGCCAGGGGTGGCGGACCGGTCGCCCCGCGACCGACGAGTAGGAGGACTCCGTGCCGCTCTCGGAGCACGAGCAGCGACTGCTCGAGCAGATGGAGCGAGCGCTGTACGCCGAAGATCCCAAGTTCGCGTCAGCGCTTGAGGGAACCGGGCTGCGCACCTACACCCGTCGGAGGGTCTATCTGGCCGCCGCAGGGTTCGTGGCGGGCATCGCTCTGCTGATGGGCGGCATGGTCGCTCAGCTCATCTGGGTGAGTGTGGTCGGGTTTCTGGTGATGCTGGGTTGTGCAGTCCTCGCCGTCACCGCCTGGAGGCGGGGCCCGGTCGGGCCGGGTTCGGGCCCGAGGACAGCCTCGGCGCCGCGCCGCAAGGCCGGTGTGATGGATCGTATGGAGCAGCGCTGGCAGCGCCGCCGGGAGGAGCACGACGGCCTCTAGACCAGGGCCGTGGTGCGGTGAGTCCGGGTGGGTCGCCGGCTGGATCGGAGCACGAAACCGCGAGGGCGGGCAGTCGGTCGACTGCCCGCCCTCGCGGTTTCCACCGGCTCGGTCAGCCGCGCCGGAACGGCTTGGTGACGGCGGACCGGACCGTGCCGACGACCCGGGCGGTCCGCTCCCGCGCCGCCTGACGCAGGGCCATGACCCGGTCGGCGGCCCGCCACCAGACCCGTGCCAGCGAGGCCGGCAGCAGGACGGCGCGGATCCGGCCCAGCCGGCCGGTCCGGGCCAGCAGGCCCTCCCGGGCGGCCCGTACGTCGGGGCCGAGCGGCGCCATCGGGCCCAGCGCGCGGGCGTACATCACCTGCTCGGTGGCGAGCGCCACCCGGCCGGCCGCCGCGGTCGCCTCGGCGTCCAGGTCGGCGCTCTCGGCCAGCCGCTGCACGGTACGCCGCGGGGTGCGGGCGTCGTCCGGCGGGATGCCGAGGTCCCAGGCCGAGTCGATCAGCTCCTGCCAGGCGGCGAGCACCTGGTCGTCGGTCATCTCGACCCGGTCCCCCCCGCCGCGGTACCGGCCGGCGCCCAGCCGGCGGCGGCGGATCCTGGTCCGCCACAGCATCGGGGTGGTGAGCAGGGCCAGCAGCAGCACGACCACGCCGGCCGAGGCCAGGACGGGAGTACTGCGCCACCAGGCGTCCTGCCCGTTGCCGAGGGCGGCGTCCTGGGGACCGCCGCCGCACTCGCCGATCCGGCGCAGCTTCGGGTCGCAGGACTCGCCCGACGACGGTGACGGGTCGGTGCTCGCCCCGGTCGGGGTGGCGGTGGGCTGCTGGGTCGGTGCGGTCGGCTCGGGGGCGTTCTTGTCCCGGGTGTAGGCGGGCGCCGAGCCGCGGGACGGGGTGGGTTCGAACCTGGTCCAGCCGGAGCCGGGGAAGTACAGCTCGGGCCAGGCGTGGTAGTCCAGGCTGCGGACCAGCCGGTTGTTGCCACCCATCGCCTGGCCGGGGGTGAAGCCGATGGCCACCCGGGCGGGGATGTTCAGCGAACGGGCCATCGCGGCCATGGTGGCCGCGAAGTGGACGCAGAAGCCCTCCTTGTCGGCCAGGAACTTCTTGATCGCGTCGGGACCGGTGCCCGGATCGATCTTGGTGTTGTACTTGAACGGCGGGCTGGTGAACCAGGTCTGCAGGGCGAGCGCCCGGTCGTAGGCGTTCGTCTTGCCGGCTGTGACCTCCAACGCCGTCGCCTTGACCTCCTGCGGCAGCGTGTCCGGGAGCGTCAGGTACTTCGCGGTGATGTCCTTCGGGGCCTGCCCGGCCGCCCGCAGCTGGTCGGCGGTGGGCTGCACGTCCAGGCTGGTGACCTCGTACGACAGGCCGTTGGTCTTCTGGCCGTTGTCGCCCGTCACCATCCGGGTGACCGGATCGAACCGCCAGCGGCCCCTCACCTCGACCGTGGTGGCCGGGTAGGGCAGCGGCAGCCACTCGCTGCTGAGGCTGTCGGTGACCTTGACACTGGTGTGCACGGCGGGCGGGGTGGCGCCGGCGGCGAGGCCGTCCGGCTGGGGGAGGACGGCCGGGAGCGCGGTCGGCTCCTGGTCGCCGAACTTCCACTCCACGCCGTCGAACTCGTCCAGCGCGGCGACCCGCAGGTACATCTCGTCCGCGCGGGGCCCGTCGGAGGTGTAGTTCAGCAGGATCGTGTTGTCGGTGTTCCGGAGCGCGGAGGTCAGCGCGACCACGGGACTGAGCGCCTTGAGGCCGCCGCCCGCGCCACCGCCGCCGCCCGCGCCGCCGTTGCCGAACCCGCCGATCAGGCCGAGGCCCATGTGCGGGACGAAGACCGGCAGCAGCAGGGCGACGGCCAGTGCGACCACACCCGCCTGCCGGCTGCCGTGGGCCGTGGTGGCCGAGCCGGAGCGGCCGGTGCCGTGGAAGACCCGGCCCCAGCGGGAGATCCGGTCCTGGCCCTCGGTGTGCAGCAGCGCCAGGTAGCCGCCGCCGGCCAGCAGGAACCACAGCCAGGCGGTGCCGCTGTCACCGGACAGACCGGTGCCGACCGAGTACAGCGCGAGCAGCGGCAGGCCGGCCGCCGCGGCCCGGCGGTAGGTCACCGCGAGCGCGTCGACCAGCACCGCGATCAGCGCGACCGAGCCGACCACGACGAGCCGCAGGCCCGCCGTCGCGGGCGCCGGGATGGAGTACTGCTGGATGTCGGAGCCGCCCTGCGCCAGCAGACTGCCGAGCGCGTCCAGGGCGCGGGGCCCGGGCAACAGGCCGGCGGCCATCGAGGACTGCACGAAGCCGAGCATGACCAGGTACACCACACCCAGCAGCTGCAGCGGGACGATCAGTATCCGCGGTGTCGGCAGCCGCCGCAGGCCCGCGCCGATCGCCGCGGCCGCCGCGATCAGCAGAACGGAGTGCGCCGCCCAGCCGTTGGGGTGGAGCAGGGGGAGCAGGCTGCACATCACGAGCGTGCTCGCCAGCGCGGCGAACACGGTCAGTTTGGCCCGGGTGGTCACGTGCCCACCTCGTCTCGGTAGGGGGAGGCGCCGCCGGTACGGCCGGAGCCCTCGGTACGGTCGGCCATCCGCCACAGCTGGGGGACGGAGTCGCCGGCGCGCACCGGCAGGACCGTCCAGCCGGCCAGGCGCAGCCGCTTGGTCTGCTCCTCCAGGACGGCGTCGGGGGTGTCCGGCATCAGCATCCGCAGACCGGACCAGGTCGCGGTGTCGATCAGGAAGACCACCGCGCCGGCGGTCCGGCGGCGCAGCCGGCTCAACCGGGTGACCTGTTCGTCGTCCAGTGAGCCGACGATCGCGACCAGCAGGCCCTCGCCGCCCAGCCGCAGTGCCTCCTCGGCGCGGGAGAGCCCGCCGCCGTCGGAGTACTCGACCACGGCGAGCGCGTCCAGCAGCAGGCCGGTGGCCTCGCCGAGGGTGCTGACCCCGATGCCGGGCTCGGGCACCGTGGAACCGGTGTCGGTGAGCAGTCGGGTCTGGTAGCCGCGCTCGGCCAGGTGGACCCCGACCGAGGCGGCGCAGCTGACGGCCCACTCGAAGGAGGACGCGGGCCCGCTGCCCCGGTGGCCGATCTCCCGGGTGTCGAGCAGCACGGTGGCCCTGGCCTTGAGCGGCTGCTCCTCGCGTCGGACCATCAGCTCGCCGTAGCGGGCGGTGGACTTCCAGTGCACCCGGCGCAGGTCGTCGCCGTGCCGGTACTCGCGGGGGATCACGTCGTCGTCGCCGGCCAGCGCCAGCACGTGCGCGCTGCTCTCGCCCTGGCCGGACCACTCGCCGGGCAGCCGGACCGGCGGCAGGCTCTGCACCTGCGGCACCACGGTCAGCACGTCGGAGGCGGCGAAGGCCCTGGTCAGCTCGCACATGCCGAACGGATCGGACAGCCGCAGCTGGAGCGGCCCGAGCGGGTAGCGCCCGCGCAGGTCGGAGCGGACCCGGTAGGAGACCTCCCGGAAGCCGCGCGGTTCCACCCGGTCCAGCACGAAGCGCGGGCGCGGCCCGAGCACGTACGGGACCTTGTCCTCCAGCAGCAGCAGGCCGGTGGGCACCCGGGAGACGTTGTCCAGCCGCAGGTGCACCCGGGCCTCCTGGCCGGCCGCGGCCCGGTGCGGGCTGAGCCGGCGGCCGCTGGCCACCCGGTAGCGGGTGCGCAGCAGGAGGACCGCGGAGGCCAGCGGCAGCGCGGCGAGCAGGACGCCGATCTGGAACAGCGCGTCCTGGCCGAAGACCAGCGCGCACACCGCGGCGGTGGCCCCGGCGGCCAGGAAGGACCGGCCCCGGGTCGTCAGGCCGCGCAGGCCTGCCCGGAGTCCTGAGGGGTTGTCCGGACCGGCCACGTCAGCGGCCCTGCGGACGCGGGATCGGGAGCCGCGCCACCAGGTCGAGCACCACCTGCTCGGCGGTGCGCCGGCTCAGCTGGGTCTCGGCGGTGGGCAGCAGGCGGTGCGCGAGCACGGGGACGGCCAGCGCCTGGATGTCGTCCGGGAGCACGTAGTCCCGGCCGTCCAGGGCGGCGGCCGCGCGGGCGGCCCGCACCAGGTGCAGGGTGGCCCGGGGGGAGGCGCCCAGGCGCAGCTCGGGGGAGGTACGGGTGGCGCCGACCAGGTCGACGGCGTAGCGGCGGACCGGGTCGGAGACGTACACCGTACGGACCAGCTCGACCAGCTTGAGGATGTCGTGGGCGTGCGCGACGGGCTGCAGGTCGTCCAGCGGGTTGGCGCCGCCGTGCAGGTCGAGCATGGCGAACTCGGCGTCCGGGCTCGGGTAGCCGATCGAGATCCGGGCCATGAAGCGGTCGCGCTGGGCCTCGGGGAGGGGGTAGGTGCCCTCCATCTCGACCGGGTTCTGGGTGGCGATCACCATGAACGGCGAGGGCAGCTCGTAGCTGGTGCCGTCGATGGTGACCTGGCGCTCCTCCATCGACTCCAGCAGCGCGGACTGGGTCTTCGGCGAGGCGCGGTTGATCTCGTCGCCGACCACGATCTGGGCGAAGATCGCACCGGGGCGGAACTCGAAGTCGCGCTGGTGCTGGTCGAAGACGTTGGTGCCGGTCACGTCGGACGGCAGCAGGTCGGGGGTGAACTGGATGCGCCGCACGGTGCAGTCCACCGACCGGGCCAGCGCCTTGGCCAGCATGGTCTTGCCGACGCCGGGCACGTCCTCCAGCAGCAGGTGGCCCTCGGCCAGCAGGACGGTCAGCGCGACCCGGACGGCCTCCGGCTTGCCCTCGATCACGCTCTCCACGGAGCCGCGGATCCGCTCGGCCACCGCGGCCAGCTCCGCAAGGCCCGCCGGTGCGCGGTGCCCTTCGGGGCTCGCCGAATGCGATGTCCCCGTTGCGCTCTGCCCGTTGTAGGTCGTCACCCGTTGCTCCCAATGGCCATTCATACGCCGGGGCCTCGTCACGGCCCGGCCCACCCCGATGACACGCTCCGGACATCGGGCGGTTCCGGTGGGGACCGTCCGGCTGTCGGGCTCGTGGCCGGACCGCCCCAGGTGGTTCGGGGTCCGGTCCGCAGGCGCATTCTCCCCTGCCGACCCGGCGGAAGTCACCCTCCCCCCTTGCCCCCGGCCGCCCGGCCGGGGCGGGTGGGTCGACACGCGTGCACTGTCCCGGTTCGTCCCCGGAATGATCAGCGACCCGGACGTCATCGGCCGGGTCGCGGGGTTTTTGGGAGGGCGGGGGGACGGGTCGTCAGCTCTCGACCTCGCGGAGCAGGCCGGTGTGGACGTCGAAGACGAAGCCGCGCACGTCGTCGGTGTGCAGCAGGAAGGGCGAGGTCCGCACGCGCTGCATCGACTGCCGGACGTCGCCGTCCAGGTCGACGAAGGACTCCACCGCCCACTGCGGGCGCTGGCCGACCTCCAGTTCCAGCTCCCGGCGGAAGTCCTCGGTCAGGCCGAGCAGACCGCAGCCGGTGTGGTGGATCAGCGCGACGGAGCTGGTGCCCAGGGCGCGCTGGCTGATCGTGAGCGACCGGATGGTGTCGTCGGTGACGACTCCGCCGGCGTTGCGGATGATGTGGGCGTCACCCAGCTCCAGGCCGAGCGCGGCGAACAGGTCGAGTCGGGCGTCCATGCAGGCGACCACGGCGACCTGCTGCACCGGTCGGGCGTCCATCCCGCCGTCGCGGAAGTCGACGGCGTAGGCCCGGTTGGCCTCGACGAAGCGGTCGATGATGGGCACCGTGGGAGTGGCAGCGGCGGTCGGCGTGGGCCGGTCGGGGGTCACTGTCATGGGGATGACGGTAATAGGATTTCTCCTTTTGCGGCACTGGTGATCAGTCCTTGAACCGCCGCTGTGACCGAGCCCACGCGGAGCGCGACGCGCCGATGGGGTGATATCCGCCGGATTGCGGCGGTCTGTCCCGGCGTGGGCCGGGGCCGTGCGCCCACTGCCCGAACCGCCCGTCCGCCCGCCGCGACCTGCGGGAATCCATACCTCCGGCCGGGTGGCACGCCGCCCGGGACCGTTGACTGCGCCCGGGCCCGCGATAGGCTGGCCGCGCAGTGGAGCACAGTGCGTACAGATCGTCAACTGTGCCCCGTCAGCCGGTCGCTGCGGCCCGTACGCCACCTGCGGCCTCCACCCGCTCCGGCCTCCCGGCACACCTTCCCCGGTGCCTGGCGGCCCCTCCTTCCCCAGGCGAGCGGGCGGGGACCGCGGGCGGCGTGCGGCCGGTGCGGCCCGGTGGGCCAGAATGGGAGCAGCCGTCCGGCCCCGGGCGGTCGCACCGAGGAAGGGCGCCACCGCGCAATGACGAACGACGCTCCGGCACCCAAGCACGTCCCGGTGATGCTGCAGCGCTGCGTGGACGCGCTGGCGCCGGCCATCTCCGCACCCGGCGCGGTCGTGGTGGACGCCACCCTCGGCCTCGGCGGCCACAGCGAGGCGCTGCTCAGCCAGTTCCCCGAGGTCAGGCTGGTCGCCGTCGACCGCGACCCGGCCGCGCTCAAGCTCTCCGCCGAGCGCCTCGCCCCCTTCGGCGAGCGGGCGACCCTCGTGCACGCCGTCTACGACGAGATCCCGCAGGTCCTGGCCGACCTGGGCATCCCCGAGGTCCAGGGCGTCCTGTTCGACCTGGGCGTCTCCTCGATGCAGCTGGACGAGGCCGAGCGCGGCTTCGCGTACGCCCAGGACGCCCCGCTCGACATGCGGATGGACCAGACCCGCGGCCTGAGCGCCGCCGAGGTGCTGAACACCTACAGCCACGGCCAGCTCGCCCGGATCCTCAAGGTCTACGGCGAGGAGCGGTTCGCGGGGAAGATCGCCTCGGTGATCCTCCGCGAGCGCGAGAAGGAACCGTTCACCAACAGTGCGCGTCTGGTCGAGTTGGTACGCAACGCCATCCCGGCCGCCACCCGGCGCACCGGCGGCAACCCGGCGAAGCGCACCTTCCAGGCCCTGCGGATCGAGGTCAACGGTGAGCTGGAGGTGCTGGACCGGGCCATCCCCGGCGCGCTGGAGTCGCTGGCCGTCGGCGGTCGGATCGTGGTGATGTCCTACCAGTCCCTGGAGGACCGCCTGGTGAAGCAGTACCTCACCGCGGGGGCCACCAACACCGCCCCGCCCGGCCTGCCGATCATCCCCGAGGAGCACCAGCCCTGGCTGAAGCTCCTCACCCGGGGGGCCGAACTGGCCACCGAGCAGGAGATCGAGGAGAACCGGCGCGCCGCACCCGTACGGCTGCGGGTGGCGGAGAGGATCAGGGACAACCGGGGCTGACCGCCGGAGCAGCCCCGCGGACTCGTCGCGAGCCGAAGGGCGCGCCGGCGCCGAGAGCACCGGGTGGAGAGCGCCCGGAGGCGAGCGAGGACAACACAGAGGGAGAGCAGCGGTGCCGGTGGCCGACGGTGGGCGGGCCAGGGGGAGTGGTCGGCTCCCGGGGCAGGGCGGCAGGGCGCGGATCACCGTGCGTCCCGGTGCGCGCCAGGCCCGGGGGCGCACGCCGTTCGCCGTGCTGGTGGTGGCGCTGCTCTCGGCCGGGCTGCTCGGGCTGCTGACGCTCAACACCGCGCTGAACGAGAACTCCTTCGAACTCGCCCGGCTGAAGCGGCAGACCACCGAGCTGACGGACCGCAAGCAGTCCCTCCAGCACCAGATCGACCAGTACTCGGCGCCCGACGCGCTGGAGCGGCGCGCCCTCGAACTGGGCATGGTGCCCGGCGGTGACCCGGCCTTCCTGCTGGACGACGGCAAGGTGCTCGGCAAGCCCGCCCAGGCCCAGGACGCGCCCCCGGTGAAGCGTTCCGGCAACGGCCTGTGGCAGCAGCCCGACCCCAGCCCGCAGCAGCCCGCCCCGCAGCCCGCCCAACCGTCGTCCCAGCCGTCCGCCCAGCCCACCGGCCAGTCCGCGCCCCCGGCCGCCGCCGACGGCGGGGTCGAGATCGCCCCGCTGCCGCCGGCCGGCCAGGGCGCCACCCCGTCAGCCCCGGCCGGAGGTACGCCGCGATGAGCACGCCCCGTCAGCCGTCCCGAGGCTCCGGCGAGCGCCGCCCGCCCCGGCCGGCCCGCCCCGGCGAGCAGCGCCCCCGCACCCCCGGCCGCGGCCGGCCGAACAGCGCCGCCCGCCCACCCGCCGGCCGCCCGTGCGACGCCCCGCCGCCCGGACGCAGTCGCGCCCGATCACGCTTGCCGACCCGCGCCGCCGGCTGCGCCTGGTGACCGTCGGACTGGCGCTGGTCTTCACGGTCTTCGCGGGCCGCCTGGTCCAGCTGCAGCTGCTCGACTCGGACGCGCTGGCGGCGGCCGCGAGCGCCAACAAGTACATGAAGATCGAGCTGCCCGCCGAGCGCGGTTCGATAACGGCCGCCGACGGCACGGTGCTCGCGACCACCGTGGACGCGTACGACATCGTCGGGGACCCGACACTGCTCACCCCGGGCGCACTGCACCTGGCGGACGCCCCCGAGCAGGCGGCCGCGCTGCTCGCGCCGATCCTCGGCCAGCCGAAGGAGAAGCTCGCCGCCGCGCTGCACCTGAACCAGAAGAACCCGAAGAGCCAGTACGCGCCCCTGGCGTTCCGGCAGACCCCGGAGGTCAAGAACCGGATCAGCGAACTCAAGGCGAGCCTGGGCCGGCAGACCGACACCGCGGCCTGCCGCGGCCAGCGGCAGCTGCTCGGCAAGCCCGCCGAGCAGGGCGGCCGGCAGTTCCTCGACCCGGCCTGCGTCAACCCGCTGACCGGGATCGCCAGCACGGAGAGCACCCGCCGGGTCTACCCCGCCGACGGACTGGCCGCCAACCTGGTCGGCTTCGTCAACTCCGAGGGCGTCGGCACCGGCGGCCTGGAGCTCCAGTACCAGCAGGACCTGGCCGGCACACCGGGCCGGACCACCTACGCCTCGGCCGGCGGCCGGATGGTGGCCACCGCCGGCGGCAGCCGCCAGGACCCGGTACCCGGTGCGGACCTGCGCCTCACCCTGCACCCGGACATCCAGTGGGCGGCCCAGCGGGCCATCACCGACCAGGTCTCCAACGCGGGCGCGGAGAAGGGCTACGTGATCGTCCAGGACGTGAAGACCGGTCAGGTGCTCGCGATGGCCACCTCACCCGGCTTCAACCCCAACGACCTCACGGCCGCCAAGTCCGAGCAGCTGGGCAACGCGGCGCTCCAGGACGCGTACGAGCCGGGTTCCACCGCCAAGCTGATGACCATGGCGGCGGTGCTGGACACCGGCAAGGCGACCTGGGACACCAGGGTCACCGTGCCCAACACGCTGCAGCGCTCCGACCGGGTCTTCCACGACGACGTGGACCACGAGACCTGGTACCTGACCCTCGCCGGGGTGCTCGCGAAGTCGTCCAACATCGGCACCATCGAGGCGGCCGAGACCCTGGGCGCCGACCAGGCGGAGTCCAACAAGGTGCTCGCCGGCTACCTGGACCGGTTCGGCATCGGCAAGCCCACCGGCCTGGGCTTCCCCGGCGAGACGAGGGGCATCCTCGCCAAGCCGGAGGACTGGAAGGGATCGCAGCAGTACACCATCCCGTTCGGCCAGGGCCTGTCGGTCAACGCGCTGCAGGCCACCTCGGTCTTCTCCACCATCGCCAACGGCGGGGTGCGGGTCGCGCCGAGCCTGCTGATGGGGACCACCGGGCCGGACGGCCGCTACACCGCGGCCCCGGCCGGGGCCTCCGCCCGGGTGGTCGGCGAGCAGACCGCCAAGACCCTCACCGAGATGCTGGAGTCGGTGGTGACCGACGAGCAGGGCACCGGTACCAAGGCGGCCATCCCCGGCTACCGGGTGGCCGGCAAGACGGGCACCGCCAACCGGGTGGACCCGAAGACCGGCAAGTACGCCGGCTACACCGCCTCCTTCATCGGTTTCGCCCCGGCCGACCAGCCCCGGGTGACGGTCTCCTGCGTGATCCAGAACCCGGTCAACGGCCACTTCGGCGGCCAGCTCTGCGGGCCGGTCTTCAAGCAGGTGATGGAGTTCACCCTGAAGTCCCTGCAGGTACCGCCGAGCGGCAGCGACGCGCCCAACCTGCCCGTCGAGTGGAAGCCCTGATGCACAGCACCCCGGACCAGAACAGCGGCACCCCGTCCCCCGTCGGTACCGGAACGACCGGCACGGGCGGGTCGGACCCGCGCCGTACCGCCCCCCGTTTTGGCCCTGGGGGTACTTCGGCCGATAGCCTTCGCGCCGTGCCGAAACCCGATCAAATCTCCGCGAGCCCGCCCCGTCCCACCGAGGAGGCGGCGATGCCGTTCGCCGAGGTCGCCCGACTGCTGGGCCTGGAGCCCGTCGACGGGCCGCAGGTCACCGGCATCACCCACGACTCCCGGGCGGTGCGCCCCGGTGACGTGTACGTCGCCTTCCCGGGCGCCAACCACCACGGCGCGGCCTTCGCCGCCGCCGCCGTCGCCGCGGGTGCGGCCGCCGTGCTGACCGATGCCGCCGGGGCCGAGCTGGCCGCCGACTGCGGCGCCCCACTGCTGGTGGTGGAGAGCCCACGGGCGTCCATGGGCGAGCTGGCGGCGGCGGTCTACGGCCGGCCGAGCGAGCAGCTGCTGATGATCGGGCTGACCGGCACCAACGGCAAGACCACCACCTCGTACCTGGTCGAGGGCGGTCTGCGCGGGGCCGGGCAGCTTCCCGGCGTGATCGGCACCGTGGAGATGCGGGTCGGCGACGAGCGGATCAAGAGCGAGCGCACCACCCCGGAGTCCACCGACCTGCACGGCGTCCTCGCGGTGATGCGCGAGCGCGGCGCGGACGCGGTCGTGATGGAGGTCTCCAGCCACGCACTGGTCTTCGGCCGGGTCGACGGCGTGGTCTACGACGTGGCGCTGTTCAACAACCTCACGCCGGAGCACCTGGACTTCCACCCGGACATGGAGGACTACTACCGGGCCAAGGCCCGGCTCTTCCAGCCGGACAAGGCCCGCCGCGGGGTGGCCAACCTGGACGACGCCTACGGGCGCCGGCTGGCCGCGGAGGCGCCGATCCCGATGGCGACCTTCTCCGCGCTGGGCGACCCGGACGCCGACTGGCGGGCGCTGGACGTCCGGCTCGGCCCGGCGTCCTCCGCCTTCACGGTGGCCGGCCCGGACGGCGCCCTCGCGGACGCCTCGGTGCCGCTGCCCGGCCCGTTCAACGTGGCGAACGCGCTCGGCGCGATCGCCGCCCTGGTCACCGCGGGTGTCCCGCTGGCCGCCGCGGTGGCCGGTGTGGCCGCGGTCCCGGGCGTGCCCGGCCGGCTGGAGCGGGTGGACGCCGGCCAGCCGTACGTGGCCGTGGTCGACTACGCGCACAAGCCGGACGCCCTGAAGGCGGTGCTGGAGTCGCTGCGCGAGGTGACCAAGGGCCGGCTGCACGTGGTGGTCGGCTGTGGCGGCGACCGCGACCCGTACAAGCGCGGACCGATGGGCGCGATCGCCGCCCGGCTGGCCGACACCGCCGTGCTGACCAGCGACAACCCGCGCTCCGAGGACGCGCTGGCGATCCTGGTCGCGATGCTGTCCGGCGCCGCCGAGGTGCCGGAGGCCGAGCGCGGCGAGGTGCTGGTGGTGCCGGACCGGGCCGCCGCGATCGCCCGGGCGGTGGCGTACGCGCACGCCGGGGACACCGTCCTGGTGGCCGGCAAGGGCCACGAACTGGGCCAGTACGTCCGGGGCGAGGTCCGCCCCTTCGACGACCGGCAGGTACTGCGCGAGGCCATCGAGCGCAGCCCGGCCGAGCGAGCAAGCCGAGGAGCTGAGCAGTCGTGATCGCACTCACCCTGGCCGAGGCGGCCGCCGTGGTCGGCGGCACCCTCGACGGCGCGGACCCGCAGGCGCGGGTCACCGGCGCCGTGGTGGTCGACTCCCGGCTGGTCGAGCCGGGCGGGCTGTTCGCCGCCGTGCTCGGTGAGCACGTGGACGGCCACGACTACGCCGAGCGCGCGATCGCGGACGGCGCCGTCGCGGTGCTGGCCTCCCGGCCGGTGGGCGTGCCGGCGATCCTGGTGGACGACGTCGTCCAGGCGCTGGGCCGACTCGCCCGCGGCGTCGTGGAGCGGGCCCGGGACACCGCGTTCGTCGCCCTGACCGGTTCGGCCGGCAAGACCTCCACCAAGGACCTGATCGGCCAGCTGCTGCAGCGCCGCGGCGAGACGGTCTTCCCGCCCGGCTCGTTCAACAACGAGATCGGCATGCCGCTGACCGCCCTGCGGATCACCGGTTCCACCCGGCACCTGGTGCTGGAGATGGGCGCGCGCGGCAAGGGCCACATCGACTACCTGACCGGCATCGTGCCGCCCACCGTCGGCGTGGTGCTCAACGTCGGCACCGCGCACGTCGGCGAGTTCGGCTCCAAGCAGGCCATCGCCGAGGCCAAGGGCGAGCTGGTCGAGGCGCTGACCAGCGAGGGAGTCGCGATCCTGAACGCCGACGACCCGCTGGTGCGGGCGATGGCCGAGCGCACCAAGGCCCGGGTGGTGTTCTTCGGCGAGAGCCGGGACGCCGAGATCCGGGCGGAGGGCGTTCGCCTGGACGACACCGGACGGCCATCGTTCACGCTTGTCACCCCGGCCGGTTCCGCAGCCGTGAAGCTGCGCCTGTACGGTGAGCACCACGTCTCGAACGCCCTCGCCGCCGCTGCGGTGGCGGTGGAGCTCGGGATGTCCGTCGACGACGCCGCCGAAGCCCTCAGCGAGGCGGGCGCGCTGTCCCGCTGGCGCATGGAGGTCGTCGACCGGGCCGATGGTGTCACCGTCGTCAACGACGCCTACAACGCGAACCCCGACTCGATGCGGGCCGCGCTGCGGGCACTCGCGACGATGGCGGGCCGGGGTCCGGAGCGCCGCCGTACCTGGGCGGTGCTCGGAGAGATGCGGGAGCTCGGCGAGGAGAGCCTCGACGAGCACGACGCCATCGGGCGGCTCGCGGTCCGACTCGACGTCACCAAGCTGGTGGCGGTCGGCGGACGGGAGGCGGCCTGCATGGAACTGGGCGCGAGGAACGAAGGTTCGTGGGGTGAGGAGTCGGTGCTGGTGTCCGACGCGGACGCGGCGGTCGAACTGCTGCGCAGTCAGCTTCAGCCGGGGGACGTGGTGCTGGTGAAGGCCTCCCGTTCGGTCGGCCTGGAGAAGGTCGCCGAGGCGCTGCTCTCGGACGGAGCCGTGCGATGAAGCAAATCCTCTTCTCGGGCATGATCGGCCTGGTGCTGTCCCTGCTCGGCACCCCGGCGCTGATCAAGCTGCTGGCCAAGCACGGCTACGGCCAGTACATCCGCGACGACGGCCCCAAGGCCCACCACAGCAAGCGCGGTACCCCCACCATGGGTGGCATCGCCTTCATCCTGGCGACGCTGATCGCCTACGCCGTCACCAAGGCGATAACGGGCGAGTCGCCCACGGCATCCGGCCTGCTGGTGCTGTTCCTGACCGCGGGTCTGGGCCTGGTCGGCTTCCTGGACGACTACATCAAGGTGGTCAAGCGCCGCTCGCTCGGCCTGCGCGCCAAGGCGAAGCTGGCCGGCCAGTCGCTGGTGGGTCTCGCGTTCGCGATCCTCGCGCTGCAGTTCAAGGACGCCCGCGACCTCACCCCGGCCTCCCAGCACCTCTCGTTCGTGCGGGACTTCGGCTGGTCGGTCGGGCCCGTCCTGTTCGTCATCTTCGCGTACTTCATGATCGCGGCGATGTCGAACGGCGTGAACCTGACGGACGGTCTGGACGGCCTGGCCACCGGCGCCTCGGTGATGGTCTTCGGCGCCTACACCTTCATCGGCGTCTGGCAGTACAGCCAGAGCTGTGCGTACGCGATCACCGCCACCGCCAGCTGTTACGACGTCCGCGACCCCCTGGACCTGGCCATCGTCGCCGCCGCGCTGATGGGCTCCTGCTTCGGCTTCCTGTGGTGGAACACCTCGCCGGCCAAGATCTTCATGGGTGACACCGGCTCGCTCGCCCTCGGCGGCGCGCTGGCCGGCCTGGCGATCTGCTCCCGCACCGAGCTGCTGCTCGCCCTGCTGGGCGGCCTCTTCGTGGTCATCACCCTCTCGGTGATCATCCAGGTCGGTTCGTTCCGGATGACCGGCAAGCGGGTCTTCAAGATGGCCCCGCTCCAGCACCACTTCGAACTCAAGGGCTGGAGCGAGGTGCTGATCGTGGTCCGGTTCTGGATCATCCAGGGTCTGTGCGTCGCGGTCGGCCTCGGCCTCTTCTACGCAGGATGGGTAGCCGGATGACCTCCAACCCCGAGTGGCCGGGCCTGCCGGTCGTGGTGGCCGGCGTCGGCCTCTCCGGGATCAGTGCCGCCCGGGTGCTGCACGGCCTGGGCGCCCGCGTCACGGTGGTGGACGGCGGCGACGGCGAGGCACAGCGGGCCAGGGCCGCCGAGCTGGAGGCGGCGGGCATCGCCGTCCGGCTCGGCGACGGCGAGACCCTCCCCGAGGGCACCCGGCTGATCGTCACCTCGCCCGGCTGGCCCCCCAGCAGCCCGCTGTTCACCGAGGCCGCGCTCGTCGAGGTCCCGGTCTGGGGCGACGTCGAGCTGGCCTGGCGACTGCGCCGCCCGCTGCCGGAGACCGGCGAGCCGGCCCCCTGGCTGGCGATCACCGGCACCAACGGCAAGACCACCACCGTCCGGATGCTCGCCTCGATCCTCACCGCGGCCGGCAAGCGCACCGCCGCCGTCGGCAACGTCGGCGTCTCGGTGCTGGACGCCGTGCTCGCCGAGGAGCCGTACGACGTGCTCGCGGTCGAACTCTCCAGCTACCAGCTGCACTGGGCGCCCAGCCTGCGCCCGCACTCGGCGGCCGTGCTCAACCTGGCCCCGGACCACCTCGACTGGCACGGCACCATGGAGGCGTACGCCGCCGACAAGGGCCGGATCTACGAGGGCAACCGGGTCGCCTGCGTCTACAACCTCGCCGACCCGGTCACCGAGGAACTGGTCCGCGGCGCCGACGTCGAGGAGGGCTGCCGCGCGGTCGGCTTCGGCCTCGGCGCGCCCGGTCCGTCGCAGTTCGGCGTGGTCGACGGACTCCTGGTCGACCGGGCCTTCGTCCGGGACCGGCAGAAGAACGCCGCCGAGATCGGCGCGGTCGAGGACGTCCACCCGCCGGCCCCCCACAACATCGCCAACGCCCTGGCCGCCGCCGCGCTGGCCCGCGCCTACGGCGTGGACTCCAAGGCCGTCCGGGACGGCCTGCGGGCCTTCCGCCCGGACGCGCATCGGATCGCCGAGGTCGCGGTGGTCGGCGAGGTCACGTACGTCGACGACTCCAAGGCCACCAACACCCACGCCGCCGCCGCCTCACTGGCCGCGTACCGGCCGGTGGTGTGGATCGCCGGCGGCCTGGCCAAGGGCGCGACCTTCGACGAGCTGGTGGTCGGCGCCGCGTCCCGGCTGCGGGCCGCGGTCCTGATCGGCCAGGACCGCGAGCTGATCCGGGAGGCGCTGGCGCGACACGCGCCGGATGTGCCGGTGATCGAGGCGGCCGCGGGCCAGACTGGCGCGGTGGCGATGGCCGAGGCGGTCCGGGCGGCGGCCGGCCTCGCCCAGCCGGGTGACACCGTCCTGCTGGCCCCGGCCTGCGCCTCGATGGACATGTTCACCGACTACGGCCAGCGCGGCGACCTGTTCGCCGCGGCCGTCCGGGAGCTGGAGAAGTAGCGGCGGCAGCGCAGCACGGCGAGTCGACGGACGCGCCGGCGCCGCGGCCCCGCCCACCCCGGCCCGCACGGCCGGGGCGGGGCGCGGGCCGCGCCGCCGGACAGGACGAGGGTGGGGGCACGTGGCGGGTGACGGCAAGGCGGGAACCACCGCACCACCCGAGCGGTCCGCACCGCTCAGGCTGATCTCGGCGACCACCACCACCTTCAAGTCGGCCGGGCCGGTCGCCCGGGCCCGGGCCTTCCGGGCCCGCTTCCGGTACACCCTGGACCGGCCGCTGACGCCCTACTACCTGATCCTGGGCTCCACCCTGCTGCTGGTCGTGCTGGGCCTGGTGATGGTGTTCTCCGCCTCGCAGAGCGTGGTCACCGACAACCACCTGCCGATAACCTTCTTCTTCCGCAAGCAGCTGGTCGCCCTGCTGCTCGGCGCGGCCATGGCCCTGGTGCTGGCCCGGGCGCCGGTGAAGGGCCTGCGGGCGCTCGCCTACCCGGCGCTGCTCGGCGTGCTGGCCGGCCTGGTGCTGGTGGCCGTTCCCGGCATCGGCACCGAGGTCAACGGCAACCGGAACTGGATCAGCCTGGGCTTCTTCCAGGTCCAGCCCTCCGAGTTCGCCAAGCTGGCCCTGGTGCTCTGGGGCGCCGACCTGCTGGCCCGCAAGCAGAAGACCCACATGCTCGACCAGTGGAAGCACCTGCTGGTGCCGCTGGTGCCGGGCACCGTGCTGCTGATGCTGCTGATCATGATCGGCGGCGACATGGGCACCACCATGGTGCTGGTCGGCATGCTCTTCGGTCTGCTCTGGATGGTCGGCGCCCCGATGCGGCTGTTCGCCGCCACCCTCGGCATCGCGGTGGTCGCCTGCACCGCCCTGATCATCACCGTGCCGCACCGCCTGGACCGGCTCGGCTGCGTCGGCGTCACCAAACCCGACCCGGGCCTGAACTGCTTCCAGGCGCTGCACGGCCTGTACGCCTTCGCCGCCGGCGGCCCGTTCGGCTCCGGACTCGGCGCCGGCGTGGAAAAGTGGGGCCAGCTGCCCGAAGCGCAGACCGACTTCATCTTCGCCGCGACCGGCGAGGAACTCGGCCTGGTGGGGACGCTGTCGGTACTCGGCCTCTTCGCGGCACTAGGGTATGCGGGTATCCGTGTGGCTCTCGGCACCAAGGACCCGTTCGTCCGGTACGCCGCGGGAGCGGCCACCACGTGGATCATGGCGCAGGCCGTGGTCAACCTGGGGTCGGCACTGGGACTCCTGCCCATCGCGGGCGTCCCGCTCCCGCTGTTCTCGTACGGCGGCTCCGCCATGCTGTCGGCCATGTGCGCCATCGGGGTGCTGCTCTGCTTCGCGCGCAGCTCCCCGGGGGCGAAGGCGGCCCTGGCCGCCCGGAGCTCGAACTCCCGGGTCAGGCCCGTCCTGGCCCGGGTGCTGCCACGACGACGGACCACAGCGCGCAAGGCCTCCCGGCCGCCGCGCAGGGAGCGGTGAATTTCGGTGCATGTCGTACTCGCCGGCGGCGGGACCGCCGGCCACATCGAGCCGGCCATGGCCCTCGCGGACGCCCTCCGCAGGCACGACCCGTCGATCGGGATCACCGCGCTCGGCACCGAGCGCGGCCTGGAGACCCGGCTGGTCCCCGAACGGGGCTACCAGCTGGAGCTGATCCCGGCCGTCCCGCTGCCCCGCAAGCCCACCCCCGAGCTGATCACCGTCCCGGGCCGGCTGCGCGGCACCGTCCGGGCCGCCCAGGAGATCATCGAGCGGGTCAAGGCGGACGCCGTGGTCGGCTTCGGCGGCTATGTCGCGATGCCCGCCTACCTGGCCGCCAAACGGGCCGGCGTGCCGATCGTGGTGCACGAGGCCAACGCCCGCCCCGGCCTGGCCAACAAGATCGGCGCCCGGTACAGCGACTTCGTCGCCGTCTCCACGCCCGACTCCAAGCTGCGCGACTCCCGCTACATCGGGATCCCGCTGCGCCGCACCATCGCCACCCTGGACCGCAACGCGGTCCGCCCGGAGGCCCGGCACTACTTCGGGCTCGACCAGCGGCTGCCCACCCTGCTGGTCTCCGGTGGCTCCCAGGGCGCGCGCCGGCTGAACGAGACCGTCCAGGCGATCGCCCCCCGGCTCCAGCAGTACGGGGTGCAGATCCTGCACGCGGTCGGCCCGAAGAACGAGCTGCCCCACATCGACGACATCCCCGGGATGCCCCCGTACCGGGCCGTGCCGTACGTGGACCGGATGGACCTGGCGTACGCCGCCGCCGACCTGATGCTCTGCCGGGCCGGCGCGATGACCGTCGCCGAGCTGGCCGCGGTGGGCCTGCCGGCCGCCTTCGTGCCACTGCCGATCGGCAACGGCGAGCAGCGGCTGAACGCCCAGCCGATGGTCAAGGCGGGCGGCGGCCTGCTGGTCGACGACGCCGAGCTGACCCCGGACTGGGTACTGCAGAACGTCCTGCCGGTGCTCACCGACCCGCGCAGGCTGTGGGACATGAGCCGGGCCGCCGCCGAGTTCGGCCGCCGGGACGCGGACGACCTGCTGGTCGGGATGGTCTACGAGGCGATCGACGCCGCCCGAGGTGGTCGCCGACGTGGCTGACGCCCCGGTCCTCGACGACCGGCTGGAGGACGAGGAGGACGGGGAGGAGCGCGCTCCCCGGCTCCGGCTCTCCCGGCGGGGCGTCGTGGTGCTGGGCGTGCTGGCCGCGCTGGTGGCCGGCACGCTCGGCTGGCTGGTGTTCCTCTCGTCGGCGCTGGAGGTGCGCACGGTCGCCGTCCAGGGCCTGGAGAGCGGGCACCTGAGCGAGGACGAGGTGCGGCGGGCGGTCGGGGCCGAGCAGGGCCGCCCGCTGGCCCGGGTCGACCTCGCCGCGGTGGAGCGGCGGGTCGGTGCGGTGCCCAGGGTGGCCGGCGTCGAGGTGTGGCGCGGCTGGCCGCACACCCTTCGGGTGAAGGTGACGGAGCGCCGACCGGTGGCCGCGATCCACACCGAGAACGGCCGGTTCCTCCAGGTCGACGCCGGGGGCAGGGAGTTCGCGGACGAACCTCAACCCCCGGGCGGGGTTCCGGTGGTGGAGCTCCAGCTCAGTGCGCAGGCGAACGAGGCGCTGGGCGTGATCGACCGTCCGGCCCTGGTGCGGGCGGCCGTCGTCGTCGCGGCGGGCCTGCCGCCCGAGGTCGCCAAGCGGGCCGGCGCCGTCCAGGTGCACTCCTGGGACGACATCCGGCTCCAGCTGCGCGACGGGGTGACGGTGCGGTGGGGGAGTGCCGAGCGGACCGCGCGCAAGGCCGTGGTGCTGACCGCGCTGCTCGGCCGGAAGGCCGCGAATTATGACGTGAGTGCGCCGGACGCACCGGCTGTGTCGGGATGATCCGGTAAGTTCTGTGCCTGAGGGCGGTATTGACGGGGCTCCGGCTCCGGTCCGACTCTTGGTGGTCACCCCGGTTTCACCGAGGGGTCGATGATCACATAGGCTCAAAAGAAAAAAGGGAAGCTCGGCGTGTTCGTTGAACACGTACCGTCCCGCAACCTACTGTCCTGTTCACCAGGCTGTGTCGGACAGTGATGTGACACAGGAACAGCAGTAACCCTAAACCTCAAGTTCAGGGTTCGGGTCGGCGGTCGGCATTTCGGACAATCCGTCCGAAAGCGCGCTCCCCACCCATCGACATCCGTCGGCCTTCACCAACGCGGGGAGCCGACCCGGAAATTCGAGGCGAGAGGCCTTCGACGTGGCAGCACCCCAGAACTACCTCGCAGTCATCAAGGTTGTCGGAATCGGCGGCGGTGGTGTCAACGCCATCAACCGGATGATCGAGGTCGGGCTCAAGGGCGTCGAGTTCATCGCGATCAACACCGATGCGCAGGCCCTCCTCATGAGTGACGCCGACGTGAAACTCGATGTGGGCCGTGAACTCACCCGGGGCCTCGGCGCCGGCGCCAACCCCGACGTCGGCCGCAAGGCCGCCGAGGACCACCGTGAGGAGATCGAGGAGGTCCTCAAGGGGGCCGACATGGTCTTCGTCACCGCCGGCGAGGGCGGCGGCACCGGCACCGGCGGCGCGCCCGTCGTGGCCAACATCGCCCGCTCGCTCGGCGCGCTGACCATCGGCGTGGTCACCCGTCCCTTCACCTTCGAGGGCCGCCGCCGGGCCAACCAGGCCGAGGACGGCATCGCCTCGCTGCGCGAGCAGGTCGACACCCTGATCGTGATCCCCAACGACCGGCTGCTGTCCATCTCGGACCGCCAGGTCAGCGTGCTGGACGCGTTCCGCTCCGCCGACCAGGTGCTGCTCTCGGGCGTCCAGGGCATCACCGACCTGATCACCACCCCGGGCCTGATCAACCTGGACTTCGCCGACGTCAAGTCGGTCATGTCCGACGCCGGCTCGGCGCTGATGGGCATCGGCTCGGCCCGCGGCGAGGACCGCGCCAAGGCCGCGGCCGTGATGGCGATCTCCTCGCCCCTGCTGGAGGCGTCCATCGACGGCGCCCGCGGCGTGCTGCTCTCCATCTCGGGCGGCTCCGACCTCGGCCTGTTCGAGATCAACGAGGCGGCCCAGCTGGTCAGCGAGGCGGCGCACCCCGAGGCGAACATCATCTTCGGTGCCGTCATCGACGACGCGCTGGGTGACGAGGTCCGGGTCACCGTGATCGCGGCCGGCTTCGACGGCGGGCAGCCGCCGGCGATCGTCCGCGAGCCGGTGGTGAAGTCCGGCTCGACCGCCGCCCCGGCGAGCACCCCCGAGCGCCCGGCCACCCGCCCGTCCTACGGGACGATCGGCTCGGTGACGGCCCGTCCGGAGGAGGCCGCCCGCACCGAGGCGCCGGCCCCCGCCACCACGACCGCCGCCCCGGTGCCGCCGCAGGTGCAGCCGGTCCGGCAGCCGTACGTCGAGAGCCCGGCCGAGGAGCTGGACGTTCCCGACTTCCTCAAGTAGGTAAAGCCCCGAAGTGCTCGGACCGACACTTCGTCACGGTGCTCACTTCGCCTCCACCACCCGGTGGGGCGGGGTGGGCACCGTGCCGTGTGGGGGGCCGTGGCCCGGCCCGGGCGTCCGGTGTCCGCACCGGACGGATCCGTCGGTGTGGCGACGGTGCCGGACGAGCACATGATCACCGAATTGGTGCGATCATCTGTCTGCACCCTTGGGTCGGTCGATCACTTCTCCTACCGTCGCGAGCAGCTGACCGGCCGGCTCGCGAGCCACATCTGGTTGGGTCCTGAACTCTCATGACGAATGACATCTACGGACCGTTCCCGGGAAGCGCGGCGTTCCTCGCGGCTCTGACGGAGCGGCAGCGCGCCCGGTACGAGGAGCTCGGCACCAACCTGGAGGTGGTCGAGCGCCGGATCGCCGACGCCTGTGCGGCGGCGGGGCGGCCTCGCTCGGAGGTGTCCATGGTCGTGGTCACCAAGACCTACCCCGCCGAGGACACCGCGCTGTTGGCCGCCCTGGGCGTGACCGAGGTCGCGGAGAACCGGGACCAGGACGCCGCCCCCAAGGCGGAGACCTGCGTGAACCTGCCGCTGACCTGGCACTTCGTCGGCCAGCTGCAGACCAACAAGGCCCGCTCGGTCGTGCGGTACGCGGACCTGGTGCACTCGGTGGACCGGCCCCGGCTGGCCGAGTCGCTCGGCGCCGCGGTGCTGAAGGCCGAACGCGTCCCGCTGGGCTGCCTGGTGCAGGTCGCCCTCGACAAGGAGGCGGGGGAGGGGGAGCACCGGGCCGGCGTGGCCCCGGCGGACGTGCCGGCGCTGGCCGACCTGATCGCCGACACGCCCGGGCTGCAGCTGGCCGGTGTGATGACCGTCGCTCCGCTGCAGGGGCCGCTGGCCGGCGATCCGGCCCGGGCCTTCGGGCGGCTGGCGGAAATCGCAAGCGCCGTACGCGCGACCCATCCTGCTGCCACGATGGTTTCGGCAGGGATGAGCGGAGATCTGGAGCAGGCCGTGGCAGCCGGAGCGACACATGTGCGCGTCGGGACGGCGGTCCTCGGAGTGCGGTCACCGCTCGGGTAACGTCACCGGGTAGTAGATCAGACTGCAGGACAAAATAGGACAGAACCTAGCAGCTTTTCAGAGCGCTAGCGAACCGTGGATCGCGCCTCCGCACCCCCTCCCTCACGGCTTGACGCGCCGTCGGCCTGACGGCCGGTGAGTGGGCGGCGGAATCCGCAGGCGAAGACCGTAGTCGGAGCCGATCCACCACAGAGCGGAGGAGACAGGAGCATGGCCGGCGCAATGCGCAAGATGGCGGTCTACCTCGGCCTCGTGGAGGACGAGACGTACGACGGCCAGGGGTACGACCCCGACGACGACTACGACTCGGACCCCGAGCCGATCCGGACCGGGCGGACGGAGGACCTGAGGTCCGCGGCAGCCACCCAGCCCGCCCCGGCGCCGGTCGCCCACATCGCTCCCCAGCCGGTGCCGGCCGCCGTGCCGATCCGGCAGGAGGCGCCGCGGATGGCGCCCGTGTCGTCCATCACACCCGACCGTCGCCACAACGTGGAGAAGAGTGCCCCGGTGATCATGCCCAAGGTAGTGAACGAACGAGAGCCCTACCGCATCACCACGCTGCACCCGCGAACCTACAACGAGGCCCGTACCATCGGGGAACAGTTCCGCGGCGGGACACCTGTGATCATGAATTTGACCGAGATGGACGACACGGACGCCAAGCGACTCGTAGACTTCGCCGCTGGACTCGTCTTCGGTCTGCACGGCAGTATCGAGCGCGTGACCCAGAAGGTGTTCCTCCTGTCTCCTGCTAACGTCGATGTCACGGCGGAGGACAAGGCTCGGATCGCCGAGGGTGGGTTCTTCAACCAGAGCTGACCCGGCCACGACTTTACGTGTGGATCGAGCAACAGTGTGTGACTGACGGAATGCTGGCAGGGGAGAGGGAGACAGATGGGGATCGTCGGCGCGGTGCTCTACTGGGCGCTGACCGTCTTCCTGCTGATCCTGCTCCTCCGGCTGGTGATGGATTGGGTCTTCCAGTTCGCCCGCTCGTGGCGTCCGGGCAAGGCCATGGTCCTGGTCCTGGAGGCCACGTACACTGTCACGGATCCGCCACTCAAGCTTCTTCGGCGGTTCATCCCGCCGTTGCGTCTCGGGGGCGTGGCGCTCGACCTGTCCTTCTTCGTTCTGATGATCATTGTGTATGTCCTGATCTCGCTCGTGCGGTCCCTGTCGGTGTGAGCGATGCGACAGGATTCCGGAGTGCCGACGATCACGTTGAGGTGAAGAGATGCCATTGACCCCCGAGGACGTTCGGAACAAGCAGTTCACGACCGTCCGGCTGCGCGAAGGCTATGACGAGGACGAGGTCGATGCCTTCCTCGACGAGGTCGAAGCCGAGCTGACGCGTCTGCTGCGCGAGAACGAGGACCTGCGCGCCAAGCTGGCGGCAGCCACTCGTGCCGCCGCGCAGAACCAGGCCAATATGCGTAAGGAGCAGCCCCCGCAGGACGCCCGCCCGGGCGCCCCGGTGCCCGCTGCCATATCCGGCCCGCCGGTGCCCGGCCAGCAGCAGGGCCCCGGTCCGCAGCAGATGGGCGTCCCGCAGCAGCAGATGGGCAACCAGCCGCTCGGCCTGCCGTCCGGCGCCCCGCAGCTTCCGGCCGGTCAAGGCGGCCCGATGCAGCAGCAGATGGGTCAGCCGCAGCTCGGCCAGCAGATGGGCCAGCAGCAGATGGGCCAGACCATGGGCGGCCAGCAGCAGCTGGTGCAGCCGATGGGCGGTCAGATGCTGCAGCCGATGGGCAACCCCATGCAGCAGCAGATGGGCCAGCAGCAGATGGGTCAGCCCATGGGCGGCCAGCAGCTGCAGCCGATGGGCGGCCCGATGGGCCAGCAGCTCGGCGGCCCCATGGGCGGCCCGATGCAGCAGCAGCAGGGTCCCGGTGGCGACAGCGCGGCCCGCGTGCTCGCCCTGGCCCAGCAGACCGCCGACCAGGCGATCTCCGAGGCCCGGTCCGAGGCCAACAAGATCGTCGGCGAGGCCCGCAGCCGCGCCGAGGGTCTGGAGCGGGACGCCCGCGCCAAGGCCGACGCCCTGGAGCGGGACGCGCAGGAGAAGCACCGGGTGGCGATGGGCTCCCTGGAGTCCGCCCGCGCGACGCTGGAGCGCAAGGTCGAGGACCTGCGCGCCTTCGAGCGTGAGTACCGCACCCGCCTGAAGTCGTACCTGGAGACCCAGCTGCGCCAGCTGGAGTCGCAGGCCGACGACTCGCTCGCCCCGCCGCGGATCCCCGCCACCGCCTCGCTGCCGCCGGCCGCGTCGTCGATGGCGCCGGCCGGTGCCTCCTCGATGAGCAGTGCCACCCCGAGCTTCGGCGGCCAGCCGTCGTTCGGTGGCAACGGCCAGTCCTTCGGCGGCCAGAACTCCTTCGGCGGCGGCAACGGGCAGCCCTCCTTCGGCGGCCAGTCGGGTGTCGGCAACGGCGCCCCGCAGATGGCCCCCGCGGGGATGACCCAGCCGATGGCCGCGGTCCGTCCGCAGCCTCCGCAGCCGATGCAGCAGGCTCCGGCCCCGATGCGCGGCTTCCTCATCGACGAGGACGGCGACAACTAGACAGCACCACGAAGGGCGCCCCCGCCGTGACTCCGGTCACGTGCGGGGGCGCCCTTCGTGGTGCTGCGGGGCGGTGCTGCGGGGTGGTGCGGCTCCTGCGCGGTGCTGCCGGCCGGCGGTTCTCCGTCAGCCGGCCCGGCGGCAGGCCGGGCCTTCCGCGATCCGGCTGCTGCGGGCGGCCCCGGCGGCGGGACGCCGACCTTTGCGGAGGGCCGGCAGATGGCAGGTGAGCTGCTGGACCGCGTGCCCGGTGCGGACCAGCGCGAGCTTCCTGTTGTACGTGCGGCGCGGGATGCCGATCAACATGCAGAACCTTGAGACCGGCATCTCCGCATCGGTGCGAATCATCTCAAGGTCCTGGAAGGGAAAGCTTGCTCTTCGCTGTTCATCCAGACCCGGAGCTGTACGCGGACCTCGTCCAGCGCCGCCCTCAGGTTGTCGATCTCGGCCTTGAGCGCGCTCTCGCGCGCCGTGGCGCGCTCGGTCCGTGCCGTACCGCTCAGTCCTTCACGGCCGCCCTGGATGAACTGCTTCTTCCAGTTGCCGATGGTCTGCTCGGAGAGTCCGTGCTTGCGGGCTGCCGCAGCGATCGTCGACTCTCCGGCCAGGATGCTCAGTACGATGTGGAGTTTGTCCTCCACCGGTAGTGCGGGTGGACGTGCCATGCTCGTCCCTCCTGGTCCAGGTTGCTCCAAGTCGTCCTCGTCCCAGGCGCCCGGGGGCCGCCCGAAGTGCACCGGGCCCGTCGAGGGTGGTCGAACGGGCCCGGATGCGCACTTCTCGGCGGTATGTCAGGCGCCTGCCGCACCGGCGGTGCTGTGCGACTCGGATCCGGCGGACTGCGGCTGGGGCTGCGCCTGCGCGGGGGCCGGCGCCGGGTCGGGCAGGGTCAGGGCGACCACGGCGGCGACGACGCTGACCACGGTGCAGGCGATGTACACGGCGTGGAAGGCGTCCACGCCGGGCTTGGCGTAGGAGGCCATGATGGCGGCCAGACCGGCGGTGCCGATCGCGCCGCCGACCTGACGGGAGGTCAGGTTCATGCCCACGCCGGCGGCGAACCGGACCGGCGGCAGCGAGGTGGCCGCGATCGAGGAGAGCGCGGTGGCCGCGAAGCCGAGGCCGCCGCCGCCGAGGATGCCGGACGGCACCCAGGCCGACCAGAACCGCGGCTCGGTGCCGAACAGGGCACTGGCCTGCATGGCCGTGCAGGCGGCGAACATCAGCAGGCCGAGGACCACCAGCACCCGGTGCTTGCTGCCGTCGCTGATCCGGCCGGCGACGGTCGAGGTGATCATCGAGGCCACGGCGCCGACGCTGAGCGCACCGGCCGCCTGCATGATGCTCCAGCCCCAGATCTGGGTGGCCCAGAGCGGACCGGCGAGCAGCCAGGCGAACATCGAGACACCGAAGATCGATGCCACCAGGTTGGTCCGGGCGAACCGCCGGCTCTTCCACAGGCCGGTGTCGATGGCCGGGGCCTCGTGCTTCTGCGAGCGCAGCAGCGCGACCAGGCCGAGCGCGAGACCGCAGACCAGCAGGCCGAGGGTGCGGGCGTCGGCCCAGCCCCAGCTGTCGCCCTCGGTCAGCGCGGCGACCACGAAGGCGACACCCACGGCGAAGGCCACCGTGCCGACCGGGTCGGGGAGCCGGCTGCCGGCCGGCGGCAGGTGCCGGGGCAGCGCGCGCAGACCCGCGACCAGGAGGATCAGGCCGATGGGGCCGTTGATGTAGAAGACCGAACGCCAGCTGAAGTGGTCGACCAGCAGACCGCCGATGACCGGGCCGATGACCGCGGAGAAGCCGGCCGCCGCCGACCAGGCGCCGATCGCCTTCATCAGCTGCGGCAGCGGGGTCGCCGCCATGATCAGGCCGAGCGCCGCCGGGATCATGCCGGCGGCCATCGCGCCCTGCAGGAAGCGGCCGATGATCAGCCAGTTCGCACTCGGGGCGGCACCGCAGAGCAGCGAGGCAAGGGTGAATCCGACCAGCGAGCCGAGGAAGACCTTGGCCCGGCCGACGGTGTCGGCCAGCCGGCCGGCCGGGGTGAGCAGGGCGGCGAACATCACCGCGTAGCCACTGACCACCCAGGTGAGGTTGGCCATCGTGGTCTCGGGGAAGGCCTTGATGATCTCCGGGAAGGCGATGTTGACCACCGACAGATCCAGGAAGGCCATGAAGGTAGCGCCTGAGCAGAGCAGAAGAACCAGCCCGGGGTTGACCTCGGGCCGGCCTCCCGCCTGCTGTGAAGTGTCCGACATTGCGGAACTCACCTTCCAATGGGCAGGGTAGAGCCCTGCCGGGGACGGGAATTGGCACGTACAGAGCTAGATCGCGGGCCCTGCCCGGGGTCGGCGCGCAGTGGGGCGCGGACGGACAGGTTCCACCCGGGGCGAGGCGGGACGGCCTCGGCCAGGTAGGATAGGCAGGGTCCTGACGATTGAAAGACTGCCAGGAACGTAAGGTTCCTGTCAATCAGGCTTGGCGGTGAGGTGGCCATGGGAAACGCTGGATCCGGGTCCGAAGAGGTACAGCTTTGCCTGAGCTTCCTGATCCGGCAGGCATGGTTCAGCATGCGGTCGTCGGTCGAGGAGGCGCTGGTCGAGTGCCGGCTCTCGGTGCCGCAGTACGCGACGCTGCTCGTGCTGGAGGAGCAACCGGGCGTCTCGCTCTCCGACTTGGCGAGGGTTCTGGTGTCGACCCGTCAGTCGGTGACCGAGATGGTGGCCGGGATGGAGCGCGACGACCTCGTCGAGCGCAGACGGCATCCGACGAACGGGCGGACCCATCAGGTGTTCCTGGCCGAGGGCGGCCGCAAGCGGCTGGCCGAGGCGCGACCGGCCGTCCGGGCCCGGGAAGGCCTGATGGAAGAGGGCCTGACGGACAGTCAGAGGACCGCCGCGCGTGCCTGGTTGGCGCATGTGGCAGCCGCCGGGGAGGCCTGAGGGGCGCCCCTCCGTCGGCCTGAGTGCCAAACTTTGTTGTCGCCGCCGCTGGGCCAAATCGGTCCGGCGGCGGCTGCGCGTCCGCAGGTCACGCATCTGTTCGAACGGCCAAGCATGCGGGTCACAATAGTTTGTCGTTGACTCGACAGTTTGGTGCCTACTAGATTTGGGTCAGGCGTTCGATAACGCATTTGGGTGAGTCGGTGGAGGATTAACGAAGATCCTCCCGACATTTTTCCCGATAAACGTGCATTGCGGATCCGATGGCTAGTCGGGGGGTTTGATGCGCATTCTTGACTGGATGGACAATGCGTCCGTCGACCGTGGAATTCACTTCTTTCGAAACGAGCGCGGCTGGGAGTTCCGCTCCTATGCCGAGCTGGCCGGGCAGGCCGGCCGGGTGGCCGCGTTTCTCGTCGGGCAGGGCGCCCGGCCGGGCGACGTGGTGTCCCTGCTGCTCTCCGAGGTCGAGGACTTCGTCCCGGCCTTCCTCGGCACCATGCTGGCGGGGCTGACGCCCTCGCCCATCGCATCACCCGTAACATTCCAGGGAGTTGGCAACTACTCGAACCATGTGGCGGACATCGTCCGGACCGCGGGATCGGCGTTGCTGCTGGCCGACGCGGAGCTGGCCGAGGTCGCCCGGGAGGCGGCCAGGCTGTCCGGCCGGGGCCGCACCCTGGTGCTCGGTGACCTCTCCGAGCTGCCCGACGCCCCGCTGGTGCGCCGGCCGGAACCGGCGGTCGCGCTGCTCCAGTTCACCTCGGGATCGAGCGGCACGCCGAAGGGCGTCCAGGTATCCCCGGAGAATCTCGCAGGTAATGTCCGGGCAATTCACGGATGGCTCGGAATCACGCCGGAGGACTCGTGCTCCTCCTGGCTGCCGATGTATCACGACATGGGTCTCGTCGGTACATTCCTCGGTTCCGTCGTGGCGCAGATCGATCTGTGGCTCATGACACCCCTGGAATTCATCCGGTCGCCACTCCGGTGGATCGAGGCCCATGGTTCGAACGGCGTGACCGTTACCACGGCACCCAACTTTGGCTACGCCTACGCCGCTCGCCGGGTCCGCCCGGACGACCTTGCGGGCATGGATTTCTCCAGGTGGCGGGTGGCGATGAACGGTGCGGAGCGCATCGTTCCGAAGGCCGCCTCGGACTTCGCGGCGCTGCTCGGCCCGCACGGCTTCCGGGCCGAGGCGTTCGCGCCCTGCTACGGTCTGGCGGAGTCCACCCTCGCGGTGACCGGCGTCCGTCCGGGCACCGGGGCACGGGCCATCCGGCTGACCGGCGGTCTGCGGACCGGCGAGCCGGTCCAGGTGATCGAACAGGGCACCCTCGGCGACCCGCTGCCCGAGGACGGCCCCGCGTGGCTGACCTCCTGCGGCGCGGCGGTACCGGGAGCGATCGTCGACGTGGTCGACGAGGAGGGCGCCGCCCTGCCCGACGGGACCTTCGGCGAGATCCGGGTGCGCGGCACCTCGGTGGCCCTCGGCTACCGCTCCCTCCAGGAGGGCGCCTCCTCGAACTTCACCCCGGACGGGCTGCACACCGGCGACTCGGGCTTCCTGCTCGACGGCGAGCTCTACGTGGTCGGCCGGGTCGGGGACAGCCTGAAGATCCGCGGCCGGCGGGTGCACGCCGAGGACGTCGAGGCCGGCCTGACGGCCGTGCCCGGTGTCCCGGTCGGCCGCTGCGCGGTGGCGCTCGGCGGCAGCGAGCAGGCCCACCGGGCGGTGCTGCTGGTCGAGGCGGCCGGAGACCACTGGCTGGCCCCCGCCCTGGGCGTGCTGCGCTCGGTGCTCGACGGCTCCGTCGAGGTCACCGTCGTGCGGGTGCAGCGCGGAGGCATCCCGCGGACCTCCAGCGGCAAGCCGCGCCGGCGCCTGATCTGGCGCCAGTTCCAGGACGGCGAGGTGGGCGGGGACGTGCTGCACGGCGAACTCGCCGCGGTCGGCCAACCGGGCTGAGCCCGCGCCCGTTCCGCCCGCTCCTTCCGCCCGCTCCTTCCGTCCGTGACCCCACCGCCCCGGCCGCGCACGGCCCCGGGCGCCGTACGTCCCTGACGTTCACACACCTGATCGGGAAGGCCATCATGTCCGTTCCTACCCTTGTCGATGCCGGATTCGTCCCGGACATCACCGACGAAGCCGTCGAGGAGCCCGCCGAGAAGGTCGGCCGCCTCGCCACCTCGGCCGACCTGTACCGCCGCTGGGAGCGCCAGCAGTGGAGCGTCGCGGAGGTCAACCCGCGCCGTGACGCGGCCGGCTGGCAGGCGCTGCGCCCCTTCTCCCAGGAACAACTGCTCGGCTCGCTGGCCGAGTTGGAGGTCGGAGAGGTCTGTGTGACGCAGACCCTGGGCTCGCTCACCGACCACCCGCAGACCGAGGACGACCGGATCTACCTCTGCACCCAGATGGCGGACGAGGCCCGCCACGTGCGGTTCTTCCAGACCTACATCGAGGACGCCTGCGGCGTCCCGCTGCACGAGCAGGAGGGCCGCGAGCTGGAGGCGGCCGCGGACTACGCCACCGTCTTCGCCCCCGAGCTCACCCGGGTCACCTCCGAGGTGCGCGTCGACGGCTCGCCCGAGTCCTGGTACCGCGCACTGGTGTACTACCACCTGATCACCGAGGGCGTGCTGGCCGCGACCGCGCTGCGCACCACCCGGTTCCTCGCCAAGCGGCTGCGGCTGGCCGCGCTGGAGGAGGGGCTGACCAACGTCACCCGGGACGAGTCCCGGCACGTCTCCTTCGGGCTCCGGGCGGCCACCGACGGCGTCAACAACGGCTACCGGGAGATCATCACCGACTCCCACTTCGAGGCCGTGGACATGGCCGCCTGGGTGCTGATCGGCCCGGCCCGGCACAACCCGTCGCCGGCCATCCCGGCCGCCCTGGCCAGCCGGGCCGCCCAGCTCCAGGGCTCGGTCGACATCGGCCGCGAGCGGCTGCTGAAGCAGCTGCGGATCATCGGCCTGCCGGAGCTCGTCGAGCGGGTCGACCAGGCCTGGAGCGCCGGCATCGACAAGGCGCTCGACGCCTACCAGGAGCGCTGGGACGCGCCGCACCCGATCCGCGCCGCCGCCGCCCGGGCGTGACCCGCACCCTGCGCACCTCCGTCCACCACCCCAGACCGGAAACGAAAGCGAGCACTTCCATGAGTGACACCGTTGCAGACCAGGTCCGCCGGCTCGTCGGCGAGATGAGCCCGCTCGGCGCCCGCGAGGCGCAGTCCACCGACCGGCTGGTCGAGGATCTCGGCTACGACTCGCTCGCCGTCATCGAGCTCTCGCTCCAGCTGGAGTCGACCTTCTCGCTGACCGCCATGGGCCAGGGCGAAGCGGCCGACATCACCACCGTCGGCGACGTCGAGGGCCTGGTGGAGAAGGCCCTGGCGAACACCGCCGACGCCGTCTGACCGACCCCGCCGACCGCGCATCCCCGGCGCCGCAGGACAGGACCAGCCGAAAGACCGGACGAGAAGGGTGAGACGACATGACGAACGACCGCTCGACAGAGACCGTGGACCCGTACTGCCTCAGTGACGAGGCCGCCGTCGACCTGCTCTCGGGCACCCCCTGGAAGCGGTTCGCGGTGATGGGCGACAGCTTCGCGGCAGGGGTCGGCGGGCCCTGCCCGGGCTACGCGGACATCTCCTGGCCGGAACGCGTCGCCCAGGCGCTGCGGGGCAACGTCCCGGACCTGGCCTACCTGAACACCGGCGAGGTCGGGCTGCGCACCCGTCAGGTCAGGCAGACCCAGCTCGCGAAGGTGCTGGAGTTCGGGCCGGACCTGGTCAACGTCGCCACCGGCGGCAACGACCTGTTCGGCCCGAACCCCGACCTCGACGCCGTCGAGGCCGACCTGGAGGAGATCTACGCGGCGCTCACCGCCCGGGGAGCGCACGTCTTCGCCTTCACCGTCGCCGACATCTTCGAGGCGTTCCCGGACTTCGCCGAGTTCCGCGCCCTGGTCGACCGGCTCAACGGCCGGATCCGCGGCGTGGCCGAGCGCCACGGGGCCACCCTGGTGGACATGTGGGAGCACCCCGTGCGGACCTCGCCCACCCTGATGAGCGCCGACGGCATCCACTTCTCGATGGAAGGGCACGCCGTGCTCGCCGGCGAGATCATCCGCAGCCTGTCCACCGCCACCCCGGCCACGGCGCCCGGACGGTCGGCATGACCGACTCCGCCGCCGGGGCGTCGGACACCGCCGACTACGTGATCGTCGGCGCCGGCTCGGCGGGCTGCGTGCTCGCCGACCGGCTGAGCGAGGACGGCAGCCGGGTACTGCTGATCGAGGCCGGCGGGCCCGACCGGGCCGCCGAGATCAGCATTCCGGCCGCCTTCCCCAAACTCTTCGGCTCCGACTTCGACTGGTCCTACCACACCACCCCGCAGCCGGGGCTGAACGGCCGCCGGATCTTCTTCCCCCGCGGCAAGACCCTCGGCGGCTCCTCCTCCATCAACGCCCAGATCTGGACCAGAGGACACCAGGCCGACTTCGACGGCTGGGCCGCGGCCGGCTGCACCGGCTGGGAGTACTCCCGCGTGCTGCCGTACTTCCGCCGGGCCGAGGGCCGCAGCGGCCCCACCGGACCGGACGGCTACGGCACCGAGGGCCCGGTCCGGATCGACGACCTGCGCGACCTCAACCCGGCCACCGAGGCCTTCCTCGCGGCCTGCGCCGCCGCCGGCCACCCGGAACTCGGCGACGCCGAGTCCAGTGCCCGGGAGGGCGCCGGCCCCGTCCGGGTGACCCAGCACAACGGCCGCCGCTGGAGCGCCGCCGACGCCTACCTGCGCCCCGCGCAGCGCCGGCCCAACCTGACCGTGCTCACCGGTGGCCTGGTCCGCCGGGTCCTGCTGGAGGGCGGACGGGCCGTCGGCGTCGAGCTCGACCACCCGGACGGCGTCCGGCGGATCCGTGCCGAACGCGAGGTGATCCTCAGCGCCGGCGCCGTCGGCAGCCCCCAGCTGCTGATGCTCTCCGGCATCGGCGACCCCGCCCAGCTGCGCCCGCTCGGCCTGCCGGTCGAGGTGGACCTGCCCGGCGTGGGCCGCAACCTCAGCGACCACCTCTACGTACCGCTCGCGATGGCGGCCCGGCAGGAGATCTCGCCCGGCGTGGGGGAGCAGGGCGAGGACGTGCTGGAGTACTTCCGGCACCGTCGCGGCCGGCTCAGCTCCAACCTTGCGGAGGCCCTGGTGTTCCTGAGCACCGAGGCAGGGCTGCCCGGCCCGGACATCGAACTCGTCTGGATGCTGGTGCCGTTCCTGGACAGCGGCCGCGGCGAACCGGCCCACGGTGTGACCCTGGGCGTGGTGCTGCTGCAGCCGCACGGCCGCGGCAGCGTGCGGCTGCGTACCGCCGATCCGGCCGACGCCCCGCTGATCGACCCGGGCTTCCTGGCCGACCCGGCCGGCCGCGACCTCGCCACCACCGTGGCCGGGGTCAAGGAGGCCTGCCGGCTGCTCGGCCGGCCCGAACTGGCGCACGTCGTCGGCGAACCGCTGCTCCCCGGCCTGACCGCGGCGTCCGACCGGGACCTCGCGGACCTGGTCCGCGGGCACGCCGAAACCCTCTACCACCCGGTGGGCAGTTGCCGGATGGGCGCGGACGAGGAGTCCGTGGTCGACCCGGAGTTCCGGGTGCGGGGTACCACCGGCCTACGGGTCGTCGATGCCGGTGTGATGCCGGTGGTACCCCGGGGCCACACCCACGCGCCCACCGTGATGCTCGCCGAACGGGCTGCGGACCTGATCCGCGGTCTGCCCGCCCTGCCCGCCGCGCGCGAGCGCCGCGCGGCCCTGGCCGGCCGGTCCTGAGAGCCCGGCCCGGCGCCCTGTGTCCCGTCGTTCTGTTCCCGTCGTTCTGTTCCCGTCGTTCCCGGAAGGCTACCGAAAATGACCGCCAGCACCTCCGCCGACGTCCGCGGCACCACCCTGATCGAGGAGACGTTCGCCGCCCTGGTGGACGACAGCGAGCTCATCGCCACGCTCAAGGAGCGTCAGCTGTCCATCCGGTTCGTGCAGCGCGACCCCGCCGCCGTCGTCCAGCTCTCCGCGGACGGCGTCGGCTACGGCGACAGCGGCGAGGCGCCGACCCTGCGCTTCGAGCTGACCGCCGACACCCTGCACCAGCTGCTCACCGGCCGTCTGTCGCTGCCGCGGGCCGCTGCCGCCCGGCTGCTGACCGTGAAGGGTCCGGTGGCCCGGCTGCGCCAGCTGGCCGACGTCCTGCCCAAGGTGGGCGCCACGTACGCCGAGGTGGCGACCCGCCGGTCCGCGTGACCACCCCGCCGCCGCTCCCGTTCCCCGGCCGACCAGGCCCTCTAGACGATTGCGAGTACCCGCACGTGACCACCGTTGCTGAGCTCAAGAATCCGGCGACCCTGTCCGACCTCGGCGCGATGAACGCCGCCGCCATCCCCTCGCTCTTCCAGCTGCCGCCCGACGTCGAGCAGTTGCGCGACGAGGTCCGGGAGTTCGCCCAGAACGTGGTCAAGCCGCGCCGGCTGGCCAACGACCTGGCGCCGCACGACGAGTTCGACTGGGAGATCGTCCGCAAGGGCCACGAGCTCGGGCTGCTGCGCCTCACCCTGCCCAAGGACCTCGGCGGCCGCGGGGTCGGCACGCTCGGGGTGGCCGTGGCGCTGGAGGAGCTGGCCGCCGTGTGCGCCAGCACCGCGCTGATCTTCGGTGCCTCGCTGCTCGGCCAGACCAGCGTGCTGGCCTCCGGCGACCCGCACCTGCAGGCCCGCTTCCTGCCGCAGTTCCTCGGGGACGAGCCGGTGCTGGCGTGCAACGCCATCACCGAGGAGGTGGCCGGCTGTGACCTGCTGATCCCGGACAACTCCCCGCTCGCCGCGGAGGTGATGACCGCCCGCCGGGACGGCGACGCCTACGTGCTCAACGGCATCAAGCGCTTCATCACCAACGGCAAGGTGGCGGAGTGGGCGACCGTCTTCGCCAACCTGGAGGGCCACCCCGGTGCGGACGGCCTGACCGCCTTCATCGTCCCGCTGGACAGTGAGGGCGTCACCCGCGGGCCGGTCGCGGACAAGATGGGCTACCGCGCCTGCCTGGGCACCACCCTGCTGTTCGACGACGTCCGGGTGCCGGCCGAGAACATCGCCTTCGGCGAGGGCGGCGGCTGGGGCTTCCTGACCATGCAGTCCAACCAGGCCCGGTCGACCGTGGCGGCGATCTCGGTCGGCGTCGCCCGCGGCGCCTTCGAGATCGCGCACCGGTTCGCCGGCGAGCGGGTGCAGGGCGGACTTCCGCTGTACCAGCACCAGTTCACCGCCCGGAAGCTGGCCGAGATGGCCGCGAAGATCGACGCCTCCCGGCTGCTCTACCTGCAGGCCGCCTACCAGGCCGACAACATGCTGCCGGCCCCGACGTACGGCCCCGCGGTCGCCAAGCTCTACGCCGACCGGATCGCGATCGAGGTGGCGGAGGAGTCGATGTCGATCCTCGGCGCCCGCGGCTACTGCCGGGACTACGACGTGGAGAAGTTCGTCCGCGAGTCCTTCGGCGCCCGGATCTACGAGGGCACCCCCGAGGTACTGGCGATCGCGATCACCAACGCCCTGTACGGGCACCGAGTCTGACCGTCGGCCTGTGTGATCCGGTGCCCGACGGCCCGGAGGAAGGAGCCAGACCCATGACCGACACGGCTGTCGCCCCAGGCGTCGCCACGGCCTCCCCGTCCGCAGCCGCGGGCGCCGGCCCCGGACCGGAGGACCGGCAGAGCCGGTTCGTCTCCGACGTGATGGCCCTGCACGACCGGATGAACCTGCGCGGCCTGGCCGCCAGCATCAGCCCGGAGCACCTGCTCTACCTCGCCCGGCGGCCGGACGGCCTGGTCGTCCTGGCCGCCCGGCACCGGGGGATCCCCGAGCGGTACCTGATCGGCATCTACGGCTTCCGGCTGGCGCAGTACCTGCGACTGCGGTTCGCCAGCGAGAGCCTGGCCTTCAGACGGGCCCTGTTCTCCGAACCGCACGGCGGCCACCGGGCCGAGGAGGTGCACGTGCTGGCCATGGACGAGCGCACCGGGGCGATCCTGCGCTACGTCTCGCTGGTCGGCGCCCCGGAGAGCGACCCGGCCGATCCCAGGGACCCGGACCGGACGCCGTTCCCGTGCGAGCGGGCGCACCGGATCAACCTCTTCGACCACGTCAGCTTCGAGGAGGAGGTGGCCACCTCCGAGGTCTGGGAGGTGAAGCGGCTGGTGCACCGCGGACCGCAGGGCGGCGACAACGGCGCCACCCGGCTGAGAGTCACCCTGGAGCTGATGCTCGGCTTCTACACCGCGCTGGGCCGGATCCGGCCGGGCGTGAAGGTGCTGGTCGGCGACGGCGAGGAGGGGGTCGCGATCCAGCGGACGCTGCGCAGCCTCAGAGAGATCACCGTCCTGGAGGGCACCGTGCCCTCGCTGCCGGCGGACGACCTGATGTTCCCGCTCTACACCCAGCGCGAGGTGGTCAAGGCCTTCGCGGCCCGGGCCCCCCGGGGTGGCGAACTCGACGAACTGATCGGCCAGTTGCAGTGTGCGCTGGCCCACGAGGACCTGTTGCTCGGCTTCCGGTCGATGGTCGGCCAGGTGGGCGGGCAGCTGAGGAGGGTCACGATATGACCGACACCCCGACGAGTGCCGAAGCTCTCACCGCGGACGACTTCTACGCCGAACTCACCACCCGCAACCGGGGGTTGATCCCGGAGTCGGCGCAGCTGGCGCTGGGCAAGGCCCGGGTGCTGGTGGCCGGCTGCGGATCCACCGGCGGAGCGGCGGTCGAGCCGCTGGTCCGGCTGGGCGTGCGCGACTTCGTCCTCGCCGAGCCCGGTGAGTACGAGCTCAACAACCTGAACCGCCAGCACGCCCGGCTGTCGGACCTCGGCCGCAACAAGGCCGAGGTGTCGGCCGAGCTGGCCCGGTCGGTCAACCCGCACGCCCGGGTGGAGGTGTACACCGACGGCGTCCAGGCGGAGAACGTCGCCGCCCTGCTGGACGGCGTGGACGTGGTCGTCGACGGCGTCGACGTGACCACGATCGGCGGCTGGCGGGCCAAGTTCCAGCTGCACGCGGAGGCCGCCCGCCGCGCGGTGCCGGTGGTCTCCGGGTACGACATGTCCGGGACCCAGTTCATCCGGTACTACGACTACCGGCAGGACCCGACCCCGCTGGCCGGCCGGGTGACCGCCGAGCAGCTGGAGGCCGAGGAGGTCTGGGACCTGCTGCTGCGGATCATCCCGCGCGAGCTCGTCCCGCTGGACCTGGTCGAGGACATCCGGGCGCACCGGTCCGACCCCGACTACAGCGTGCCGCAACTCGTCTACACCTCGCACCTGTTCGGCGTCCTCGCCGCCCGGTACACGGTCGCGGTGCTGGCCGGTGTGCCGGTCCGTGCGGAGCTGACCGTCGATGTCCACGCGCTCGTTGCCGCCAGCTGACCTCCACCCCCACAAGGAGCACCGATGACCGACCTGATCGAGAAGGCCGACCCGACCGCGCGGCAGACCAAGAAGGCCGCGCAGCTGCTGATCGCCTCGGCCAAGCACTCCTACGACCCGCTGATCGACATCGACTGGGACGCGCCGCTGGAGGAGGGCAAGTGGTTCCTGGCGGAGAAGCGCTGCTCGCTCTACGGCACCGAGCTCTGGGACTCGCTCACCCTGGAGCAGAAGATGCTGGTCAGCCGTGAGGAGCTGGCCTCCTCGGTGGCGATCGGCGTGTGGACCGAGCACATCCTGCTGCACCTGGTCTCGCGCTACGTCTACAAGCGCGACGTCTCCACCCCGCAGGTGCAGTTCGCACTGACCGAGGTGGCGGACGAGGTCCGGCACATGATCATGTTCGCCAAGCTGGTCGAGAAGATCGGCAGCGAGATCTACCCGACCCCGCCCAAGACCCTCAAGAACGGCCTGGTGCTCAAGACCTTCGCACCCGTCTCGGCGCTGTGGGCCCTGATCCTGCTGACCGAGGAGTTCTTCGACCGCTTCCAGCGGGAGCAGTCCAACGACGAGACCATCCAGCCGGTGGTGCGCAGCGTCGCCCGGATCCACGTGGTCGAGGAGGCGCGGCACATCAGCTTCGCCCGTACCGAGCTGGAGCGCTTCGTCCCGACGCTCTCCAAGTTCAAGCTCGACCTGCTGCGCAAGTTCCTGGCCAACACGGTCAAGAGCATCCGCGAGGAGCGGGCCAACCCGCTGGTCTACGAGCGGGCCGGGCTGGACCCGAAGGTGGCCGTCGCGCAGGCGAAGGCCAGCCCGTTCAACAAGGAGAACGCCGCGTACGGCGCCGAGCGGATCGCCGCCTACTACCAGAAGATCGGCCTGATCGGCGGCTCCTCGGAGAAGGTCTGGCGTGACGCGGGCTGGATCTCCTGACCGTCGCACCGATCCGCCGGGGGGCCGCCCAGCCCCCCGGCGGATCCACCCGCAGGAAGGGACCGGGAATGGGAACGGGTGTTGTCCACGTGCCTGACGCCACATCAACTACCCTGCATACGATGGACCATGACGACGACGGGTACGCGGGCGCGGCCTTCATCGAGGCCGCCGGGCTGAGCCTTCCGGTGCGGGTCACCCTGGCCGGGTACTTCCAGCCGCTGGACGGCCGCTACCGCTGGTACGGGCGGGTGCAGCCCGACTCCGAGCTCGCCGAGCTGGTCGGTTCCGGGCGGCTCGACGCCGTGCTGCGCACCCCGCACGGCGATGCGGCCGGCACGCTGGGCGACCCCGACCTGTGGCACCGCTACCGGATCGAGGGCATCGGGCGCCCGCCGTTCCCGGTGCCGCTGAAGGTGGACGAGTCCGCGCCGCCGGACTGACGGCGCCCCGACCGACCGCAGCCCGACCGCAGCCCGAACTCCCGCGCCCGGGCCCGCCGCCGCCCTGGTAGGACCGAACAGACTCTGGAGCCCCGATGTGTTTCGACCCTGACTCCGCGCCGCCCGTCGAGCACGGCCCCGGCGCCGTCGCCGAGGCCGAGGTGATCGCCCTGCGATCGGCCGACGGCACCGAGTTCGCGGCCTTCCGTGCGACCGGCGAGGCCCCGAGCGGTGTGGGCGTGGTGGTCCTGCCGGACGTCCGGGGCCTGTACGGCTTCTACCGGGAGCTCGGCCTGCGCTTCGCCGAGAACGGCCACACCGCCCTGGTGGTGGACTACTACGGCCGCACCGCGGGCGTCGGCGAGCGGGCCGAGGACTTCCCGTACCAGGAGCACATGCGCCGGCTGACCCCGCGCCAGCTGCACGAGGACCTGACCGCGGCCGTCGCGCACCTGCGCTCGCCGGAGGGCGGCAACTGCCGTGCGGTGGTGACCATCGGGTTCTGCATCGGCGGCCGGCTCGCGGTGCTGGCCTCGATCCGCGACCGCGAGCTGGCCGGCACCATCGGCTACTACTGCTGGCCGGCCCCCGGGCCGGACGGCGCCCCGGGCCCGACCGGCCGGGCCGCGGACCTGGGCGCGCCGGTGCTGGCCCTGATGGCGGGCGACGACCCGGGCATCCCCGCGCAGCACGTCAAGGAGTTCGAGGCGGCGCTGGCCGTGGCCGGGGTGGACCACGAGGTGGTCACCTACGAGGGGGCGCCGCACAGCTTCTTCGACGTCAAGCAGAAGGAGTTCACGGCCGACTCGGTGGACTCCTGGCGGCGGGTGCTGGCCTTCATCGACCGGGTGGCCGTGCCCGTCGGCTGACCCCGTACACGCCGGTGGCCGCCCACCCCCGAGCTGCGGGGAGGGGCGGCCACCGGGCGTCGGTCAGGCCTTGCGCAGCTGGAAGGCCAGGCCGAGGGCCTCGTCGGAGAAGGTCTGCGACTCCCAGTCGGCCGGGCCGGCGGCGAAGTCGACCGCGAGGACCTCGTCGGCGACCAGCCCACCGTGCTCGGCGACGGCCGCGGCGGTCTCCTCGTCGGTGGCGTGCCAGCGGAGCACGATCCGGTCCGCGACGTCCAGGCCGGAGTTCTTCCGGGCCTCCTGGATCTGGCGGATGGCGTCGCGGGCGACGCCGAGCCGCTTGAGCTCCGGGGTGATGGCCAGGTCGAGAGCGACCGTGGCGCCGGACTCGTTGGCCACCGCCCAGCCCTCGCGCGGGGTCTCGGTGATGATCACCTCGTCCGGGGTGAGGGCGACGGTCTCGCCGTTCACCTCGACGCTCGCCTCGCCGCCGGAGCGCAGGCCGGCCGCCAGCGCGGCCGCGTCGGCCGCGGCGACCGCCTTGGCGACGTCCTGCACACCCTTGCCGAAGCGCTTGCCGAGCGCCCGGAAGTTGGCCTTGGCGGTGGTGTCGACCAGCGAGCCGCCCACTGCGGCGAGCGACTCCAGGGCGGCGACGTTGAGCTCCTCGGCGATCTGCGCGCGCAGGTCGGCTGGCAGCTCCTCCCAGCCCTGGGCGGCGACCAGTGCCCGGGACAGCGGCTGGCGGGTCTTCACGCCGGACTCGGCGCGGGTGGCCCGGCCGAGCTCGACCAGGCGGCGCACCAGCGCCATGTGCCGGGACAGCTCGGTGTCGATCAGCGTCTCGTCCGCGACCGGCCAGGTCGACAGGTGCACCGAGAGCGGCGCCTCGGGCGCGACCGGGACGACCAGGTCCTGCCAGACCCGCTCGGTGATGAACGGGGTCAGCGGGGCCATCAGCCGGGTGACGGTCTCCAGCGCCTCGTGCAGGGTCGCCAGCGCGGCGGCGTCGCCCTGCCAGAAGCGCCGGCGCCCGCGCCGCACGTACCAGTTGGACAGGTCGTCGACGAAGCCGGAGAGCAGCTTGCCGGCCCGCTGGGTGTCGTACGCCTCCAGCGCCGCGTCCACCTCGCGGACCAGGGTGTTCAGCTCGGAGAGGACCCAGCGGTCCAGCTGCGGGCGGTCGGCCGGGCGCGGGTCCGAGGCGGACGGCGCCCAGTCGGCGGTGCGGGCGTACAGGGCCTGGAAGGCGACGGTGTTCCAGTAGGTCAGCAGGGTCTTGCGGACGACCTCCTGGATCGTCCCGTGCCCGACCCGGCGGGCCGACCACGGCGAGCCGCCGGCCGCCATGAACCAGCGCACCGCGTCGGCGCCGTGCTGGTCCATCAGCGGGATCGGCTGCAGGATGTTGCCCAGGTGCTTGGACATCTTGCGGCCGTCCTCGGCCAGGATGTGGCCCAGGCACACCACGTTCTCGTAGCTGTTCCGGTCGAACACCAGGGTGCCGACCGCCATCAGCGTGTAGAACCAGCCGCGGGTCTGGTCGATCGCCTCGGAGATGAACTGCGCCGGGTAGCGCCGCTCGAACAGCTCCTTGTTCTTGTACGGGTAGCCGTACTGGGCGAACGGCATCGAGCCCGAGTCGTACCAGGCGTCGATCACCTCGGGCACCCGCACGGCGGTGCCGGAGCACTGGCGGCAGTCGAAGGTGACGTCGTCGATGAACGGGCGGTGCGGGTCCAGCTCGCTCTGGTCGGTGCCGGTGAGCTCGGAGAGCTCCGCCAGCGAACCGACGCAGGACAGGTGGCCCTCCTCGCAGCGCCAGATCGGCAGCGGGGTGCCCCAGTAGCGGTTGCGGGAGAGCGCCCAGTCGATGTTGTTGTTCAGCCAGTCGCCGAAGCGGCCGTGCTTGACGTTCTCCGGGTACCAGTTGGTCGCCTCGTTCTCCCGGATCAGGGCGTCCTTGACGGCGGTGGTGCGGATGTACCAGGACGGCTGCGCGTAGTAGAGCAGCGCCGTGTGGCAGCGCCAGCAGTGCGGGTAGCTGTGCTCGTACGGCAGGTGGCGGAAGAGCAGGCCGCGCGCGCCGAGGTCGGCGACCAGGGTCTCGTCGGCCTTCTTGAAGAAGACGCCGCCGACCAGCGGGACGTCTGCGGCGAAGGTGCCGTCGGCCTCGACCGGGTTGACCACCGGCAGGCCGTACTTGCGGCAGGTCGCCAGGTCGTCCGCGCCGAAGGCGGGGGACTGGTGGACGATGCCGGTGCCGTCCTCGGTGGTGACGTAGTCGGCGTTCAGCACGTAGTGCGCGTTCTCGATCTCGACCAGGTCGAACGGCCGGGTGTACGCCCAGCGCTCCATCTCGGCGCCGGTGAACGACTGCCCGGTGGTCTCCCAGCCCTCGCCGAGCGCCTTGCCCACCAGCGGCTCGGCGACGACCAGGCGCTCGGTGCCGTCGGTGGCCACCACATAGGTGACGTCCGGGTGCACGGCGGCGGCGGTGTTGGACACCAGGGTCCACGGGGTGGTCGTCCAGACCAGCAGCGCGGCCTCGCCCGCGAGCGGGCCGGAGGTCAGCGGGAAGCGGACGAACACCGAGGGGTCGACCACGGTCTCGTAGCCCTGCGCGAGCTCGTGGTCGGACAGGCCGGTGCCGCAGCGCGGGCACCACGGGGCGACCCGGTGGTCCTGCACCAGCAGGCCCTTGTCGAAGATCTGCTTCAGCGACCACCAGACGGACTGGATGTACTCCGGGTCCATCGTCCGGTACGCCTCGTCGAGGTCGACCCAGTAGCCCATCCGCTCGGTGAGCTTGGCGAACTCGTCGGTGTGGCGGGTGACCGAGTCGCGGCACCTGGCGTTGAACTCGGCGATGCCGTACGCCTCGATGTCCTGCTTGCCGGAGAAGCCCAGCTCCTTCTCGACGGCCAGCTCGACCGGCAGGCCGTGGCAGTCCCAGCCGGCCTTGCGGGCGACGTGGTAGCCCTTCATGGTCCGGAAGCGCGGGAAGACGTCCTTGAAGACGCGGGCCTCGATGTGGTGGGCGCCGGGCATGCCGTTGGCGGTCGGCGGGCCCTCGTAGAAGACCCACTCGGGACGACCCTCGGACTGCTCCAGGCTGCGCCGGAACACCTTCTGGTCCTGCCAGAAGCTGAGGATCTGGTGCTCGAGCGCGGGCAGGTCGACCTGCGCGGGGACGGCGTTGTAGCTGGCCATGGGGGGCGTCTACCTCCGGCGGATGCGTGGACTGGCTTCCGACGGAGGGACGAGACGGCATGCCGTCCCGCGGTACCACCCTCCTTGACCGCGATGAGGCTGCGGCCCTCTTGTTTAGGGCTTGCTGCCGGTTCTACTCGGCCGCTGGGCGGCCTTTCCTCCGGCGGCTCCGGGGTGATCTTCCCGCCGCGCACACCCCCGGGCTCACACCGTCCCCGGGTCGCTCGTGGCTGCGTACGTCGGTACTCGTCCCATCAGCGCCTTGCAGGCACCAGTGTATCGGCCCGGGCAACCACCTTTTGCTGCGTGACCCGCCCGGTGCGGGCGGCACGGCCGGGCGGAGCTTCGCTACGCGCCGTGAGGTTAGCGGATGACGATCTGGGCACAACTTGGGGCAGCAACGGGGTGCGGGCCGAGCGGTCACGGCTGCCCGAGTGGGTTCGGAGGAGCGCATCGGTATGTCCCGTTGTGACCGGATTCGATGGGGATTATCGTTCCGGCACCGGAGACCGCCGGGAACCGGCGGTTCGAATTATTCGTAAATGAGGTCGAAGCCATGGCTGAGAAGGCAACAGGTGCGGGTACCGCCACCAAGCGGGCGCGCAAGGCTGTGGCAGGCGACTCAGGGGAGGGGACCGTGAGCACTACACGGCGTAAGACCAGCACCACCACCGGTCATTCCGTGACCACCAGCCGCACCCACGTACCGGCGGCCACCGGTGCGCGCGGTGGCGGTGGCGCGGAGTCGGTCGACCCGGCCGAGCTGCCGGTCCGCCCGGGGGAGGACCCGTGGACGGCCGCCGAGGTGGCCGAGCTGCACGCCGAGCTGGGCAGCGACCTGGAGCGCCTGCGCGCCGAGATCGAGGCCTCGGAGGCGGCCATCGCCGGCCTGATGCGCGACTCCAACGACGGCGCGGGGGACGACCAGGTCGACGCCGGCACCAAGAACATCAACCGCGAGAGCGAGCTGTCGCTGGCCAACAACGCCCGCGACAGCCTGGCCCAGACCGAGCGGGCCCTGCTCCGGCTGGAAGGCGTCGGCTTCGGCGTCTGCGAGTCCTGCGGCCAGGCCGTCGGCAAGGCCCGACTGCAGGCCTTCCCGCGGGCGACGCTCTGCGTCACGTGCAAGGCGAAGCAGGAACGCCGCTGACACCCGGCCCCGGATGACGGGAGACGGGCGGTCGGGCAGGTCATTGCCGTACGCTCGTCCCCGTAACGTCGGCCCATTCGGCCAGTCCATCTGTACATGGCAGCGGAGCGGATCATCAGCACTCCAGGTTCCCCCCAGACCCAGGACGACGCCGTCCCCGGCGCGCGCGCACCGCACGAGCCGGAGACCGCCGTGGACGAGTCCGCCCAGCCCTCCGCCGCGCCCGTCGGGGCCACCGCCGCCGACGGAGCCCGCGCCCGGGTCCGCCGCCGGCGGGTCGGCGTGCTGCTCGCCGTCGCGCTGCTCGCCTACGTCATCGACCTGGTCTCCAAACTGCTGGTGGTCGCCCGGCTGGAGCCCGACCACTCGGTGATCCGGGTGGTCGGCGACATCATGACCTTCCAGGTGATCCGCAACCCCGGCGCGGCCTTCGGCATGGGCCAGGCGATGACGGTGGTCTTCACCGCCATCGCCGCCGCCGTCATCGTGGTGATCTGGCGGATCGCCCGCCGCCTGCACAGCCTGCCCTGGGCGGTCGCGCTCGGCCTGCTGCTCGGCGGCGCCCTCGGCAACCTCACCGACCGGCTGTTCCGCTCGCCCAGCTTCTTCCGCGGGCACGTCGTCGACTTCATCTCGGTGCAGCACTTCGCGGTCTTCAACCTCGCGGACTCGGCGATCGTCTGCGGCGGCATCCTGGTCGTCCTGCTCTCCTTCCGCGGCTCCAACCCGGACGGCACCACCCACCAGCCGGCCAAGTCCGACGCCGCGGCCAAGGACGGCACGGCCGACCCCGAGTAGCCGGCCGGCCGCCGGGCCGGCCGCTCCCGCCGGTCGGGCGCCCGCCCGCGGTCCGGCATACTCGTACGGGTGAGTACCGCAGCGCAGACCCGCAGCCTCCCCGTTCCCGACGGCCTGGAGGGCGAGCGACTCGACGCCGCCCTGGCCCGGATGTTCGGCTTCTCCCGGACCAAGGCCGCCGAGCTGGCCGCCGACGGCAAGGTGACGCTCGACGGGGCCGTGGCCGGCAAGTCGGACCGGGTGACCGCCGGATCCTGGCTGGAGGTCGAGATCCCCGCCCCCGCCGCACCCGTGCGGATCGTCGCCGAGCACGTCGAGGGCATGCGGATCGTCCACGACGACGACGACATCGTGGTCGTGGACAAGCCGGTCGGCGTCGCCGCCCACCCCAGCCCCGGCTGGACCGGCACCACCGTGATCGGCGGGCTCGCCGCCGCCGGCTACCGGATCTCCACCTCGGGCGCGGCCGAGCGCCAGGGCGTGGTGCACCGCCTGGACGTCGGCACCTCCGGCCTGATGGTGGTCGCCAAGTCCGAGCGCGCCTACACGGACCTCAAGCGGCAGTTCCACGACCGGATCACCGAGAAGAAGTACCACACCCTCGTCCAGGGCCACCCGGACCCGATGAGCGGCACCGTGGACGCCCCGATCGGCCGCCACCCCAGCTCCGACTGGAAGTGGGCGGTGACCCGCGACGGCAAGGCGTCCATCACCCACTACGACCTGATCGAGGCCTACCGGGCCGCCTCGCTGCTGGACATCAAGCTGGAGACCGGCCGCACCCACCAGATCCGGGTGCACATGTCCGCGCTGCGCCACCCCTGCGTCGGCGACCTCACGTACGGCGCCGACCCGACGCTCGCCAAGCGGCTCGGGCTGACCCGGCAGTGGCTGCACGCCGTCCAGCTCGGCTTCGAGCACCCGTCCGACGGCGAGTGGGTGCAGTTCACCAGCGAGTACCCGGCCGACCTGCAGAAGGCCCTGGACATCATCTCCTCGGAGAGCTGAGGGAGCCCGGCATGACCGAGATCCGTGAGGCCGTCGGCCCCGCCGACCTCGCCCTGGTGCGCGCCGTCCGCCACGCGGTCTTCGTGGTGGAGCAGAACGTGCCCGAGGAGCTGGAGTACGACGACCTGGACGCCACCGCGGTGCACCTGCTCGCCGTCGCCGACGACGGCGCGGCGCTCGGCACCGGACGGCTGATCCACGGCGCCGACGCGCTCAAGCTGACCGGTGTCGACGGCCGGGTGCTGCTCGGCCGGCTGGCCGTGCACCGCGCCGCCCGGGGTACCGGCCTCGGCGCGGAGCTGGTCCGGGCGATCGAGCGGGCCGCGCGCGAGCGCGGGGCCGTCGAGCTGGAACTGCACGCGCAGGTCCAGGCCCTGGGCTTCTACGAGCGCCTCGGCTACGCCGCCGAGGGCCCGGTCTACCAGGACGCGGGCATTGACCACCGGACGATGACCCGGGTGCTGTAGGGCCGCTACGCTGCCGCCTCATGAAGATCGCGAGGCGGGTCGAGGCGGGCATGCTGGCCGGCGCGCTGCTGGCGGCGGCCGGTGTCTGGTGGGCGGTCACCGGTGGCCTGTACGGCTGCTCCGCCGCCGACGAGCGGCTCGGCCCCCGGCTGATCGCCGAGCACGTCCTGCCCGCGCCCCCGGACGGCCTGGAACCGGTGGGCCCGGTCGAGTCGGGCGGCTGCGACGAGGACGACCGGCACGTCGAGATCTGGCAGGAGTACCGGGCGGCCGGGCCGGTGGCCGATGCGAGGGAACGCTACCGGGCGGCGGCCGTCGCCCAGGGCTGACGGCCGTGCCCGGACGCCCGGGAGTCCGACGAGTCCTACTGCAAGGACGCCGCGGGGACGATGGTGGCCCTGCGCTTCGGAGGGTGGCGGGAAGGGGAGGGCTTCAGCGCCCTGCTGACGGCCGGTCCGGGCGACGGGTGACGGGCCCCGCAGTGCTCGGTTGACGAGCCCGCCGGTGGCGAGGGCCGCGAGGACGGTGGCGGGCAGGCTGGCGAGGAGTCAGAACGCGGGCACACCCCGGGCGTTGACTGCGGAGTGCCCCGCACGGTACGTACCGGCACGATCCGGTGGGTACCGGTCGGCGTGCCGGACGTCTGTCCGGCGGATTCCACGAGCCGCCGCCCGCCTCCGGTGCGAGGGACGACCGGGTCGATCGGGACGGAATATGATCGGACGTCCAAGGGTGCCGCCGTACCGATCAGTTGACGGCAGTGGAAGCAGAGGGAGGCCGGCCATGGCGTCGGAGTACGAGATCTCGGACGACGAGCTGCTGGACACGGCCGACAACCCCGCGCAGGCGGCCTCGCTGCACAAGGCACTGCGGACGATCGCGGGCAACCCCTCGGTCGGGCCGCAGCTCCAGGAGATGGCGAAGGACATCCTGAGCGGCCGGGTCGGCATGCGGGAGGCCGTCCAGTCCGAGCGCTACCTGGGCGCCATCGGCGCGCGGCTCGACGAGATGCGAGCGGCTGCGGAGAACATGAGCCCGGAGGAGCGCGAGCGGTCGCAGGCACGGGCCGAGAAGATGATCGAGGAGCGCGAGGAGCAGGAGCGGGCGGCCGAGGGCCGGGCCGCGGGCGGCCGCGACCGGCGGTAGCGGCCTCGGCGCAGCACCGCGAGGGCAGGATCCGGAGGCGGGGGAGATGGACAGGTGGCGGCGAGGCGTCGCGTCGGCGGTGGCCGCTGCCGCGGCCGGCACGGTCGTCGCGGGGTGCGGGGTTCCGTCGGGCTCGGTGGTCGGGGTCCGGGCCTGTGCGTCGGCGGACGCGGTCTGACGCTCCCCGCGCGAGCGCCCGCACAGCCCGACGGGTCCGGCCGGACCCGGGGCCGTTCAGCCGGCCGCGGCGCGTTCGGCGACGCTGCGCTCGACACAGAACTCGTTGCCCCCGGGGTCGGTGAGGACGGCCCAACCGGTCCCGTCCGGGTTGCGGCGGTCGTCGACCAGGGCGGCGCCGAGCGCGAGCAGGCGCTCGACCTCCTCGTCGCGGGTGCGGTCCTGCGGCTGGATGTCCAGGTGGAGCCGGTTCTTGACGGTCTTGCCCTCGGGAACGGCGATGAAGAGCAGACCGAGCCCCACGGCCTCGACCAGGACCTCCTCGTCACCCGGCCGGTCGTCCGGGTGGATCCGGGCGTCCAGCACGGCGGACCAGAAGGTGGCCAGCGCGTAGGGGTTGTGACAGTCGAAGGTCACATGACGGACGAGAGAGGCCATGCCCGCCACTATGGCGGCGGCCACGGCGGGTGGTCCAGCGATTTCGAGCGAGGGGCCCCGGGTGGCGGCCTCGCCCGCTCCCGGGCGGGTTCTCTTACGACCTCCCTACCGAAGCGATGAATAGGATCGTGATCCATGAGTCTCGGTGGGGCATGGCGGAGGTGGCCGAAGGGCCGGCGGGCGGTGGTGGCGGGCCTGCTGCTGGCCCTGGTCGCCGTGCTGGGCGGGCTCGGCACGGTGGCGGCCTCCGGGTCCCCGCCGGCGGTGCACCGCGAGGACCGCTTCCTCGACCTGGCCGAGACCCCGGGCAGCGCCACCACCGTCCCGATCGACACCTCCTTCTTCACCACCGGGTCCGGCCCACGCCCCGCCGTGCTGCTGGCACACGGTTTCGGCGGCTCCAAGGAGGGGGAGCAGGCCCGCGCCGAGCAGCTCGCCCGGTCCGGCTACGCGGTGCTGACCTGGTCGGCCCGCGGCTTCGGCAAGTCCGGCGGGAGGATCGGCCTGAACGCACCCGACCGCGAGGTGCAGGACGTCCGGCACCTGGTCGACTGGCTGGCCCAGCGCCCCGAGGTGCGGCTGGACGCTCCCGGCGACCCCAGGGTCGGCATCACCGGCGCCTCGTACGGCGGCGGGGTCGCACTGCTCGGCGCCGCGTACGACCCCCGGATCGACTCGGTGGCCACCCAGATCACCTGGTGGAACCTGGCCGACGCGCTCTTCCCGCAGGCCGTCCGGGGAGACGGCGCCGCCGACGGCGTGTTCAAGAAGCTGTGGGCCGGGATCTTCTTCACCACCGGCTCGGCCGGCGACCTGGCCGGCGACGGCCGCGGCGCCGCGCCGCAGGGCCCGATCGGCTGCGGCCGGTTCCTGGACGACCTGTGCGCGATGTACAACCGGGTCGCCACCGCCGGGCACGCCGACCCGGAGGCCGTCGCGATGCTGGACAGGTCCAGCCCGTCCTCGGTCGCCGACCGGATCAAGGTGCCCACGCTCGTCGTCCAGGGCCAGCAGGACTCGCTCTTCCCGCTCGACCAGGGCGACCGGATCGCCCGCGCCGTCGCCGCCAACGGCGCCCCGGTGGCCGTCGACTGGTTCGCCGGCGGCCACGACGGCGGCACCGAGGGCAGCGCCCGGGTCGACTCCCGGGTCACCGCCTGGTTCGACCACTACCTCAAGCAGCAGACCGGCACCGACACCGGCCCCGCCTTCCGGGTCACCCGTACCGGTGGCGTCGACTCCACCGGCTTCCAGGCCGTCCTGCGCGGCGCCGACGCCGACGCCTACCCCGGACTGGCCGGCAGCGGTTCGCGGACCGTGCAGCTGGCGGGCCGCGAGCAGGAGATCGCCAACCCGCCCGGCGGCACCCCGCCCAACATCTCCACCGTGCCGGGCATCGGAGCCCTCGCCCAGGCCTCCGCGCTCGGCGCCGGCCTCGCCCTGGACTTCCCCGGCCAGTACGCCGGCTTCGACTCCGCTCCGCTGACCGGCAGCCTGCACCTCACCGGCGCCCCCACCACCACGATCACCGTGCACGCCGACCGGCCGGACGCCGTGCTCTTCGCCAAGCTCTACGACCTCGGCCCGGACGGCAAGCAGTCGCTGCCCCAGCAACTGGTCGCCCCGCTGCGGGTGACCGGCGCCGACGCACCCGCCGGCCGGACGGTCGACATCACCCTGCCCGCCGTCGACCACACCTTCGAGTCCGGCCACCGGCTGCGCCTGGTGCTGGCCACCACCGACCTGGCGTACGCCTCGCCCGGCGAGCCCGCCACCTACCGGATCTCCGCCGCCGGGCCGCTCACCGCACCCACCGTGGACGGGCTGCGCACCGAGGCCGCCCCGCTGCCCGCCCGCACCTGGGTCCTGCCGCTGCTCGCCCTCGCCGCCGCCGCGCTGCTGCTGCTCGTCCGCCGCCGCGGCGGCCACCGGGCACCCGACCCGGCCCTGGCCGGGGTGCCGCTGCAGATCACCGGCCTCGGCAAGCGCTACCGCGGCGCCACCGACCGGTACGCCGTCCGCGATCTGGCCTTCCGGGTCGAACAGGGGCAGGTGCTGGGTCTGCTCGGGCCGAACGGCGCGGGCAAGACCACCACGCTGCGGATGCTGATGGGCCTGATCCGCCCCGACGCCGGCGAGATCCGGATCTTCGGGCACGCGATCCGCCCCGGCGCCCCGGTGCTCTCCCGGGTCGGCGCCTTCGTCGAGGGCGCCGGCTTCCTGCCGCACCTCACCGGCCGCGCCAACCTGCACCTGTACTGGCGGGCCACCGGCCGCCCGGCCGAGGACGCCCACCTCGCGGAGGCGCTCGCCATCGCCGACCTCGGCGAGGCCCTGGACCGCGCGGTCCGCACCTACTCCCAGGGCATGCGCCAGCGCCTGGCGATCGCCCAGGCCATGCTCGGCCTGCCCGAACTGCTCATCCTCGACGAGCCGACCAACGGACTCGACCCGCCGCAGATCCGCGAGATGCGCGAGGTGATGATCCGCTACGCCGCCGCCGGACGCACCGTCATCGTCTCCAGCCACCTGCTCTCCGAGATCGAGCAGAGCTGCACCCACCTGGTCGTGATGGACCGCGGCCGGCTGGTCACCGCCGGCCCGATCGGCGAGGTGGTCGGCGCGGGCGAGCAGCTCATGGTCGCGACCCCCGCGGCCTACGACGCCGACGCCCGGGCGGTGGCCGCCGACAAGGTGGCCGCCCTGGCCGGCGTCGGCTCGGCCGACGCCGTCGACGGCGGGCTGCTGGTCCGGCTGGACGGCCTGACGGCCGGCGCCCTGCTGGTCGAACTGGTCCGGCTGGAGGTACCGGTCGAACGCTTCGGGCCGCACCGCCGGCTGGAGGACGCGTTCCTGTCACTGATCGGAGGTACGGCATGACCGCCACCGCCACCGCCACCGCTGCCGCCCCCGGCTACCGCCCCGGCCGGACCCTGCCCCTGCGGGTCGAGGCCGTCCGCCAACTGCGCCGCCGCCGGACCATGGTGATCGGCGGGGTGCTCGCGGCGATGCCGCTCATCGTGCTGGCCGCCTTCCAGATCGGCGGCCCGCCCGGCCGCGCGGACCGGACCAGCTTCATCGAGCTGGCCACCGCCTCCGGGCCCAACTTCGCCGCCACCCTGCTCTTCATGGGCACCGGCTTCCTGCTGGTCATCCCGATGGCGCTGTTCTGCGGCGACACGGTGGCCTCCGAGGCCAGCTGGTCCTCGCTGCGCTACCTGCTGGCCGCGCCGGTGCCCCGGGCCCGGCTGCTGGCCCGCAAGTTCACCGTCGGGCTGGCCTTCTCGGCGGCCGCCGTCGTCCTGCTGCCCCTGGTCGGGCTCGCGGTCGGCACCGCCGCGTACGGCTGGGGCGACCTCAGGCTGCCCACCGGCGTCAGCCTGCCCGCCTCGGTCGCGCTGCCCCGGCTCGCGCTCGCGGTGGCCTTCGTCGTGCTGAGCGAACTCGTCGTCGGCGCCCTGGCGTTCTGGCTCTCCACCGCCACCGACGCCCCGCTCGGCGCGGTCGGCGGGGCCGTCTTCCTCTCCATCGTCACCGGCGTCCTGGACGCCATCACCGCTCTCGGCGGACTGCGCGAGTGGCTGCCCGCCCACTGGCAGTACGCCTGGGCGGACGCGCTCCAACCGCAGCTGGAGTGGGGCGGCATGGTGCAGGGCGTCTCGCTCTCCGTCAGCTACTCCGTGGTGCTGCTGGCGCTGGCGTTCCGCGGCTTCGCCCGCAAGGACGTGGTGTCCTGACCGGCCCCGGAAATCCGCTCGGCGGGCCCCGACGGCTGGGCTAGGGTGGGCGGACGCGGGGCGGCTCCGCGGCGCGCTTCCTTCTCACTCACTCCAAATGAACCGAGTGCGCCCACTCTCCGCCCCGCTCTTCTCGTCCTCAGGGGGCCCACCCGCATGACCAGCGCCGCCCAGGCCGTCGCCGACGCAGACCTCGACACCTTCCTGCTCCGCCGCCGCGGCGCCGTCCACGTGCCGCAACAGCTCGGGCAGCCCGCGGCCGACACCTGGAGCAGCGCCGGACTCACCGCCCTCGACGGCGACCTGCTCCAGCGCGGCTACGTGCTCACCGCCCCGCTGCGCACCGCGCTGGCCCACCTGCGCCCCGCCGACCTCGCCCTGCTCGGCAGCACCCTGCTGGCCCGGATCGACACCCTGCACGGCGCCGACCGGCGGCACCGACCGCTGTTCCGCGACTTCCCGGACAGCGTGCCCGACGACGCCCAGCGGCACTTCTCCGAGCAGATGCGCCAGTTCCTGCTGAACCAGCCGAACCAGCCGTGCGTGTGGTGCGGCCGCACCGGCGCCCAGGCGGGCATCGGAGCCCTCGCGCCCTGCGCCCACCTGGTCTGCGCCGACTGCCTGGAGGCCCTGGAGGCGGACGGCCCGGTGCGCAGCTGCCCGGTCTGCGGCACCGAACTGGCCGCCGGGCGCCGGCTCGGCCCCGGCCGCCGCCCCTTCTCGCGCCGCATCGTCGCACCGGCCGTCCAGCAGCGCAGTCTCGTCCCGCTGAACCTCGCCCAGGGCGCCGACCCGTCGGCCGCGGCCCTCGCCGAGCTCGACCTGCTGCTCACCCGCCGCACCCCGCTCTCCCCGCAGGACCGCGAGGACCTCGCCGCCCTGCTCGCCCTCGCCCCCGCGGACCTCGCCGACCGGCTGCCCGAGGAGATCCCCGTCCGGGAGACCAAGGCCACCGTCCTCGCCGCCCTGGTCCGCCGCGCGCCGCAGCAGGCCGAGGCCCTGCTGCTCGCCCGGATCGACACCGCGAATGACGTGCTCCGGCTGCTCTGGGCGCTGTCCGGGGCCGAACCCGACCTGCTGCCCGCGAACGCGCCCCGGCTGCGCAACCTGCCCCGCCCGCTGCGCCGTTCGCTGCTCGCCGCACTGGACGCGCTGCCGCTCGCCCAGCTCGCCGAGGACCTGCGGCGCCGCCGCCAGGCCTGGCTGCGGGCCGGCGAACTGCTGCACCCGTCCGAGCACCGCCGCCGCCACCCCACGGTGGCCGCCGCATTCGCGCTGCTGCGGCAGACCGATCTGGACGCGCACCCGGCCGGCGCCGAGCTCCTCGACCCGCCCGCCCCGCTGCGGGTGGACTCCGGCCCGGGGCGGACCACCCGGCTGGGGTTCACCGGCTTCGCGGGCCGGGTCGAGACACTGCTCGCCACGGGAGACCTGGCCGGCGCCACCGAACTGCTGGCCACCCGGCCGGGCGAGCTGACCCGCCGCCTGCACCACCTGCTGCGGGTGCACGCCATCATGGCCCCCGGGACCCCGCTGCCCGACTCCTTCCTGCGGACGGTCGCCGCGGCCCTGCGCCCGGTGGCGCCGGGCCCGCTGCTCGGCGCGTACGGACGGCTGCGCGGCCCGCGCGTCCAGGGCGAGCGGCGGCTGTACTTCCCGCGCGGCACCGTCGCGCTCGCCCACGCCCGGGAGGACCACGGCGTCGTCGTCCCGGCCGAACTCAGCGCCCCGGTCTGCGCGTTGATCGAGGCCGAGCTGGTGCGGCGGGCCGGCGCCGGCGCCGAGCGGTACGAGACGGCGCTGCTGGACGAGGGACTGGCCGACCTGGTCGTCCCGTTCGCGGAGCGAGCCGCCGCCAAGGTGCTGGTGCCGGTACCGCGCGGCAGCGTCCAGCCGCTGCCCGACGGCGCGGCGCTGCGACTGTTCCTGCACTGGACGCAACCCGAGGGGCTCAGGGTCGACCTCGACCTGTCGATCGCCCTCTACGACGCCGACTGGCGGTTCGTGGGCCTGTGCGACTACACCGCCCTGGTGTACCGGGACCGGGCCGCCGTCCACTCCGGGGACTTCGTCGACGCGCCGCCGCCGCACGGCGCGACCGAGTTCGTCGACCTGGACCTGGCGCGGCTCGGTGCCGCGGGCGCCCGCCACGCCGTGGTGGTCGTCTTCAGCTACAACGACGTCGCCTTCGAGGAACTGACCGACGCCTTCACCGGGTTCATGGAACTCCCGGCCGCACAGACCCACTTCGACCCGAAGGCCGTCCGCCAGCGGATGGACCTGGCGGGGGCGGCGAAGGTCTGTGTCCCGATGATCGTCGACCTGGCGGAGCGCCGGTACACCTGGACCGATCTGAACACCGCCGCCACGGTGGGTTTCCACGACGTCCGCCGCCATCAGGAGAAGGTCGGACAGCTCTGCGCCGACGTCCTCGCGCACTTCGCCCCCGGCGCCCGGGCCACCCTCTGGGACCTGGCCTGCGCGGTGGCCGCGGCCGGCTCCCGGGAGGTCCTCGTCCGGGGCCGCGACGGCGCCACCGTCCGGACCTGGCGGCGCGGTGAGAGCGAGCCGGTCGACGCGTTCGCGGCCCGGCTGCGCGCCCTGCGCTCCCCGGACGCCGAGCGGCGGACGTCCGGTGCCGAGCTCTCCGCCCGGCTGGCCGGCACCGAAGCCTTCCTCGGGCTGGTCGACGGCGACCTCCCCGCCCCGCCGGCCCTCTCCGGAACGGGCTACCGCCTCTATCAGGGCCCGCTCGACGCCGCTCCCGACACCTTCCGCCGGCTCGCCGCCGGTGACCTGGTCGCCCGCTTCGCCCCGCAGGAGAGCCGATGAACGCGACCGACCTGCCGCGGGTGCGCCCGGCGGTACCGGCCGACCTTCCCGCGGTGGCCGTACTCGCGGCCGAGCACGCGGCGTACGAGCGGGCCGCGCCCCCGGCCGACGCTCTGGCACAGCTGCTGGTGGGCGAGCTCTTCGAGCGGGCCGAGCCCAGGCTGAGCTGCCTGGTCGCCGAGCTGCCCGGCGGCGCGCTGGCCGGGTACGCCACCTGCACCGAGGAGTTCAGCACCTGGCAGGGGCGGCCGTATCTGCACCTGGACTGCCTGTACCTGCGCGACGAGCACCGCGGTCTCGGCCTCGGAGCCCGGCTGATCGACGCCGTCCTCGCCGAGGCCCGGGCCCGGCAGCTGGACGAGGTGCAGTGGAACACCCCCGCCTGGAACGAGGGCGCGATCCGCTTCTACGACCGGCTCGGTGCCACACGCAAGGAGAAGCAGCGCTACAGCCTTGCCGTGGAACCGGCCTGACGCACCGCCCGGCGGCGGCCCGGCCCGGTGACGGGACCGGCCGCTCCCTCCCCGTTCCGGAGGGGGAGCGGCGCGGCCGGCGGTGCGTCACTTGACGGGGGAGTACACCCGCTCGATCTGCTGCGTGCCGGAGCGGGTCCGGTACGAGCGGGTCCACTTGGAGGTGGCGTCCTTCCTCGTCCGGTCGGACAGGACGTAGAAGTCCATCTGCGCGGCCTGCGGGGTGATGTCCAGGACGCCGTAGCCGTGCGAGTCCAGGTCGATCCACTTGATGTGCCGGTTCGCGGCCTCCAGGGCGGCGACGCCGACCAGGGAGACGGTCTGCGGGAGGACCTTGAGGATGTCGTCGATGTTGTCCGAGGTGACCGAGGTGACCACGAACTCGGTCGCGACGCTGCCCGAGGCCGGGTAGGTGGCGGCCTCGTACGGGACGTCGGCGGCCCAGGCGGAGTGGATGTCGCCGGTCAGGAAGACGGTGTTGGTGATGCCGTTCTGCTTGAGGTGGCCGAGCAGTTCGCGGCGGTCGTGGGTGTAGCCGTCCCACTGGTCGGTGTTGACCGCGATGCCCTCGCCGGGCAGGCCGAGCAGCTTGGCCAGCGGACGGAGCAGGAAGCCGGGCAGCGACAGGAAGGCGACCGGGGAGATCATCACCTCGTTGCCGATCAGGCGCCAGGTGGTGTCGGAGGCGGAGAGACCGGACTTCAGCCAGTCGAGCTGCTGGCGGCCGGTCAGGGTACGGTCGGCGGAGTCGACATCGCCGTTGCCCACCTTGACCTGCTCGGAGCGGAACGAGCGCAGGTCGAGCAGGTGGAGGTCGGCGAGCTTGCCGTAGCGCAGCCGCCGGTAGGTGGTGCCGGCGACGGACGGGCGGACCGGCATCCACTCGAAGTAGGCCTGCTTGGCCGCGGCGACGCGGTCCGCCCAGACTCCCTCGGTGCCGGGGGTGTGGTTCTCCGCGCCGCCGGACCAGGCGTCGTTGGCGAACTCGTGGTCGTCCCAGATCGCGATGGTCGGGACGGCGGCGTGCAGGGCCTGGAGGTCCGGGTCGGTCTTGTAACGGCCGTGCCGGGTCCGGTAGTCGGCGAGCGTGGTGATCTCGTGGGCGGGCTCGTGCGGACGCACCACGCTGCCGCGGGCGCAGAACTCGCCGGACTTGTACTCGTAGATGTAGTCACCGAGGAACAGGAAGGCGTCCAGGTCGCCGCGGGCCGCCAGGTGGCGGTAGGCGGAGAAGTAGCCGGCCTCCCAGTTGGCGCAGGAGGCGACCCCGAGCCGCAGGCGGGAGAGGGCGGCGTCGGCGGCCGGGGTGGTGCGGGTGCGGGCGGCCGGCGAGGTGACGCCGTCGGCGGTGAAGCGGTACCAGTAGTCGGTGTCGGGCCGCAGTCCGCGGACGTCGGCCTTGACCGTGTGGTCGGTGGTGGCGGTGGCGGTCACGGTGCCGCTCGCCACGACGGCGGTGAAGGACCTGTCGGTCGACAGCTGCCAGCCGACCTCGACGTCGGGGCCTCTGCCGGAGCCGGGGACGGCGTCCGGGGTCGGGGTGACCCGGGTCCACAGGAGTATGCCGTCCGGCAGCGGGTCACCGGAGGCGAGGCCGTGCAGGAACTGCGGCGCGGGCGCGGCGGTGGCGGTGGCGGTGGCCCCGCCCAGGCCCAGCGGAACGGCGACGGCGCCGGCGGTCAGCACGGCGGCCTTGAGGACCCGGCGGCGGCGCGGCCGGGAAACGGAGAGGGCATCGGTGGGCTCAGTCACGTCGCCAAAGGCTACTAGCCGGTAATCAGCTGTCCAGTCCCCGCGCATGACTGTTCGTCGACTCTTCACCCGGTGGTCGGCCTGCCCGGTTCGGGGGCTTCGACCTGCTTGTTCCGCTATGGGTGGCGCGTGCGGGCGACCCGGGGCCGCATGAGGTCTTCCATCGCCATGTGATACGTGCAATGGTACATGTCACACCCGCTGTCGGCGGGCGGGCGCGGCCCCAACCGCTCCGGCCTGCCGAGGTTCCCCCCGGCCGCCCCCCCCATCCGGCCGACCCCCCACCTTTCACGGCCGCGTCCGCGCGCGGCCACATCACCGGCCCGGAGGCCCCCACCGTGAGATCCTTCCGGACAACCGCGCACTCGGCGCGCCTGCTCACCACGGCCGTCGCCGCCTGCCTCGCCTTCGGCCTGTTCTCTCCCCAGAGCCAGGCCGCCACCCCGACCGCCGGCCGTTCCCCCGCGCCGGCCTCACCCTCCGCGGGCGCACCCCGGCCCGCCAGCGGCACCCTCCTGACGGAGGACCAGCACCTCGGAAGCACCGTGCCGCTCTCGCAGCGGGCCCCGCGCACCGCCGCCGACTCCGCGGCCCGCACCGACTACGCCAAGCCCAAGGCCCAGGCCCAGGCCGCGCCGCAGGCGCTCGCCGCGGCGAGCTGCAACGTCTCCGACTTCGCGTCCAAGACCGGCAGCGCCCTGGTCCAGCAGGTCAAGTCGGTGCCGGTCGACTGCGTCAACACCCTCTTCGGCCTGCTCGGCGCCGACGCCAACGCGGTCTTCCGCGAGGCGCAGATGGTCAGCGTCGCCAACGCGCTGCGCGACGTGTCCGCGGCCTACCCCGGCGACAACACCACGTCGGCCGGGCAGTTGGTGCTCTTCCTGCGGGCCGGGTACTACGTGCAGTGGTACCACCCCGCGGACGTCGGCGCCTACGGCACCCCGCTGAAGACCGCCACCCGGGCCGCCCTCGACGCCTTCTACGCCTCCGCGCACTCCGGCGACGTCACCGAGGCGAACGGCGCGACCCTCTCCGAGGCCGTCATCCTGATCGACAGCGCGGGCGAGAACGCCCGGTACCTGTCCGTCGTCAAGCGCCTGCTGAACGGCTACAACAGCACCTACAACAGCAGCTGGTCGATGGTGAACGCGGTCAACAACACCTACACGGTGCTGTGGCGCGGCCACCAGAACGCCGACTACCAGGCCGCCGTCCAGGCGGACCCGAGCATCACCGACACCCTGGTGAACTTCGCCGTCACCAACTTCGCGCTGCTCGGCACCGACCGCGGCTACCTGGCGGCCAACTCCGGCCTGGAGCTCGGCCGCTTCCTGAACTACCCGTCCCTGCTCACCAAGGTCCGCCCGCAGGTCAAGAGCCTGCTCGACCGCAGCTCGATCACCGGGGCCAGCTCCGCGCTCTGGGTCAACCTCGCGGTCGCGACCGACACCTACGACCAGGCCAACTGCTCGTACTACGGCACCTGCAACCTGGGTCCCCGGCTCCGGGCCGCCATCCTGACGATCAACTACACCTGCAGCCCCAGCATCAGGATCGTCGCCCAGCAGGTCGGCGCGGCCGACCTCGCCGCCACCTGCACCAGCCTGGTCAACCAGGACGCCTACTTCCACAGCGTCCTCAAGGACAACGGGCCGGTCGCGAACGACGGCAACACCACCATCGAGGTCGTGGTCTTCCACTCCAGCAGTGACTACCAGACCTACGCCGGGCCGATCTTCGGCATCTCCACCAACAACGGCGGCATGTACCTGGAGGGCGACCCGGCCGCGGCCGGGAACCAGCCCCGCTTCATCGCCTACGAGGCCGAGTGGGTCCGCCCGGGCTTCCAGGTCTGGAACCTCAACCACGAGTACACCCACTACCTCGACGGCCGCTACGACATGTACGGCGACTTCGACGCCGGCTCGGCCACGCCGACCGTCTGGTGGAGCGAGGGCCTCGCGGAGTACGTCTCCTACTCCTACCGGGGCGTGCGCTACGACGACGCGATCACCCAGGCCGGCCGGCACACCTACACCCTGAGCACGCTCTTCGACACCACCTACGACAACGCCGACCAGGCCCGCATCTACAACTGGGGCTACCTGGCGGTCCGTTACATGGTCGAACGGCACTGGGCCGACATGAGCGCCGTCCTCGCCAAGTACCGCAGCGGTGACTGGGCCGGCGCCCGTACCTACCTCACCAGCACCATCGGCACCCGCTACAACGCGGACTTCGACACCTGGCTGACCGCCTGCAACACCGGCGCCTGCAACCCCGGCACGCAGACCAACAAGCCGCCGGTGGCGGCGTTCACGGCCCTGGTCAGCGACCTGTCCGTCACCTTCACCGACACCTCCACCGACCCCGACGGCACCATCGCAGCCCGCTCCTGGAACTTCGGCGACGGCACCACCTCCACCGCGGCCAACCCCAGCAAGACCTACACCGCGGCCGGCAGCTACACCGTCACCCTGACCGTGACCGACGACAAGGGCGCCACCGCCACCCGCAGCCAGGCCTTCGCGGTGGCCGGACTGCCGCTGTGCAGCGCGCCGGACGTACGGCAGTACGACAAGAACTGCCGCCGCACCGGCGTCACGGCCACGACGGGCAACTACAGCTACATGTTCGCCTACCTCCCCGCCGGGGTGAAGCAGCTCCGGCTCACCAGCAGCGGCGGCACCGGCAACGCGGACCTGTACTACAACGGCACCAACTGGGCCACCACCGGCTCGTACGTCAGCAAGTCCACCGCCGTCGGCAACGCCGAGTCCCTGACCGTCGCCACGCCGCCCTCCGGCTGGGTGTACTTCAGCCTCTACGCCGCGCAGACCTTCGGCGGCGTCACCATGAAGGTCGAGTACTGACCCCGGCCCGACCACGGACACGACGGCGCCCTCCCACCCGGCATCCGGGTGGGAGGGCGCCCGTCGCCTGTGGTGAGTGTGCCTTCCTCCGGCCGGGGGTCGGGTGATATTCCCCACCATTCAGCCCCGACATCAGGTGCCGGGTGCCGGATACCGCCTGCCTCGCAATCGTGATCGTGCACTCGCGTGCCAACCGGTTCGCCGAGTACCCCGCCGTCTCCGGCCCGGAGTTCCTCCGGCGCCTGCTCACCCGGGAGACCGTCTGTCCGATCCTGCAGGCCCGCCGGCCCGAAACCCCGCGGGCCCGGTGCACCGGGTGATCGGCGTCCAACGGGCGGTCGCCCCGCTCCGGACACGATGGGGGATCATGGAGGGTGAGCCCTTGACCCGCGAGCCGTAAGGAACCGACCCCGTGGCCCAGATCCTCCTGCTGCACTCCGTCTACGGGCTGCGCCCCGCCGTGCACGCCGCCGCCGAGCGGCTGCGGGCGGCCGGGCACACGGTCGACACGCCGGACCTGTTCGAGGGCAAGACCTTCGAGGACGTCGAGGCGGGCATGGCGTACAAGGAGGAGGTCGGCGGTGACGAGCTGCTGCGCCGGGCCGTGGCGGCCGCCGCGCCGCTGATCGGCGCGGGTGGGCCGGGCCTGGTGTACGCGGGCTTCTCGCTCGGCGGGTCGCTGGCGCAGAACCTGGCGCTGGCGGACGAGCGGGCACGCGGGCTGCTGCTCCTGCACGGCACCTCCGACCTGCGGGAGGACGCGGCGACGGAGATCCCGGTGCAGTTGCACGTGGCGGAGCCGGACCCGTTCGAGACCGAGGACTGGCTGAACGCCTGGTACCTGCAGATGACCCGGGCCGGGGCGGACGTCGAGATCCACCGCTACCGGGGCGCCGGGCACCTCTACACCGACCCCGAGCTGGCGGACTACGACGCCGAGGCCGCCGAGCGGACCTGGCGCGTGGCGGAGGGCTTCCTCGCCGAGCTGGACGGCTGACGCCCGGTGGCGGCCGGCCACTCGGGCACCCCGCTGGCCCGGAAGCTGGGCATCGCCGCCGAGGCCGTCCTGCTGCTGGCGGGCGCGCCGGCGGGGTTCGCGGTGCCCGAGCTGCCGGCCGGGGTGCGGGTCCGGCGGGCGCCGGACCCGGCCGAGCCGTTCGACGTCGCGCTGTGGTTCCCCGCCGACCGGGCGGAGCTGGCGGCGCGGCTGGCGGAGTTCCGGGCGGCGATGCGGCCGGCCGCCGGGCTGTGGGTGGCCTGGCCGAAGAAGGCGTCCCGGGTCCCGACCGACCTGACCGAGGACGTGCTGCGCGCGGTGGCCCTGCCGACCGGCCTGGTGGACAACAAGGTGTGCGCCGTCGACACGACGTACTCGGGGCTGCGGCTGGTGATCCGCCGGGAGCTGCGCGGCTGAGCCGGGCGGGTCAGCCCGTGGGCGGGCCGGCCGGGTAGGGCGGCGCCGGCGGCGGCATCGGTGGCGGGTAGAGCGGCGGATACGAGGGCGAGGGGGCCGGCTCGCGCCGCTGGGTGGCCGCCACCACGGCCGCTACCACCACCGCGATCAGGAGCGTCGCCACCACGGTCAGGTTGAGCACCAGGTGGCTGACCGGCTCGGCGAAGCCGTCCGCGTTCTCCTGGAGCTGGTTGACCAGCAGCGCGCCCGCCGCGTACGCGTTGACCCCGAGCACGGCGACGGCCGCCGGGCGCACCCAGCGGCCGCCGCTGAAGGCGCCGACGGCCAGGACCAGCAGGGCCACGCTGAGCGCGGTGTCGTTGCCGAAGAAGCCGACCGGCGCGGGCACGTAGTGCTGGTAGGAGAAGCCGAGGGCGGTCGAGAGGTAGTCGACGCCGGCCTCGCTGAGGTCGTAGCCGAGGACGCCGAGCTCGATCGCCAACTGCACGAGCAGCAGCAGGCCGAGGGCGATCAGGCCGCCGTCGCGGCCTCTCGGTACCGGGCTGTTCACAGGTCCCCAGGACATGGCTCCCCCTCCGTGGCGTCGGCAGCCGAGAGTAGCGCGCGGGCGCCGGGGGCGGAATCCCCCCGGCGCCCGCGTACACCGGCCTCAGAGGCCGGGGATCCGCCCGTTGCGGAAGAGGTCGACGAAGATCTGGTGGTCGCTGCGGGCGCGGTCGCCGTAGGCGTGGGCGAACTCCACCAGCATGTCGACAAAGCCACTCTCGTCCCGGCTGATGGCGGCGTCGATGGCGTGCTCGGTGGAGAACGGCACCAGGCTGTGCCCGCTGGAGGACTCGTCGGCGGCGGCGTGCATGGTGGCCGTGGCCCGCCCCAGGTACTCGATCACGGCGAGCAGCTCGGCCGGCTCGTTGAGGTCGGTCCAGTCCAGGTCGGCCGCGTACGGGGAGACCTCGGCGACCAGCTGGCCCCGGCCGTGCAGGGTGGTGTGGCCGAGCCAGGGGTCGCTGTGGGCCTGCAGGGCCCGCTGGGAGATCACCGTGCGGTGGCCCTCGTGCCGGAAGTAGCCGCGGATCTCCGGGTCCGTGACGTGCCGGGAGACCGCGGGGGTCTGGCCCTGCTTCATGTAGATGATCACGTCGTTCTCGAGGGCGTCGGTGTGCCCCTCCAGCAGCAGGTTGTACGAGGGCAGCCCGGCGCTGCCGATCCCGATGCCCCGGCGGCCGACCACGTCCTTGACCCGCAGCGCGTCCGGCCGGGTGCGGGAGGCCGGCGGCAGGGTGCCCAGGTACGCCTCGAAGGCGGCCAGCACCTCGGCCCGGAGGTCGGGCGCCAGCTCGATCGCGCCGTTGCCCTTGCGGAACCGGCGGTCGTAGTCCTCGATCACGGTCTCGTGGTCGAGCAGTTCGACCCGGGTCTGCAGCCGGGCCCGCCGCAGGGTGTCCAGGATCGGCCCGGTGGCGGTGTCCAGGGTGTAGGCGTCGCCCTCGCCCGACCCGTGCACCAGGGCGGAGATCTGGCTGCGGTAGGCGGTCGCGAAGGCCCGGACCAGCTCGGTGATGGTGGCGTCGGACAGCGCCTTCGCGTAGCCGATCAGGGCCAGGCTGGCGGCGAGCCGCTGGACGTCCCAGGTGAACGCGCCGACGTAGGCCTCGTCGAAGTCGTTGACGTTGAAGACCAGCCGTCCCTCGGCGTTCAGGTAGGTGCCGAAGTTCTCCGCGTGCAGGTCGCCGTGGATCCACACCCGGCTGGTCCGCTCGTCCAGGAAGCGGGCGCCGTGGCCCTCGAACGGGCCGCTGGTGAGGTCCGCGTAGTACAGCCCGGCGGTACCCCGGTAGAAGGCGAAGGCGGAGGCCGCCATCTTGCGGAACTTCACCCGGAAGGCGGCCGGGTCCTGGGCGAGCAGGTCTCCGAATGCGGTGTCGAAGACCGTCAGGATGGTCTCGGCGCGGCCGGCCTCGCGGTCGGCGGCGTTCTGGTGCTCGGGCATGTTCAGGGCGTCCTTCGGTGGTGCTCGGGGGGAACTCGGGGCCTACCTGCGGACCGACGAAACGGTGACCTCGATGGTTCCAGGATCGACGGTGCCGGGGGCTAGAGTAGGGCGGGTGAACGCGTGAGACCTGGCCCGAGCCGCGATGCGGCCGGGCCTGAAGTGTTTCCGCGCACCTGCCGTGACCAGCCAGAACACCCGCAGACCCCGGAGGCCCCGCCTTGAGCGACCAGCCGTACGCGCACCTGCACGTCCACACCGAGTACTCGATGCTGGACGGCGCCGCCCGGCTGAAGCAGCTGTTCAAGGAGGTCGAGCGGCTGGGCCAGACCCACGTCGCGATGACCGACCACGGCAACATGTACGGCGCCGCCGAGTTCCACAAGCAGGCGACCGCCGCCGGCATCACCCCGGTGATCGGCATCGAGGCGTACGTCGCGCCCGAGTCCCGCTCCAACACCAAGCGCATCCTGTGGGGCCAGCCGCACCAGAAGCGGGACGACGTCTCCGCCTCCGGCGCCTACACCCACAAGACCATCTGGGCCCGGGACAGGCAGGGCCTGCACAACCTCTTCAAGCTGACCTCGCGCTCGTACGCCGAGGGCTGGCTGGTCAAGTGGCCCCGGATGGACAAGGAGATCATCGCCGAGCACGCGGCGGGCCTGATGGCCACCACCGGCTGCCCCTCCGGTGAGGTGCAGACCCGGCTGCGGCTCGGCCAGTTCGACGAGGCGATCAAGTCGGCCTCCGACTACCAGGACATCTTCGGCAAGGAGAACTACTTCCTGGAGCTGATGGACCACGGCCTCGACATCGAGAAGCGGGTCCGCGACGGGCTGATCGAGATCAGCCGGAAGCTCGCCATCCCGCCGGTGGTCACCAACGACTCGCACTACACCACCGAGGGCGACGCGGGCGCCCACGACCTGCTGCTCTGCGTCCAGACCGGCAAGAACCTCTCCGACCCGGACCGCTTCCGGTTCGACGGCACCGGCTACTACATCAAGTCGGCCGCCGAGATGTACGCGCTCGACTCCTCGGACGCCTGGCAGGAGGGCTGCCGCAACAGCCAGCTGCTGGTCGCCCAGCGGGTCGACACCGCCGGCATGTTCGAGTTCAAGAACCTGATGCCGCGCTTCCCCATCCCGGAGGGCTTCGAGTCCGAGTCGGACTTCTTCAAGGCCAAGGTCTGGGAGGGGATGGACTGGCGCTTCCCGGACGGGTACGACGACGAGCACAAGAAGCTCGCCGAGTACGAGATGGACACCATCATCCAGATGGGGTTCCCGGCGTACTTCCTCGTGGTCGCCGACTTCATCATGTGGGCCAAGCAGCAGGGCATCGCGGTCGGCCCCGGCCGTGGCTCGGCGGCCGGCTCGCTGGTCGCGTACGCCATGGGCATCACCGACCTCGACCCCATCCCGCACGGCCTGATCTTCGAGCGCTTCCTCAACCCCGAGCGCATCTCGATGCCCGACGTCGACATCGACTTCGACGAGCGCCGGCGCGGCGACGTGATCCGCTACGTGACGGAGAAGTGGGGCTCCGACAAGGTCGCCATGATCGTCACGTACGGCACCATCAAGGCGAAGGCCGCCATCAAGGACTCCTCGCGGGTCCTCGGCTACCCGTACGCGATGGGCGACCGGATCACCAAGGCGATGCCGCCGGACGTCATGGGCAAGGGCATCCCGCTCTCCGGCATCACCGACTCCTCGCACCCGCGCTACGGCGAGGCCGGCGAGATCCGCGGCCTGTACGAGAGCGACCCGGACGTCCGCAAGGTGATCGACACCGCCCGCGGCATCGAGGGCCTGATCCGCCAGCCCGGCGTGCACGCGGCCGGCGTCATCATGTCCGCCGAACCGCTGACCGACCACATCCCGGTCTGGACCCGGCACACCGACGGCGTCACCATCACCCAGTTCGACTACCCCACCTGCGAGGGCCTCGGCCTTCTCAAGATGGACTTCCTCGGACTGCGCAACCTCACGATCATGGACGACGCCGTCAAGGCGATCGAGAAGAACAAGGGCATCAAGATCGAGCTGCTCGATCTGCCGCTGGACGACAAGCCCACCTACGAACTGCTCGCCCGCGGCGACACACTCGGCGTCTTCCAGCTCGACGGCGGCCCGATGCGCTCGCTGCTGCGCCTGATGAAGCCCGACAACTTCGAGGACATCTCCGCCGTCCTGGCGCTGTACCGACCGGGCCCGATGGGCGTCAACTCGCACACCAACTACGCGCTGCGCAAGAACGGCCAGCAGGAGATCACCCCGATCCACCCGGAGCTGGAGAAGCCCCTGGAGGAGATCCTCAAGCCGACCTACGGCCTGATCGTCTACCAGGAGCAGGTGCAGAAGGCCGCGCAGATCCTGGCCGGCTACTCGCTCGGCCAGGCCGACCTGCTGCGCCGCGCCATGGGCAAGAAGAAGAAGGAGATCCTGGAGGCGGAGTTCGTCCCCTTCCAGCGGGGCTGCCGGGAGCACGGCTACTCCGACGCGGCGATCCAGGCGGTGTGGGACGTCCTGGTCCCCTTCTCCGGCTACGCCTTCAACAAAGCCCACACCGCGGGCTACGGACTGGTCTCGTACTGGACGGCCTACCTCAAGGCCAACTACCCGGCCGAGTACATGTCCGGCCTGCTCACCTCGGTCAAGGACGACAAGGACAAGTCCGCGATCTACCTCAACGAGTGCCGGAAGATGGGCATCCAGGTCCTGCCGCCGGACGTGAACGAGTCGGACGCCGACTTCACCCCGCACGGCAACGAGCTCGTCCGGTTCGGCCTCACCGCCATCCGCAACGTCGGCGGCCCGGTCGTCGACTCGATGATCCGCACCCGGAAGGCCAAGGGGAAGTACGCCTCCTTCCCCGACTTCCTGGACAAGGTCGAGTCGGTGGTCTGCAACAAGCGGACCGTCGAATCCCTCATCAAGGCGGGCGCGTTCGACTCGCTCGGGCACACCCGCAAGGGCCTGACCGCGCAGTTCGAGCCGATGATCGACAACGTGGTCGGCGTCAAGCGCAAGGAGGCCGAGGGCCAGTTCGACCTGTTCGGCGGCGACGTGGTCTCCGACGAGCCGAGCTTCGGCCTCGACGTGGTCTTCTCCGAGGAGGAGTGGGAGAAGGGCTTCCTGCTCACCCAGGAGCGCGAGATGCTCGGCCTCTACGTCTCCTCGCACCCGCTGCACGGCATCGAGCACGTGCTGTCCGACAAGGCCGACTGCGCGGTGGCCGACCTCGCCGAGCGACCGGACGGCGCCATCGTCACCATCGGCGGCATCATCTCGGGCCTCCAGCGCAAGATGACCAAGCAGGGCAACGCCTGGGCCATCGCGACCGTGGAGGACCTGGCCGGCTCCATCGACTGCATGTTCTTCCCCGCCAGCTACCAGCTGGTCTCCTCCCAACTGGTCGAGGACGCCGTGGTGTTCGTCCGCGGCAAGCTCGACAAGCGGGAGGACGTGCCACGCCTGATGGGCATGGAGCTGTCCGTCCCGGACCTCTCCAACGCGCACGCCGACGCGCCGATCATCATCTCGATCCCCAGCGTCAAGATCACCCCGCCGCTGGTCGCCCGGCTCGGCGAGGTGCTCACCCACCACCGCGGCACCACCGAGGTACGGCTGCGCCTGGAGGGCACCCGGCAGACCACCGTGCTGCGCCTGGACCGGCACCGGGTGAAGAGCGACCCGGCGCTGTTCGGCGACCTCAAGCAGCTGCTCGGCCCCAGCTGCCTGGCGAGCACGGCGGTCTGACGGTCCGTCAGGCTGGTCACCGGCCCGTGGGCCCGGCGACCAGCCGGACGGCGTCCGCGACCGCGGGCCAGGCCGCCGACGCCGGATCGATCAGCTCGAAGTGGCCCGCGCCCGGCGGCTCCACCAGCCGCACACCGTCGAACGCGTCCCGGTAGCGCCGGGCCTGGGCCACCGGCAGGACCTCGTCCCGCTCGCCGTGCACCAGCACCACCGGGACCTCGGGCGCGCCCAGTGCGGTCGGGTCGGCGGCGGCGTAGCGCTCGGGCAGCTCGTCCGGGCCGCCGCCGAGCAGCGCGGCCACCGCGCCACGGCCGTCGCCCAGCCGGTACGCCTCCGCCAGGTCCGCCACCGGCGCCAGCGCGAGGACCCCGGCCACCGCGGGGAGCCGTTCGGCCCGGCCCGGCGCACCCTCGGGGAGTCGGTCGCGCAGCGCCGCCCACAGGGCCAGGTGCCCGCCCGCCGAATGCCCCGCGTAGACGACCGCGGTGCGGTCGACCAGCCCGGGGTGGGCGGGCTCGACCGCGTCGGGCAGGGTGTCGGCGGCCAGCGCGACATCGGTGAACGTGGCCGGCCAGCCGCCGCCCCCGCCGATCCGCCGGTACTCGGTGTTGGCCACCGCGTACCCGCGTGCGGCCAGGGCGTGGGCCAGCGGACGGATGTGCGCCCGGTCGTACTCGGCCCGCCAGAACCCGCCGTGCAGCAGCACGACGAGCGGCGCCGGCCGGGTGCCCACGACGGGCAGCACCAGGTCGGCCACCTGGTCGGGGTGCGGCCCGTAGGCGACCGTCGTCCCGTCCGGCATCGTCCCCCCGTCGTCCGGCTCAGCTCCAGCGGTAGCGGCGCTTCAGGCTGTCGACCACCAGGTTGAAGCGTGCCCGGTCCAGCGCGCAGGCCTCGCGGCGCATTCCGCCGTCGTACACCCGCATCACCCGGTCCAGGGCGACCCAGGAGTCCCGGCCGGACTTGTCCCACGGGCCGGCGCCGATCGGCACCCAGTCGGCGTCGTGCGCGTGGCCCTTGCTGGAGAGCATCACCGCGAGCAGCGAACCGCCGGCCTCCCGGGCCACCACCAGCACCGGGCGGTCCTTGCCGCGGCCGTCGCGCTCCTCGTACGGCACCCAGGTCCAGACGATCTCGCCCGGGTCGGGGTCGCCGTCGTGGTTCGGCGCGTACTCGGTGCGCACCTTGCCCACCTGGTGGGCCTCCACCTCCACGGTGGCGTCGGGGCCGAACCGGCCGGGGGCGTCGTCCTGCTGCTGCGTCCACTGGGTCATGGGGGACAGGGTAGTGGTGCGGTGTCAGCGCTCCGCCGGTGCGGGGGCGGGGAAAGTGTGACGGAGTGTGAAGGCCTCGGGGGTCGGCCCGTGCTCCCGCAGGGCGATCAGCCGGGCCTGTGCCTCGGCGACGTCCGGGCGGTGCCCGGCCGGTACCCACCACAGGGCGGTCATCGCCTCGACGGGCCTGGCGAACCACTCGCGCCGCCGGCTCAGCACCTCGCGGTGCAGCGGGCTGTAGACGTACGCGGACAGTGACCGCGGGTCGCGCCACACGGACATGTTGACGATCAGCCAGTCGTCCTCGAAGACCCGGATCGCGGTGGCGTCGCCGTCCTGGTCCTGCAGGCGCCCGCGGTAGCCGTCGGCGGCCTCGGCAGCGGCGTTGACCGACTCCAGGGCGGCCACGAAGCCGGCGAGCCGATCGCTGTCGAGGGGGGCGAGCAGGCGGGAGATGTTGATCTGGGCGAGTTCGGACGTGTTCTCCATGATGGCCACCAGCGTCGCCGACCACCGCCGGCCCCGGCCAGTGGCAGGCAGGACACCCGCCGTCGAAATCCTGCCAGTGCCAGTGCCAGTGGTGGTGCCGGTGCCCCCCGGTCCCTCAGGGGCGGGGCCCGAGCGCCGAGCGCACCTCCCGGCGGCTCGGCACCCGCAGCTTGCGCAGCACCTTCGCCACGTGCTGCTCGACCGTGCGCGGGGACAGGAACAGCACCTGGGCGATCTCCCGGTTGGTGCGCCCGGAGGCCAGCAGCCGGGCGACCTCCAGCTCGCGCGGGGTCAGCTCCTCGCCGTAACCGCGCCGGGCGTGCGCCCGCGGATCGCCGATGCCCTGCTCCCGGAGCACCATCGCGCAGCGCGAGCTGTCGGCCACGGCGCCCAGCCGCTCGTACTCCTCGGCGGCCTCCACCAGCCCCGGGGTGGCCGGCCGCTGTCCGGCGGCGAGGCGGGCGAGCGCGGCGAGTTCGGTGGCCCGGGCGCGGGCGTAGCGGCGGCCGATCCGGCCGTGGATCGCGGCGGCGCGCTGGTAGTGGTCGGCGGCGGCCGCCGGATCGCTGTCCACGGCCAGGTGGCCGAGGGCGAGTTCGACTCCGGCGGCGACGGCGGGGGCCGGGTGGTCGGCGCACCGCAGGGTGAACTCCTCGGCGAGGCGCCGGGCTTCGTCGCCGGCGTCGGCGGCCAGCGCGGCGAGCACGGCCTCGGGGACGAGTTCGCAGCCCCAGGCCCAGACCGCCTTGGTCCGGTACAGCTCCAGCACGGGCAGCAGCGAGCGCCAGGCCTGCTCGGCGTGGCCGTCCGCCAGGGCGAGCCGGGTGGCCAGCGCGTGCGCGTCGAAGAACGGCATCGGGTCCGGTCCGTGGCCGCCGGACAGCAGGGGTTCGAGGGCGGCGGCGGCCTCGTCGAACTCGCCGTGCAGGGCGTGCAGATGGGCCAGTACTAGGGAGGCGTCGGTGCGCAGCGCGGGCATCTCGGAGATCTCCGAGAGCAGCGCGCGGGCGCGGGTCTCCAGCCCGTCGAGGCGGGCGGTGTGCCAGTCCAGGACCAGGGTCATGGCGCGGCCGACGCCCTGCATGAAGTCCATGCCGGTGGCCTCGGCGAGGTCCAGGCCCTCGTCCAGGTAGCGGCGGGCCTGCTCGTTCAGGCCCCAGCCGACGGCGCCGCTGGCCGCGTTGCACAACGCCCTTGCGGTCTGGCGCAGTTCGGCCTGGTGCGGAGTGGTGCGGGGGAGTTCGGCGAGCAGTTCCCAGGCGGTCGGGTCGCCGACGCAGGCCAGCCAGGTGACCCGGCTGGCGAGTACCCCGGTGCGGGCCACCGGGTCGCCGCTGAGCCGGGCGGCCCGTTCGGCGCGGTCCAGCCAGCGGGCCTGCTGGGTGGCGTGGACGGCCAGGATCGGTGCGGCGAGGGCCCCCATGGCGCGCGCCGCGAGGTCCGGGCGCTCGCGCAACTCGGTGACGCAGCGCTCCAGTTCACGGAAGCCGGCCTCGCTGTCGCCCTCCTGGTTGAGGAGCAGCAGGCCGAGCGTGAGCCGGACTTCGCCGCGGGTCGCCGGTTCCAGGTCGGCCGTGGTGACGATCCGCCGGAGCACCGCCAGCACCTGCTGGTGGTCGAGGGTGTTGACGCAGACCCGGGCCAGCGCGAGCGCCGCGCGGGAGCGGTACTCGGCGGGCAGCGAGGGCTCGGCCAGCAGCTGGTGCAGCAGCTCGGTGGCGGTGCCGCTGTCGCCGGCGGCCACGGCCTGGTCGGCGGCGGCCTCGGCCTGGTCGCGCCAGCCGGCCAGGTCGCCGGCGGCCCGCAGGTGGTGGGCGAGCTCGGCCGCCGGCACCGGGTCGGCCGCCCGCAGTGCCTCGGCGGCGGCCAGGTGGGCGCGGCGCCGTTCGGGGCCGGGGACGGCCCGGTGCACGGCCTCCCGGACGAGCGGGTAGGGCAGGCCGTACCGGCAGTCGGCGTCCTCGGTGAGCCGGCCAGTCGCCAGCGCCTCCAGCAGGGCGGTGCGGGCGCTGTGCCCGTCCAGTCCGGCGACGGCCGCCAGCAGGTCCTGCCCGGCCGGCCGGCCGATCACGGCGCAGGCCCTGACCAGGGCGTCGGCGGCCGCGGATCCGGTCTCCACCGGGTGGACGAGGCCGTCGGCGGTGCGCCGGACGGCCTGCTCGGGGGAGTGGCCCTCCAGCCGGTCGAGCACCTGGACCAGCAGGTACGGTGCGCCGCCGGTCCAGCGGTGCAGCTCGGCGGCGGTCGCGGGCGGCTGGTCCGGGCACAGCCGGCGGACCTGCTCCTCGTTCAGCGGCCCCAGCCGCAGCTCGGCGCCGGCGACGCCCGGCGGGCGGTGCGGCACGGCGGCGCCCCGGGCGCCGGAGGGGCGCTCGGCGAGCAGCAGGCCGAGGGTGGGCACCGGGTCGAGGGTGAGCGCGCGTAGCAGCTCCAGACTGTCCGGGTCGGCCCACTGGAGGCCGTCGACCACCAGGACGGTCGGCCCGAGCGCGGCCAGCACCGCCCGTACGGCCCGGAACACCCGGTGCCGGGCGAGCCCCGGATCGGGGGTCGGCGGGGGCGCCGGCGGGAGGTGCGGGGCGGCCTCGGGCAGCAGCTCGGCCAGCGCGCCGGTGACCGGGTCCAGGCCCTCGGGCAGCTGCGGTCCGACGTCGTGCAGCAGCTCGGCGAACGCCCCGAACGGGAACGGCCGCGCCAGTGGCGGCACCCGGGTCCGCAGCACCCGCAGCCCGTCCGCGCGCAGCCGTCCGGCGGCCCGGTCGACCAGCAGGGTCTTGCCGAGCCCGGCCGGGGCGCTCACCCGCACCACGGCGGGCAGCCGGCGCAGGCCGGCGAGGGTCGCGGCGAGCTCGTCGTCGCGGCCGACCATGGGCCGCTCCGGCTCCGGCTCGGGCTCCGGGGCCGCGGCGAGGCGGGCCCGCGGACGTCGTGCAGTGTCCACTCCGGACTCCCCGGATCCGTGGCCTGGCAGGGTGGCGTTAACCGATTCCACCGTAGTGGGCGCGCGTCGCCGGTACCCGGCGGAGCGGTACGGGAGGGGCGTCGGCCGCGTCCGGGCGGGCCGGGACGGGCTGGCGGCCGGTACGCTCCTGCGGCAGCTGCAGGACGGACGCGCCCAGCACGGACAGCCGGTGGCAGACCTTCGCCGCGCGGGTGTCGTCCAGGTGGAAGACGAACGGCCCCGGCACCAGGACGACGCTGAAGGTGTTGCGCTCGACGGCGCTCAGCAGCTCCAGCAGACGGGGCTTGGGCCCGTGCGAGGCTTCGCCGTTGTCGATGAACCAGACCGGATCGGCCAGGCCGAGATCGCGGGCCCAGGTCTCCATGGCGTGCCGGTGGACCGGCATCTCCCAGGTGTCGAACGGGACGCATCTGAGATAGGCGGCGCAGGAGCGCCGGGAGCCGCTGAGCACGTTGACCTCCTGTCCGGCGAAAGGCCGGTGTCGGGGCGGCCGCCGTTGACCGCCCGTCTCGGTCGGCGAGCCTCGGGATGCACTGTCAGGTGGACAGCCCGGGGCCCGCCGGCCGTCCCCTCGGACCGCGTACCCGCCGGTGGCGGGACGCCCCCGTGGTGAGTACAGCGGTCGTACCGGCAGCCCGACAAGGACTACGTAGGGGGATAGGTAGGTCGGTGCCGCAGGGCCCCAACTACGTAGTGGGGTCAGCTGATCAGCCCCGGCGGCAGGGCCTCGCGCAGGGCCGCGGTGAAGGCCGCGACCGCCGGGTGCGCACCCGCCCCGGCGCGGAAGGCGACCCGGGTCCGGCGGTACATCGGCAGCCGGGTGAGGGTCGCCGACCCGCTGCCCTGCAGGGTGCCCAGCCGCGGTACCAGCGCGACGCCCTGGCCGACCCCGACCAGCGCGAGCGCGGTGCCGAAGTCGTCCACCTGGTGCCGGATCTGCGGCGCGAACCCCGCGGCCTGGCAGGCCCGGACCACCATGGTGTGACAGAGCGTGCCCTGCGGGGACACGATCCACGGCGCGTGCCGGAAGTCCGCGACCGTGCCCGCGGTGGGGGCGGCCAGGTACATCGGCTCGGTGAAGATCGCTTCGGTCACGGTCAGACCCGGCTCGGGCTCGGCCGGCACCAGGTCGTACTCGTGCACCAGCGCCACGTCCAGCTCGCCGACCCGCAGCTGGGCCGCGACCCGGGCCGGGTCCACCTCGGTGACCATCGGCTCCAGTGCCGGATGGCGGCCGGTCAGCACGGCCAGCGCACCCGGCACGATCGCCCGGGCCGCGGACGGGAAGGTGCCGATCCGCAGCGGCCCGGCCGGTCCGCGCCGGGCTCCGGCCAGCTCGGCGGTGGCCTGCTCCAGGCGCTCCAGGACGGCCTCGGTGTGCCGTACCAGTTTCAGCCCCGCCGGGGTGAGCGCCACCCGGCGCCCGGTCCGCTCCAGCAGGGCGACCCCGGCCTCCCGTTCCAGCACCGAGAGCTGCTGCGAGACGGCCGAGGGGCTGAACGAGAGGGCCTCGGCGACGGCCGCGATGGTGCCCCGGTGGGACAGTTCGCGCAGCAGCCGCAGGCGGCGGAGATCGAGCATCGGCTCAGCTTACGAGAACCCTCGGAAAGATGAACTGGACCTGCACGATCGGCACGCGGCAGGCTCGTCGGCATGGAACTGCACGGCATCCACATCCCCCTGGTCACCCCGTTCGCTGCGGACGGCTCGGTCGCCCTCGACGCCCTGGAAAGCCTGGCGCACCGGCTGCTGGACGCCGGCGCGGCCGGCCTGGTCGCGCTCGGCACGACCGGCGAGCCCGCCACCCTGGGCGCCGCGGAGAAGCAGTCGGTGATCGCGGTGGTCGGCGGCGTCTGCCGGGCCCGCGGGGCGGTCCTCACCGTCGGCGCCGGCAGCGCGGACACCGCCGGCACCGTCGAGGCGCTCGCCGCGCTGGACGGCGTCGCCGACGCGGCCCTGGTCACCGTCCCGGCCTTCGTCCGTCCCGGCGAGGCCGGCGTGCTCGCCCACTTCACGCACCTCGCCGAACACAGCCCCGTCCCGCTGGTCGTCTACCACATCCCCTACCGCACCGGGCAGGCACTCGGTGCCGCAGCCCTGCGCCGGATCGGCGAACTGCCGGGTGTGGCCGGGCTGAAGCTCGCCACCGGCGCCGTCGACGGGGACGCCGTCGAACTGCTCGCCGACCTGCCGCCCGGCTTCGCCGTCCTCGCCGGGGACGACCTCGTGGTGTCACCGCTGCTGGCACTCGGCGCGGCGGGCGGGATCCTCGCCTCGGCGCACCTGGCGACCGAGCGGTTCGTCGCCCTGGAGCAGGCCTGGCGGGCCGGGGACGTCTCGGCGGCCCGGGCGCTCGGACACCGGCTGGCCGGACTGTCGAAGGCCGCCTTCGCCGAGCCCAACCCGGCCGTGGTCAAGGGCGTGCTGCACGCCCGGGGGCTGATCCCCACGCCGGACGTCCGGCTGCCGCTGCTGCCCGCGGGCGGGGAGACGGTCGCGGCGGCGCTGGCCGCCCTCGGGAAGCTGTAGCCCACAGCGTGGGACGAGTCGCCGCCCGACGGCGGTGACAGGGCATGATGGGCAGGGTGCGGCGGTGATCAAGCGCAACCTGATCGAGCACGAAACAGGAGGAGCAGTCGGATGAGGATCGGCATCGTAGGAGCAACCGGCCAGGTCGGCGGAGTGGTCCGCAGCATTCTGGCGGAGCGCGCGTTCCCGGTGGAGCAGCTGCGGCTGTTCGCGTCGGCACGTTCGGCGGGGCGCACGCTGCCCTGGCAGGACACCGAGATCACCATCGAGGACGCGGCCACGGCCGACTACAGCGGCCTCGACATCGTGATCTTCTCGGCCGGCGGATCCACCTCCAGGGCCCTCGCCCCCAAGGTCGCCGCAGCCGGCGCCGTGGTGATCGACAACTCCTCCGCCTGGCGCCGCGACCCCGAGGTCCCGCTGGTGGTCGCCGAGGTCAACCCGGACGCCGTCGCGGACCGCCCCAAGGGCATCATCGCCAACCCCAACTGCACCACCATGGCCGCCATGCCGGTGCTGCGCCCGCTGCACCAGGAGGCCGGCCTCGCGGCCCTCGTCGTCTCCACCTACCAGGCGGTCAGCGGCAGCGGCCTGGCCGGCGTCTCCGAACTCCACGACCAGGCCCTCAAGGTGGTCGACGGCGCGGCCGCCCTCGCGCACGACGGCTCCGCCGTCGAGTACCCGGCGCCCAACGTCTACAAGCGCCCGATCGCCTTCAACGTGATCCCGCTCGCGGGCTCGGTCGTCGAGGACGGCTCCAACGAGACCGACGAGGAGCAGAAGCTCCGCCACGAGAGCCGCAAGATCCTCGGCATCCCCGAGCTCAAGGTCGCCGGCACCTGCGTGCGCGTCCCGGTCTTCTCCGGCCACTCGCTCCAGATCAACGCCCGCTTCGAGCGCCCGATCACCCCGCAGCGCGCCGCCGAACTCCTCGCGGACGCCCCGGGTGTCGAGCTCTCCGAGATCCCCACCCCGCTCCAGGCCGCCGGCCAGGACCCGACCTACGTCGGCCGCATCCGCAGCGACGAGACCGTCGAGCACGGCCTGTCGCTCTTCCTCTCCAACGACAACCTCCGCAAGGGCGCGGCCCTCAACGCCGTCCAGCTCGCGGAGCTGGTGGCGGCGGAGCTGCGCGGCTGACCCGCCCCGCCCCGACCGACACGCCGGTGGCCCGACCCCACACCGCGGGGCCGGGCCACCGGCATGTGCACCCGGCGGTGCCGGTGCCCCACCCCCGGGTGTCCCCCCGTGTCCCGCCACGCCCGACGAACCAGCCACCGCTCGGCCCGCGGGCGCCGGCAGCGGAACGGGTGGTTCGCCCGGCGTCCCCGGGGGTAGAGGAAGGCCCAATAGCCGCACGGACCGCCAGGCGACTTCCCCCACACCGCCCGGCCGACCCGAGAAGAGGTGCGGAGCTGTGGACCGCTGTGTCGTTCTGGTCGATGCCGGATACCTGTTGGGTGCTGCCGCCAGCCTGCTCGCCGGAGAGCCCGGGCGATCCCGGGTGGCGGTGGACCACACCGTGCTGATCTCGGCGCTGCGCGAGCGGGCGGAGGCCGAGACGGGTCTGCCGCTGCTGCGGATCTACTGGTTCGACGCGGCGCCCGAGCGCCGGCCGCTGCCGGAGCACCGGCGGCTGCGGGTGCTGCCCCGGGTCACCGTCCGGTTGGGGGCGCTCACCCGGGCCGAGGGCCGCTGGGTGCAGAAGGGCGTGGACGCCGCGATGCACGCCGAGCTGTCCGAGCTGGCCCGTAACCACGCCTGCGCGGACGTGGTGCTGGTGACCGGCGACGGCGATCTGCTGCCCGGGGTGATGTCCGCCAAGGAGCACGGCGTGGCGGTGCACCTGTGGGCGCTGCAGGCGGCCGACGGCGACTTCAACCAGTCCGAGGACCTGGTCGGCGAGGCCGACGAACGGCGGGTGCTCGACCGGGAGTGGATCACGCGCTGGGCCCGGCAGAAGGAGCAGCCGGCCTTCCACCCGCCGTTCCCCGCACCGGCTCCGGCACCCGAGATCGCCGAGATCATGGTGGTCGGATCCGCCGAACCGGCCGCGACGCCCCCGCCGGCCCGGACCCGGCCGGCCGCAGCCGCGCTGCGGATGATCCCCACCCCCAAGGACCTGGCCGTACGCGCCACCGCCCCGGTGGCCTCGGCCGGGCTCGGCGGCCCGGTGCTGCGCTGGTCCTCCGACCGGGGCTGGGTGGACCGCCCGTCCGCGGAGGCGGTCACGACCACCGCAGCCGACGGGCTCCCCACCCTCGCCCAGCTGACCAGCGCCGAGCAGCGCTGGGCGGACCGCGAGGAGGACATCACCACCATCGGCGGTGACGCCCACGAGGTCGGGCAGGTCTTCGCCCGGCGCTGGAGCGACCGGCTGTGTGCGGCGGACCGGCTGGGCGCCGTCGACCGGCAGGGCACCCGGGACCGCCTGGGCGTCCTGTGGACGGACTACCCCCGCATCCCGCACCGGCTGGACGGCGAGCTGCTGCGCTACGCGGCCCGGTTCGGCCTGCTCGCGCACAAGGACGACCAGATCGACGAGCACGACCGGTACGCGATCCGGGCCGGCTTCTGGAAGGAGTTCGCCTCCCGGGTCCCGCAGGAGACGGCGTCGCTGGGCCAGGAGATCGAGCTGCCCGAGGCACGCGGCGCCCAGGACGCCCAGGACTGAGCCAGGACCGATTCCGGCTACCGGGCGGACGGCCCCCGACGGCCCGCGGACCCGCCGCCGGGCCGGATTGACCCCGTTGTCCGGAT